>JBDRSE010000337.1:0-9429 GCA_043825095.1 bacterium
GCTCTCTTGGGGAGGGGCACGGCCACTCCTTTCGCACCGTGATTTCGGGCAACGTGATTTCGGGCAACGTGTTTTCGGGCACCGTGTTTTCGGGCAACGTGTTTTCGGGCAACGTGTTTTCGGGCGACGTGATTTCGGGCAACGTGTTTTCGGGCGGCGTGTTTTCGGGCGGCGTGTTTTCGGGCAACGTGTTTTCGGGCAACGTGTTTTCGGGCAACGTGTTTTCGAGCGGCGTGTTTTCGAGCGGCATGTTTTCGGGCGGCATGTTTTCGGGTGGCGGGAGGCAGCGGTTGGATATGAGCGTCTTGATTCTATGACTCCGGGGGGCGCCGGAATCACGGCGCGCCAGCGACCGGAGCCATGAAAAATGAGCTCAGGGGCGCTGGCGCGCGCCGGTTGCATATGGGCGTCGCGCGAAAGGATCGGCCGCGCTCTCTTGGGGAGGGGCACGGCCACTCCTTTCGCAACGTGATTTCGGGCGGGGGGGGCGGGGAGGGGCGGGAGGGTCCTTGGGGAGGGGGCCTTGGGGAGGGAGTAGGGGACAGCGAGTGGGCGATTTCGGCCATTGCAGCCGAGCAAAGTGCGAACTTCGGGTCTAGGGCACGAAACCGTTGCGGTGGAGGTTTGCGCGGCCGGTGGGCCAGAGCAGGCAGTTGTCGGCCGAGCCGGGCACGTTGTAGAGCTCCACCTGCCTGACGCCGTCCTCGCCGTCCTTGAGGTTGACTACGATCTCGAGCGTGCCGTCGCCGTCGGTGTCGGCGATGGTGGGCACGGCCATGGCGCCCCGCTGGGGCAATGGCAGCCGGTGCAGCAGGTTGCCGCCCCCGTCGAGCACGAAGAGCTCGCTCTTGCCTTCGTCCGGCGAGTAGGTCGCGAACACCACCTCGGGCGCTCCGTCACCGGACAGGTCGGCCACGAGCACCCCGCCGGTGAGCACCCGGTCGTCCGTGGTGTAGGTGAACGTCCACACCTCCTGGGCGAGGGCGTCCACGCAGTGGATGACGCCGTCGAAACCCGCGAAGAGGAATTCCGGGCCGGTACGGTCGGGGTCGAGGTCGGCCACGGTCACCTGGTTGGTGGCCGCGACGACGTTCGTTCCGTCGTAGTCCCAGAGCCCGGCGAGATACCCAGGGACGTGGAAGGGCGCAATCCACGAAGCGGGTCGAGTGCCGTCCTCGTAGATCACCCACAGTGCCACGCCGCGGTAGCGATCCGTCTGCGCGGCGTTCTGGACGGAGCCGAGCACCACCAGCTCGTACTCTCCGTCCCCGTCCACGTCGGCGATGGCCGGCGCTGAGTTGGTGAAGTGTGCCTGGTTCGCGCTGTCCTCGTCCGGCGCCCACCCCTGCTGAGCCAGGGCGTAGTCATGCAGGAAGCGGACGCCGAGGAACTTGGTGGGATTCTGGAAGATCGCGTTCGAATCGAAGGCGCGGCCCGTGCCGTCGTGCAGGCTCAGATAGGCGTTGTCCTGGGTGGCGAAGATCTCCATGCGGCCGTCGCCGGTGACGTCCCCGAGGGCGAGATTCTGATCGTACCCTCCGGTCACGTAGCAGGCGTCGTCACAGCCGGAGGCGCCGGTGGTGTTGGGCGGGAACCCGTTCACCACGCTGCCGTCGGTGTGGAAGGCGATGACGATGTCCCGCTGCCCGGCGGCCTCGAGCCGGCTGGTGGTCACGGCCACAAGCTCCAGCTCCCCGCCCCCGTCGATGTCCCCGGCGGCCAGCGTGCGCAGCTCGTCCTCCCAGAGCACTGGGAAGCCGGGCAGCGCGTTGCCGCCGGCGTCAAAGGCGTAGATCGACTCCCGGGCCGCCACGGCCACCTCCAACCCCGGCAGCCCGGGCACGAGATCCGCCACCACGGGCGAGGCCCAAGTCCGCCCTGTGGTGTCGGCGCGCCAGACCTCGGTGCCGTCCGCGTGCCACACGATCAGCAGCCCGGCCCGGGCGATGACGATCTCCGGCGTGCCGTCCTCGTCCAGGTCGGCCACGGCGGGCGAGGCGAGCCAGGACTCGTGCCAGCGATCGTAGAGCGTCTGCATCAGGACCGGTTCGGCAACGTCGGTGGAGCCACCGCCGGGCGCCGGATCGCAGGAGGGCGCGGGCGGCGTGATTCCGCCGTCCTGCAGGATCGGGCCGCTGTCGTGCAGCCCGCCGTCTGCAGGGGGAGACGTGTTGTTGTTGTCGGCCTGGCCGTCGTCGTCCGAACAGGCGATCAGTGTCGCCGCGATTCCGGCGAGAAAAAAACAACGAAGTGCCATTTCGCCCTCCTCCAGCGGGCCGCCCCAGACGAGTTTCCGGAGGGGCTCCGCTACTGTCCCACCCGCGTGGTGCCGAGATAGACGCGGCCGACGCCGTCGTACCAGAGCGCCGGGCACTTGCCCTTGGTGCGCCTCTGCTGAAAGGTGTCCCCCGTGGCGCCGAACCAGCGCACGCGGCACAGCCGGGCCATGTCCTTCGTCCGCAGCTCTTCGGCCACTGCATAGCGCCCGCCCGGGCCGAGCGCCAGGCGCCCCGCCTGGCAGGTTTCGTCGAACCGGGTGATGCCCGTCTCGTCGCGCACCACCACGCGTCCGTCGGTGCACTCCACACCGAGCTGTCGCTTGGAGCCGGTGGTGATGCGGCAGTCCTTGGGCCGCGCGCCCGTGTAGGGTCTAGACCACTGCACCGCATCGTTGTCCCCCACGGCCACCAGCTTGATGGGGTAGAATCCCTTCTCGGCGAGGATCGCGTAAAAGAGCTTCCCGGCCCCCAGGGCCCCGGCGAAGACGCGACCATCCCCGGGCGCCGCGGGCGGCTGCCGGGTGGTCACCTGGCCCTCCGCGCTCAGGTGGTAGGCACCTCGGAGTGACCACACCCACAGCGCGTCACCCGCCACGGCGACGCGCCGACCCTGGGTGCGGTCCGGCAGCCGGGCTCGGAAGCGCCGCACACCGTCGGCGTCGTAGGCGCGCACCTCGCCGGCAAAGGCCACCACGAGCCCGCCTCCCCGCCGCGGGTGAATGTCCTGGGGCCGATCCGTCAGGATGGGTTTGCGGCGCCAGCGGCGCCTGCCGTTCGCGCGATAGGCGACCATGTGGCCCTCGGAGTCCACCACGGCCGCGCCGCCGTCCTCCAGGGCGATGGGGCCGAGCACCGGCCGGTTCACCTGGTCCTGTCCCAGCACCTTCCCCTGCCAGGAAACCGCGAACACCTGCTTCGGGCCCGCCACCCACAGTGGCTTGCCCGCGCGGCCCGCCGGACCCAGCCGATGCTCTGCCGGCAGGTCGGTGCGCCAGCAGATCGTGCCATCCCCGCCCACCAGCGCCAAGGTCATTCGAGGCGCCGAACAGCGCCCGGTGCAGGGCGGCAGCTCGCTGGCTCGCAGCCCGGCGGTGATCAGCCGCAGGCCCCGCCCGAGGGCCTGCACCGTCCGGATGTTCCTCGGCAACGTCAGTCCGGGCACGGCCCCAGCCGGGCAGCCGGCCAGGGTCATCGCCGGCGGGGGGGAGGCGCGGGACCCGTCGTGCTGCCGCCGCGCCGGTTCGCGACGGGGCACCGGTCGCGGATCCTGCTTTGGTCCGCAGCCCATCAGCACGATTGCGAAGAAGAGGATCTGCGTGCGCATGACGTACCTCCGACGGGGCTCAGGCCGTCCGGTCCCTGCTGCTTCAGCCGTTGAAGGGAGTTTTAGCACAGGGGCAAGCCCGCGTACAAACGGCCGGAGATGAAACCGCTATTCCCGGCCTTTCCACACGTTCGAAAACCGCCCTTTCGGGGAGTCCATATGTGTGCTATCTGATTCTCAGAAAGCGGAGGCTGCCCTTGTTTGACCTGCTGGATTGGCGTCACGTCTACGACGTCTGGACCGAGAAGCCGGATCCGCCGGATCCCTTCGAGCTGGCACGCGAGCTGCCGGAGTGGGCCCAAGACCTCAGGCTGATCAACCGCCACGCCACCGAGCCTTGGTGGATGCTCTGGCTGGTGGACGACACCGACACCCCGCTGGTGCAGATCGAGCACACCCAGTCGCGCTGGGATGCGTCCCCCGGCGGCGTGGACGGCGAGCCCGAGGACGGGCTGGAGCAGCTTCTGGAGAGCGCGCACTCCCACTACGTCCTCAGCGTCCGAGGTGAGCACCGGACGAGCGTGCACGGAGTGCAGCTCGCCTTGGCGCTCTCGCACTCCTTGCTGAGCCTGCGGAACGGCGTGCTGCACGACCTGAGCGCCCTTCGGATGCTCACCCGCAGCAACCTCAACCGGTTGCTGGCGAGTGACGATTTCGCTATCGAGGACCACGTGACCCTGCACCTGGTCACCGACGAGGCGAGCCACGAGGCGTGGCTCCACAGCCACGGCATGGAGAAGTTCGGGCGCTCCAACCTGGAGACCTTTGATCTTCAGGTCACGCTCGGTCGCGACGCGGGCAAGCTACTCAACGAGCTGATGCTCTCCTCGGCCCTCGGCTCCCGGAACCTCCTCGGCGAGGAGTTCGAGCTGCCGGGCGGAGCCATCACGATTCGCACGTCGAACGAGCTGCGCCCCGGCGTGCTCTCGATCCCCGCCGAAGAGTTCGAGGGGCACGAGGGGCCCTACCTCTGTTTGGTGGACCGCGACACCTTCGGGAACATCTCCCGGCACGTGGACGGGTATCTGCACCGCTCGCTCATCGGCATCAGCGACGCCGGAGAGGAGGAGGAGGTGACCCGGCACCTGCTCCCGTTGGTTCGCAGCCACTTCTCCGAAAACAACACCTCGGAGGACTACGAGTACTACGCCCGGATCCCCCTCGACGTGAAGACCGGCAACCGGACGGCGCAGGAGTCGGTCTGGGTGCGCATCACCCGCTGGCGGGACAACGGCCTGCGCGGCATCCTGGCCAGCGATTCGGTCATCGACAGTCGCATGCAGGTCGGCACCGAGGTGGAGTTCGACACCGAAGACATCGAGGCGATCATGCTCTCCGTGTCCGGCGAGCCCGTGGGCGGCAAGCACCTGAAGCACATTCTCGAAGAGAACCTGGGACGGCGGTAGTCTTCTCTCCACGGCCTGGGCACAGGCTTTTCTTGACAAGGGGATCGGCCACTCTAGAATTGAACCAGATTTCAGCATCGGCGCGCTGCGGCGCGACCGGGACGCTCTGAGCCGGCGCCAGGATCTGCTTGTGATCGTTGGCATTGTCCGGGGGCAGGCCCAAGGCCGAAGGAGTTGATCTATATGGGTATCGACGCTCAGCTCAACCTGCTCGACGGTGCGAGCGCCGCGGTACCCCGACCCGCTCCACCGCCGGCCACCCGTGAGCGCGGTGGGCCGCAGGCCCGAGCAGAATCCAGAACCCAGCGAGACCAGACACGCGAGATGGCAGCGAAAACCTCAGCAACCAAGAGCAAGAAGACCTCCACCCAGGCCAAGGCCGATACCCAGGCCAAGGCCGACACCCAGGCCGAGGCCGACACCCAAGCCGAGGCCGCTGACAAACCCGGGAACGGCAGCCGCCCCACCGGGCCGGACAAGTCGAGCGCGAAACCGCCCGCCAAGCAGCACAACGGCCGCAAGCGGCGCACCGCCGAGCATCTGGCTACCGAGCAGCGCGACATCAGCGTCAGCGAGTTCTTCGTCAAGAACCGCCACCTGCTGGGCTTCGACAGCCCGGCCCGGGCGCTGCTGACCACGGTCAAGGAGGCCGTGGACAACGCCCTCGACGCCTGCGAGGAGGCCGGTATCCTGCCCACCTTGCTGGTGGAGATCCACCAGACGTCGGAAGACCGCTACAAGGTGTGCGTCCAGGACAACGGCCCGGGCATCGTGGTGGGGCAGGTGCCCAAGATCTTCGGCAAGCTGCTCTACGGCTCCAAGTTTCACTCCCTGAAGCAGTCCCGCGGGCAGCAGGGCATCGGCATCAGCGCCGCCGGCATGTACGGGCAGCTCACCACGGGCAAGCCGGTGATGATCACCTCCCGGACCAAGCCGCGCTACCCGGCGCACTACCTAGAGGTGGTGATCAACACCAAGAAAAACGCGCCCGAGGTGATCCGGGACACCGAGGTGGAGTGGGCCGAGCCCCACGGCACCCGCGTGGAGATCGAGCTCCAGGGGAGCTACAAGGCGGGCAAGCACTCGGTGGACGAGTACCTCGAGCAGACCGCCCTGGCGAACCCGCACGTGGAGCTGTTCTACTATCCCCCCAAGGGGCGGGAAGAGGTGGTTTACCCCCGCCTCTGCGACGAGCTCCCCGCCGAGCCGGAGACGATCAAGCCCCACCCCTACGGTGTGGAGCTGGGCATCCTGATGAAGATGCTCAAGGAGTCCAAGGCGCGCCAGCTGCAGACGGCGCTGCGGGAGGACTTCTCCCGGGTGACTCCCATGGTGGCCACCCAGATCTGCAAGACCGCGGGGCTCAGCCCCAAGGCGCGGCCCACCGCCATCGCGAATCGTGAGGCCGAGGCGCTCTTCAACGCGATTCAAGTGGTGAAAATCCGGAGCCCCTCCACGGACTGTATCGTGCCCATCGGGGAAGACCTGATCCGGCGCGGGCTGGAGCGGGAGATCGAGGGCGCGAGCTTCTACAGCGTGCGGACCCGACCCCCGCGCGTGTACCGCGGCAACCCCTTCCAGGTGGAGGTGGGGCTCGCCTACGGCGGCCAGCTCACCGGGCTCCTCGACCACGGCGACCTCTCCGACGGCGGCGCCTGGGTGGGCGGAGTGCGGCTCAACCCCACCAAACGCGTGGAGATGGCGCTGACCTCCATTCCGGGCATCAGCCGCAAAAAAGCGGTGCAGCTCCTGCTCAAGGCGGGCATCGACCGCGCCACCAAGACGGGCATGCTCACGAGCTCTCAGGTGCGCCTCCTGCGCGCGGCCCTGGACGCCGACGTCCGGGCCGAGGCGAGCTCGCGCGCCATCCATCTTGTCCGGCTCGCCAACCGCGTGCCGCTGCAGTACCAGCAGTCGTCCTGCGCGATCCACAAGGCGGTCACCGACGTGAACTGGCGGCGCTACGGCATCAGCCAGCCCCGGGGCGGGCTGCCCCAGGGGCCCATGGTGCTGGTGGTCCACATCGCCTCGGTGTGGGTGCCCTTCACCTCCGAGTCCAAGGAGGCCATCGCGCACTACGCGGAGATCATGGATGAGATCAAACGCTGCGTCATGGACAGCGCCCGGGAGCTCGGCAACTACCTGAGCCGGCGCCACAAGCACAAGTCCCAGGCTGAGCGGCGCTCCAAGTTCGATCTGTACTGCGGCGAGCTGGTGGAGGCGCTGCACCACCTCACCAAGCGCAACCGCACCGAGATCCGAAACATCCTGTCCACCGCCGCCGACAGCTACGCGGAAGTGTCGGACGAGTTCTAGACCCGAGGATCGCGATGGCTACGAAACGCGAGCTGACCGCAATCAAGAAACAGAAATCCGCCGAAACCCTCTCCAAGCTGGTCGCGCTGGCCGAGAGCGTGGTGGCCCAGGCGGAGCAGGGTGAGAACCCGGGCGTGGACATTCCCATCCGCGCACTTTCCAACGTCAGCTTCAACGAGAAGAAGTCCATCATCGAGATGGGCGATCGCACGCAGACCCGCAGCCTCTTCAACGTCAACATGGCCAAGCGGTTCGCCCAGACGTTCCTGGTGGCCTCGGCATGCAAGGAGCTCCTGGATGCAGGGAAGACCACCTCCATCCGTGACCTCTACTACATGACCAAGCACACCATCGGAAAGACCTCGGAGAACACCTTCGACTCCCAAACCGAGTCCGACCCCATCATCGAAGACCTGGAGGTCGCCATCAGCACCCTGCGGGAGGAGCTGCACCTGTTCGCCTCCAACCGCGGCTCCATGGTGGGCGAGCTTACCCTGGTGGACTCGGGCGACACCATCGACGCGCGCAGGCAGGGCTCGGGCGGCTGGGCGGTCCCCTCCATCGTCGAGGAGGAGGTCGTCCAGTTCCGGAAGTGTGACGCCAAGTTCATCCTCCTCGTGGAGAAAGACGCCGTGTGGCGGCGGTTGAACGAGGACAAGTTCTGGCGCAAACACAAGTGCATCCTGATCCAGAGCCAGGGCCAGCCCGCCCGCGGGGTTCGCCGCCTCATCCGGCGCATGACCGAGGAGCTCAAGCTCCCGCTCTACGTCCTGGTGGACAACGATCCCTGGGGGCTCTACATCTACTCCGTGGTGAAGCAGGGCTCCATCAACCTCGCTTACGAGTCGGTACGGATGGCGGTGCCCAAGGCCCGGTTCCTCGGCCTGTCCTCCTACGACCGCGAGCGCTACGACCTGCCCGACGGCTCCACGATCATGCTCAACCGAAAGGACGAGGAGCGCGCCAAGCAGATGCTGAAGTACGCGTGGTTCAAGGAGCGAAGGTGGCAGCGCGAGCTCAAGAAGATGCTCGACTCCAAGGTGAAGATGGAGATCGAGGCGCTCTCCCGCAAAGGGATCTCCTTCATCAGCGAGGAGTACCTGCCCCGCAAGATCAAAGAGAAGGACTGGTTGGTCTGAGCCCCCGGAGCTCGACCGTCCCTGTCCCGTGTCAGCCCTCGACCACATCTTCGACCCAACCCTCACGCCCGGCCGCCTCGTCCGCCGAGACAGCCGCTTCATCGCCACCATCGAGCTCGACAACGGCAAACGCATCCTCGCCCACTGCACCAACACCGGCAGCCTCATGGGCGTGCTCCAGCCGGGAAGCCGCGTCTACCTTCGCCCCGAGCCCAACCCCGACCGCCGCACCCGGTTCACCTGGGTCCTCGTCCGCCACCGCCGCCACTGGGTCGGCATCGACACCCTGCTGCCCAACCGGCTCGGCTATCAGGCCGCCGCGGCCGACCGCATCCCCGAGCTCTCCGGGTACAACGCGGTCCGCCGCGAGGTGTGCTACGGCGCCGGAGGCCGCAGCCGCATCGATCTCCTGCTCACCGCCCCCGGCCGCCGCGACTGCTACGTCGAGATCAAGAACTGCCACCTCACCGCCCACACCCTCGATCCGGGCGTTCCCGGCCCCGCCGTCCCTCGTCGCTATCGCGACATCGCCCTGTTCCCGGACGCCCCCACCGAGCGCGGGCTCAAACACCTGCACGAGCTCGCCCGGGTCGTGCGCCAGGGCCTTCGCGGCGTCCTCCTCGTCACTATCCAACGCAACGACTGCGACGCCTTCGCTCCGGCCGCCGGCATCCACCCCGAATACGCCGAAGCAATGGCCCGCGTGGCCCGGCGCGGCGTCGAAATCTACGCCTACGCCTGCGCTGTCAGCCCCCGGCGCGTTCGCCTCGCGCGCTCCCTCCCCGTGCTCCTTTAGGGCCCGCGCCGCGCGGGCTTCCCCTTGAGGGGACGGGAGGGGAGTCTTCCGCCGCGGAGCGGCGGAGCTGTCGGGCTGGTTTCGGCGCGGTGCGAATGCTGGCACCTGCCGGAGATCGATCTGCCGCTTCGCGGCTCAGCTCTCCCCCTCCGCCCCCTCCGGGGGAACC
>JBDRSE010000338.1:0-19285 GCA_043825095.1 bacterium
GGCCTGGGATCTGCTGGAGCAGCTCCGCGCAGACTGAGCCTCTTCCCGGCGCTGATCGAGTTGCCTGAGGACCGTTACCTCGGCGGCTCCAGCACCGCCCCGCCGGGGATCAGGTTGCCCTGGGTGTCGGTTACGCCGAGCTCCACCAGGTTCGCCACGTACCAGTCCTTCTGCATCTCCGTGGACAGCTCCAGCAGGTCCCCCAGCAACAGGTATGGAAAGTGGAGCGCCGCGGGTGACAGGTTGCTCTCCCGGGTCGTGAGCCGCCGGTGTACCCCGGTCTCGATGTCGTAGAGCTCCACGTCCACCGGCGGCACCACCGTGCCGCCCGTGTACTTCGTCGTGTGCCAGGCCATCAAGTTGCCGTGGATGTGCGGCTCCGGGATGCCATAGTCGTTGTCGGCGATGACCGTGTGATCCCCGGTGGTCATGTCATGGAGCACCAAGAAGAACGGCGGCGTGGTGTAGTCCGCGGTGGCCATGTACGCCAAGCGGTCACCGGAGGTGTGCACGAAGTACGTATAGTGCTCCATCGAGAACGGCACCCGGTCGGTGACCTCGGTCTCCAGATCGTAGAAGTAGATGTCCCGGCCCACAGATCCCGGCTCGGTCGCATACCCCGACCACACCACGTACCGCTCGCCGATGTCGAAGTACGAGCCCACCTGCCGCACCGCCGACGCAAGCACAACCTCAGAGCCATTCTCCAGATCGAGCAGCTTCAGCTCGCGGTCCCCATTCGTGTTGTTATCCACGTTTTTATTGAAGACAATGTAACGATCATTGGTCCTCGTGCTCCGCTCGCACTGTGGATCATCGGAGAGCTGGAACTCCTGCCACATTCCCAGATCGTACATAAATACATCTTTGCAATGGTAGTCAGGCTCGGGGCTGGAGCCCCTGCTGTCGGCCCACACAATAACTTCTCCCCAAATGCTTGGAGTAGTGCAGATCGCCCCTTCGGTGAGCTGATACTCGGTACAGTCTTCAATGTCAAAAAGAAACAGGTCAACCTTGTCGTAGTTACCGAATGGATACTTTGAGTAGACAATCTTGCTACCCCACAGATCGATTCCTTCAGTTTCCTCGTTCACTCCATCGATAGGCAGCTTGAAAAACGCCTCCCCGCAGAAGTCGTACTGGGTACCTCCGTCTGGTGAGTTTCCTCCGCCGTCAGATCCCGCATCGGTCGCGCCTCCATCCAAGACGGTGGCATCGTTTGTCTCGGAGTCCGAGCCATGAGCTGAGTCATCCACACAGCCGGAGCCGAACAAAGCGACTAACACCCCAAGCAGCGTCGAAATATTTCTATTCATAGAAGACCTCCAAGTACTAAAACAGACCGCCGACACAGCGCAGTTGACTACCGCCCGAGCGCCTTGTTGTTTCAGCTGGATTTTGGCGCCGGGCGGTTGCTGCTCCGATCACGGCGTGGGTCGGATCTCATAGACATCGACACGGTTGCCATGAAAGGAGTAGGCGTGGCTGCCCCGCAGCTTCCCGTTGAAATAGAGTTGGGCGTCCTTGGAAAGCTCGCCGACCTTCACCGGCGCGGCCGGGTCGCGCACGTCGTAGATCTCCGCCCAATCCCCGTTCTTATCGAGCAGCCAGAGTTGGCCGGCCACGAGCTTGATGCGTGAGATCTGCCCCTTGGCCTGGATCTGGCCGACCGACGTCGGGCCACCGGAGAGATCGTAGAGAAAGATCGTGCCTTTCATTCCACCGGCCGCAAGCAGCCCCTCACGCGCGGCTACGGTGCGGATCTGCCCGCCCGGATCGAGCTGGTCGGTCCAGCAGGGAACACCGGGATCGGAGAGGTCGTAGACCCCGACTCCGAGCGCGCCGTGGGCCACATATGCCGTGCGCCCGACCACGGCGAGGTCCCAGCCGAGCCCCACGGTGAGCGCGCTCCCGACGACCCGCATGCTCTCCGGATCAGAGATGTCGATGACCTTCAACCCTCCGGGGCCGAGCCGCGAGACGCAGAGATGGAGGCCGCAGAGCTCCAGTCCGGTGGCGGCCGCGCCCTGGAAGCCGCCGATGCTCGAGAGAGGATCGAGCGTCACACCCGCGTGGAGCGTGCGCACGCCACCCATGCCGGCAACGTAGATCGTATCGCCCTTGATCTCCAGGTCCCGGGCGTTTCCAGGTACGAGGATCTCCTGGCTCACGAGCACCGTCTCGGCCGGGACCACGCTCAGGGTGTAGGGCTCCCAGGAGGCGTCGCCGCCCCGCGGGAGCGCCGACACCTGCAGGTAGCAGCGCTGGCCCACCGGGCAGAGGAACGCCGCCTCCTGCAGCCCGCTGTCGGTCTCCCGGCTGATGCCGAGCAGGTCGCCGGACTGGGACACCGCGGACACCCCGAGCACCGGGCGCTCGGTCCTTAGCTGGGCCAGCAGCAGCTCACCCGGCCAATCCGTGCCGGCGCTGGTGGTCCAAGCGAAGGACTGCGCTTTGCCCGGGGAGAAGGAGTCCCGGACCGGCCACTGGACCTCGGCCGGCGCCCGGAAGCTCTCGGTGGCGTGCCAGGAGCCTTCCTTGTCCAGGGCCCAGAGGTCGAGCCCGTCGGCCGTGGACGCGCCCAGCAGATCCCCGACCCAGACCGTACGGCGCCTGCGGTCGTAGTAGACGAAGGGCGACGTGAGCGGCTCGGGAGCGTCGTCGAAGCTCGTTTCGGGCAGCAGGGTCCACCGCCTCGCGGCGAGATCCAGCCGCCAGACGTCTTTCTCCGCGATGATGGTCGAGCCGCGCTTGCCGCCGTAGACGTACAGCGCCCGCTCCACCGGATCGAGGTAGGCGCCCGCCTGGTTGCGCGCCAACCCGGCCGTGCCCGGAGCAGAAATCGCGGCAAAGCGTCTAACAAAGAGCGTGGCCGGGTCGATGGTGTAGACCGCGGCGGTGTCGTAGGAGCCGGCCACGCCGCCCCCGAAGGCGAAGATCCGGTCGGTGAGCCAGTCGTAGCTCAGGCTGAATCCGGTCCGTGTCTGCGGCAGGTCCAGCCGGAACGGACCCTCCCAGGAACCCTTGGCCAGGTCCAGCCGCCAGACGTGCACCGGCGCGAGGTCCGGGGCCGCGGCGCCGAAGAGCAGCACCTGCTGCCGCTTCGACGCATACACCACCCGGGCGTTCCACACGTCCGGGCTGGGAGTGCCGAAGAGATCGTCCGTGGACTCGAGCGCCAGGGGCTCTCCTTTGGTTTCCACGCCGATGTAAAGCTTCGAGGCCCGCTCGAAGGTCGGGAGCTCACCCGGCTCGGTGGGCGCCGCCAGCGGGCTCTGGTAGACGAACACAGACGGGAGCCGGCCGCCGTCTTGGCCCACCAGGCCGCTGTCCATGGGCCCGGACGAGGCGATGATCTCGGTGGTGGACGCGGCCAGCTCGGCGGCCTCCAGCTTCCAGATCGCCACCACCTTGGGCACCTCGGATCCCAGGGCATACAGGTGGAGGTCGCCGGAGACCGGGTCCTGCCCCATGAAGTAGCCCGCCCGGCCGAGCTGCTTGCTCCGGAGCGGTGAGCCCAGCTCCTCCACGAGCGTGCCCGGGATCACCGAGACGATCATCTCCGGCGGCAGCACGTCGCCGGGATCGATGTCGGGCGGCGCCAGCTCGACCAGCTCCCGCCCGGAGAGGGACGTGGCCAGGCCGCAGTCGCCCGAGGTGGGGCCGGGCCGGCTGAGCAGCACCTCTCCGGCGACCGGGTCGTTGATCCTGGAGTAGGGTGGCCAGGCAACGCGGACCTTGACCTTGGCCACATCGGTCGGATCGGCCCAGTCGACCTCTCCCCACGAAGTGGAGGACACGAAATCGATGGCGAAGTCCGTCATCCAGGTGAAGGCGTGGTAGCTCCCGCCGCCCGCGCGGGTGAAGCCCACCTCTCGGCCGAAGATCAAGCTGTGGTCTTCGACGTGTGTTCGCAGCCACGGCTCCATGGCTCCGGCGGTGGGATAGGTGGGGTTGCCGGTGAGCAGTCCCTCGTGTGTTTCGGGCGCGTCGATGGGATTCCAGGTGCGGCGGTAGCCCACATACTCATCTAGCAGAGGGCAACGAGTCGAATCTTCGCAGTTTGTATGCCATTCCCCGTTCACGAGCGCCAGAGCGCACTTGCACGCGCCGACGTTTACGCCGTCGCGGGTGGTGGGTAGAAACTCCGGGATGTAGAACCCGTCCGAGTCGACGTGGGTAGCGGTCAAGGTCACGTCGCCGCCGAGGGTCTTAAAGCCCACCGTGTACTGGGACGTGTCACACCAGAAGGGCGAGAGCTGGTGGCCCTTGCCGAAGTGCACGTCGGTGACTCGGGGCACGTAGTCACACTTGTCTCCGCCGTCACCAGGGTAGCTGGGAATACCGTCCGAGTCGGTCTGCGCGGGGTTGCCGTGGACCACCGCGCAGTGATGCGTCTGCTTGGGAACGCACCGGTTCCCCCTGGAGTCGTCCGGCCAGCGGGGGCCGGGCACGAACTCACAATGGCCGGAGCTTTCGCAAGCGGCTTGGGTTGCCGCGGCGGCCATGGTTGTGCACTGGTCGATGGTGTGGCAGAACGCGCTGTCGAGGTCGAAGCAGTTGTCTTTTATTGAGCAGCGGGCCTGGCAGGCCTGGTAATCGTAGTTGAAATACCAGAGGTCGTTCTCGTCGCAGGCGAGGTGGCATGGAATCGAGGCGAGCTGTTCGGCGAACGGGTCCCGTGTCAGCGGATCACAAACCCCGTCCCCGTCGCGGTCGTGCGCGATGCCGGGGTTCAGATCGTCGCAGTCGTAGTCGTCGTGGATGCCGTCGCCGTCCCTGTCCTCGTCGCAGGCGTCGCCGATGCGGTCGTTGTCACGGTCCCACTGGCGCGTGAATTGGCCGTGGGGATACTGCGCGGTGTGGGACTGAGGGTTGTGCTCGGACGGGCAGTTGTCGCAGCCGCCGCAGAGATCGTGGAGTAACTGCTGCTTCGCCTCACCAACGGACGGGAAATCCCATGCGACGCAGTTCTCCAGCATCCTGGGCATGGTGTCGCCGCGACCGTCACCGTCGGTGTCGCAGTTTACTCCCGTAGCCACGTGCTGGCAGTAGTCCTGATCGTCGCAGAACCCGTCGCGATCGATGTCGGAGATGCCCAATTCCTGGCAGTCGCAGACACCGTCACCGTTCGCGTCGACTCCCTGGTTCGCGACGCAGTCACGGCCGTGGTTGCAGGTTGCGGCGAGGCCGTACTGTTGGGCCTTGGAATCGGCCGACAGCGCTTGCCCGATCACCTTCTGCAAATCAATCCTCTGCTCGGAAATAAACTGAAGAAGAGCCCAATACTCAACAATATCCGTCTCATCGTAAGGCAAGTCCCGTATCTTGCTCCAGTCCACTCCGTCAGTACACGCTGGAGCGTCGTTGACCGACGTGTAGGTAGGAGGGATCATCAGGTATAGCTCGCCTTTGTTCTCGGAGATGCGGACGCCGCCGGCCCGCCGGACGAGATCTCTGAGTGTGATGTTGCCAAAGCCCGGGACATCATACGCGATGTCAAACAGGGCACCCATGCTCTGCTGAAGCGAGTTCTGCAGGCAGCAGGTGTTCTCCACCTGCACCTCGTAACGATCAGCAGCATTGTAATTCGGCTCTCCCTGGACCGGATGGCTGGGGTCATAGGAAAGGTCCCACCAGAGTGGGTGGAAATCATCGTACTCTGCATATCCAGCCCGTCTGCGTATGAAATCCAGGTTGACGTCGCAGTCTTCAAGATCGGTGAGTATCTTCAATAGGCCCCCGACCTCCGTATTGGGCACCACCGCAACCGGAGCTCCTCCGAAGAAGAACAGCCCCAGCACCACCGCACTGATTGAGGCGTCGTTGATGCCGTTAACGATGTCGCACAACCCATCCGGATCGCCGTCGACCCAGAAATCGACCGCCACTGGGCCTGGGAAGTCTGTCGGCTCTAGCCTGACGTTCGCCTCGTCGAAGTAGGAGCGGACGCAAAAGTGACAAGCGTGCTGCGAATCCTCGAGGCTCCAGTCATTGTAATCCGGATGCCTGTACAGGTCTCCGCATCGTTTCACCATCGTGTAATTGCATCCATCGGGAATCTCAAGCTGGTAGTTTCCCACAGGTGAGTCGCTGTATGACGCGTTCTCCGCCACGGGGACGGAGTATTGGGTCATGTTCCACCAGTCGAGCCCAAGAAGCGGATCTGCCCCGTCCCCGAACGGATCATGCCCCATGGGATGATATCGTGCGTCGACGTATACGCCGCATTCGCCATGATAGCAGCCGCCACCGGAGCAATCGCTGTTGTTTGTGCACGTCTGTCCCTGTGGCTGATAGGCTCCGATCCAATTGGACACATTCATGCAGTACTCTTCGTCGAATGCTGCGTCCGAGAAGCACCAGGGAAACTCGTGCAAAAGAGAAATCTCCTCCCTGAGGAACGTCCGGCAGAGGCATTCCCTGCCGCCGCTGCTCACGATTCCCTGAGGTGGGTTCGTCGGAAAGCCGACCAGGATGTTGGCGTGGAACGTCTGCAGATGGGTCCCGTTCAGATCGGCGATGATGGGGATCCTGATCTGGATGTAGTCGTCGTCCGAAGTGCTCGCGTCGTTGGTGCAAGGCCCGCTCTGGCAACGGCGTGGCCTCCCATCGGGATCGTAGACAAGACCGCCGAGATAGGGCGTGATCTCGATCGTGCCGATGCTAAGACCGACCGAACCTTGGCTCTGGAACAGCTCTGGTACACGTTCCTGGATTTGCTGAAGGATGACAGGACCGAAGCGATTGAGGTGCATCTTCACCGCACAGGCCTTGTGGGGTAGCTCATCGGCCCGCGTGGAGCGCGCGGAGATCAGTAAAATGGACAGACAGACAGACAGACAGACAGACGACGGACCATGGAATCCTCCCTTCCGGTGGGATACCTGGCCGACCTCTGTACGAAGCCAGGTACCCGTGCTCCCAACACAACAGAGGGTCACTCTGTATTAGCCGCCATCTTGGGACCCCAGCGCCCATTCAACGGTATCAAGCCCCTTACAACGGTGTCAAAGGAAAAGGAATAGTCGACGGCTCAGCAGACAGTGAATCTCTGTCGGGCAGAGGGGGCGCCACCCACACGCTTGCTTTTCGACAACGAACTGGCCAAATTGGGGCAGACATGGCCGAGCAGCAACCCAAGCCCGCTCCCGACGCCTCCGCAGAGGTGGTCGTGCGCGCGAGCAGGCTCAGCAAGACCTTCGTGGTGGGCTTCATCCCCATCAAGCGGCTGGCCCGCAGCGCGGCCGAGGCGGTGCGGCCCGAGCTCGACCAGCGGGTGCTGCCCCGGGAGGTCAAGGCGGTCCGGGAGCTCAGCTTCGAGGTGCGGGCCGGGGAGATCTTCGGCCTGCTCGGCCCGAACGGCTCGGGCAAGACCACCACCATCAAGATGATGATGGGGCTGATCTTCCCCACCTCCGGCGAGATCGAGGTGCTCGGGCGGTCCGTGCCGGACGTGGCCGCCAAGGCCCGCGTCGGGTACCTCCCGGAGAACCCGAGCTTCTACGATTATCTGCGGGCCGACGAGTTCCTGGAGCTCTCGGCCCGGCTGTGCGGCGTGCCGCGGAAGGAGCGCCTGGAGCGCATCCCCCGCCTGCTGGCGCGGGTCGGCCTCACCCAGGCGCTGAACCGCTCCTTGCGGAAGTTCTCCAAGGGCATGCTCCAGCGGATCGGCCTCGCCCAGGCGCTGATCCACGACCCGGACCTGGTGGTGCTGGACGAGCCCCTGTCGGGACTCGACCCGCTGGGGCGCAAGGAGGTCCGGGACCTGATCCTCGAGCTCCGCGCCCAGGGCAAGACCGTGCTGTTCTCGTCCCACATCCTGTCGGACGTGGAGATGATCTGCGACCGGGTGGCCATCGTGATCGAGGGCCAGCTCCGGGACATCGGGCGGCTGGACCAGCTCCTCAGCGCGCGGGTGGAGGAAACCGAGGTGGTGCTGGAGCGGGCCCCGGCGAGCGTGCTCGAGCTGGCCGAGGAAAACTCGTGGAAGGCGCTGCGCAGGGGCGATCGCCTGCGGATTCACCTGCCCGGGGACACGGATCCCGGGGCGCTGCTCGGCCCGGCCCTGGAGGCCGGAGCGCGGGTGGTGTCGGTCACGCCCCGCACCGAGTCCCTGGAAGATCTGTTCGTCCGCGAAGCACGGAGCAAGGGGAAGAGCTCCGGCGCGGCATCGAAAGAAGCCGAAGAAGCAAAAGAAACAAAAGAGGTGGAAGAGGTGGAAGAGTAGCCGATGGATCGCATCCTCGCCATTGCCGGCAACACCTTCCGGGAGACCAACCGGAACCGGGTGATGTACGTGCTGCTGCTGTTCGCCGTGCTGCTGATCCTCGGCTCGGTGACCATGGGGAAGCTCTCGTTGCGCTCGCCCATCCTGTTGATCCAGGACCTGGGGCTCGCGGCCATCAGCCTGTTCGGCGTGATCATCGCCGTGTACCTGGGCGTCACCGTGGTGCACCGGGAGCTGGAGCAGCGCACCGTCTACTTCATCATCCCCAAGCCGCTGCACCGGACCGAGTTCCTGCTGGGCAAGTTCCTCGGCATGGTGGTCACGCTGGTGATCCAGGTGGCCTTCATGTCGGCGGTGTTCTTCGGGATGCTGCTGGCCTATGGCGCCGCGCCGTCGGTGGTGCTGTGCAAGGCGCTGCTGCTGACCTTGACCGAGGTGCTGGTCATCCTGTCGGTGGCGCTCCTGCTGTCGTCGCTCACCGGACCGATCCTGGCCGGGTTCCTGTCGATGATCCTGTTCCTGCTCGGCCGATCCACCGAGTTCATCAAGCAGATCGCCGACCGGGGCCAGTCCGGGCTCTCCGGGCTGGACTCCCTGCTCACCGCCGCCTACTACGTGCTGCCCGACTTCCATTTGTTCGCCGTGAGCGGCGCCGTGAACAAGCGGATCAGCGTGCACGGTGAGTTCTTCACGTGGAGCTACGTGGGGTACGCGGCGGGCTATGGGGCGATCTACATCCTGGTCATGCTAGGGCTCACCATCCTGCGGTTCCGCCGCAAGGACTTCGTGTGAAACGCCGCCTCGTCACCGGGGTCGTCGTGACCCTCGCGCTGCTGGCCGTGGTGTCCGGCCGGGTGGTCTGCTCGTCCCGGGGGGAGTACCAGGAAGGTCACGCCGCAGAGCGGCGCGCCGTGAAGGCGACCGACCCGGCCCGGCGCACCCGGGCCAGCCAGGACGCCATCGTGCACTACCGCCGGGCGGCGCGCTGGTACGCTCCCGGCAACGGCTACGGGACGCGCGCCCTGGACGGGTTGACCCGCCTGGGCAAGCTCGCCGAGCGGCAGGGAGATCGGCAGACCGCGCTCATGGCCCACCGGGCCATCCGCCGCGCGATCCTGGGGGCGCGCAGCTTCTACACGCCTCACGCCGACCGGCTGGCCCGCGCGAATCGCCACATCGCGCGCCTGACCGCGCGGCAGCAGGGAGGCGAGACCGCCGGCGCCGAGCAGCTCGCCCGGGCCGAGGCGTGGCACCTCAAACGACTTCAGGCCTCGACCGCGCCGTCCGTGGCCTGGTCGATCCTCGCGCTGCTGGGATTTCTGGGCTGGGTGGCCGGGGCGCTGCTCTTCATCTATCGCGCCATCACGCCGGAGGACCGCCTCGTGGGCCGCCAGGCCTTGATCTGGGGCGGCGTGATCCTAGCCGGGCTCCTGCTCTGGCTGCTGGGGCTGTCCCAGGCGTAGCCCTTCATCCCTCTTGATGTTGGTGCTCATACATGTATAATTACATGTATGAGCACCAAGAATATCGCGCTGGATTCTAACGTGTACCGCAGGCTCTCCGCGTTCAAGCGGGAGTCCGAGTCGTTCTCCAAGGCCGTCGCCAGGATGCTGGACGCGGTACAGAACGCGCATACCGGCCAGGACATCCTGTCGTGTCTCTCCAGGCTGCCCGGGCTCTCCGAAGAGGACGCCGAGACGATGCTCCAGGTGCCGGCCGAGGCGCGCCGCGAAGAAGCATGGGAGCCCCTTGATCTCGCTTGACACCACCTTCTTGATCGACCTTTGGCGCAACAAGGATACCCCTGGGCACCCTGCGGTGAAGATCCTCGCTGAGCACGACAGCGAGATCTTCGTGGTCCCGGCCCACGCCGCGGGAGAGTTCCTCGAGGGCGGCGCCTGCGTTTCGGAGCAACGCTTTCGCGACTCGCTGCGCTTCGTGACGCTGTTTCGCATCACCGCGGTGGGCATCGAGACGGCCAAGCAATACGCGAATATCGTCTCCGCGCTCAGGAAGCGATCACTGCTTGCTGGCGCATCCAAGGCCGATCTCTGGATTGCCGCATCGGCGCTTGAGCACGGATCCGCCCTGGTGACCCGCAACGCCAAGCACTTCGACCGCGTGCCAAACCTGACGCTGATCCCCTACTGATGCTCATCACCCCTGCTCTGGCTGCTCTGGCTGCTCGGACTGTCCAAGGCGTAGGAGCAGCTCGAGCTGGCCCAGGAGCACGGGCACGGCCTGCTCCGTGCGCAGCACCGCGCGCCCCAGGTGCACCGGCTCGAATCCCCGCTCGATAAATGTATCGACCTCCCATTGGATCCAGCCGCCCTCCGGCCCCACGGCCACCAGACACGGAGCGTCTCCGGGCGGCACCACGGACTCCAGCGGCTGGGTCGCCCCGGGGTGGGCGACGACCCGCAGCCCCGCCGAGGGCGGCGCGTCCAGATAGGCCATCAGCCTGCGGTGGACCGCCACCGCGGGCAGCCAGGTGGTGGCGCCCTGCTCCGCGCCGATGATCAGCTCGTGGCGGATGGCGTCGGGCGCGAGCAGCGGCGACTGAAAGTAGCTCTTTTCCACGCGCCAGGCGTTCACCAGGTCCAGCCGGTGCACACCCAGGGCGCCGATGGTCTGCAGCACTCGCCGGAGCACCTTGGGACGGGGCACGGCCAACACCAGCTGAACCCGCGGCGGCGGCGGCGGGTCGGTGTCGAGTTGCACGGCGAGCCGGACCGTGGGCTCGAGCGCCTGCACTGTGGCCTGGCCCAGCGCTCCACCAATGACGCCCACGCGCAGGGTGTCGCCAACGTCGGGCTGGATCACCCGGAGAATGTGGTCTGCGCGACGATCCGTTAACGACACGTCATCGTCGGACAGCTCATGGGGTTCGAGGAGGAGGAGATTCATGGTTGAGAACCTAGCCGATCCCAAGCTCCCTCAGCCCATCGAGAGTCCCTTTGCCGAGGTGCTCGAGCGAAGAGCGGACACCCGAGGTCCACTTCTTGCCGCGCTCCACGAGCGCTTCCCACGCCAAGGTCAGCGCCCCCGGGAGGTCCTCGAGCAGCACGGCGCAGAGGGCGTCGGCCTGCGCGATGTCCTTACGCCCCTTCGCCTCCCAATCCTCACGCTGCCGGGCGATCAGCAGCTTGTGCAGCGCGTAGCGGGCCGGCTGTGGGACGTTGACCAGCACGCCGTGACCGCCGATGACCGCGGCGGGCACAGGATCCTCGATCAAGTAGTCGAGGAAACGCAACGGCTGGGCGGCCGCGTTGAGGGAAGCGAGCAGGACGGGGGCGGCACGCCTCCGCCCGACCAGCGGAGTGAGGAGCTCGACCTTGAGCCCCTGTCGCGGTTCGTGGAAGGAGGTGACCGGATCTTGCGGGCTCAGGGGCGAGGGGGGGATCGGGAGGAAACGGCCCTCGGTCCACGCCTCCAACGTTTTCGGCAGATCGATGCCCTCATCGCGCCCGTGGATCGCGAGCGCGAGGCGCGGATCGTCGGCGATGTCGATGTCCTGAGTACGTACATTGCGGTCCCGCCAGCTCACGCCCAGCATGTTCCCGTAGATCACGAACGCGTGGGTCCCGACCACGACGGCGCCCAGGTAGAACACCCCTGCGTCGGCGAGGAGTCTGAGCACAGCCAGCTCAGCTCCCCGGAGCGGGTGGGCACCGCCGGCCACTGCCATGGCGCAGAGCTTCGCCCGGCTCTCCGCGCTCGAACGGGCATCCTCCATGAAGGCTTGGAGCTCCTGAGAGTCTGGGCCCAGGTACTTCTGGTGTTGCTTGCCCCCCTCGCGGTACTGGACGTACCAGTAGACTCGTTCCCGGATTTTCTTGCTGACAAAGGTACCGCCTCGTCCCCCGACCACACCGGTCGCCTCTGCGCTCACCAGGTCCTGAACAAGCTGCGTATAGAGCGTCTGCACCTGCAGCGACAGTCGCGTCACCATGGAACCCTCTATGTTATACGTATCTGTAATAGTTAACGTATAACACGGCACCACGCCGCGGGCAACCTGATCGCGGTATTGTTATACGTTATTCCATGTTCCGACGTATAGCGCGAGCACGGAAAGAGTGTGCTAGAACGGGGCGGGCTGCAAGGAGAACAGAGATGAAGACCTATCGCAAGGAGCTCTTTTTCGAGGTGCCGTCCCGGCGGGGGCTGGTGCACATCACGCCGGACGTGGAGGACGCCATCGCCGAGAGCGGGATCCGGGAGGGCCTGGTGCTGGTGAACGCGATGCACATCACGGCGAGCGTGTTCATCAACGACAACGAGTCCGGCCTGCACCACGACTACGAGAAGTGGCTGGAGGGCCTCGCGCCCCACGCGCCGACCTCTCAGTACCGTCACAACCGCACCGGCGAGGACAACGGAGACGCGCACCTGAAACGGCAGATCATGGGCCGCTCCGTGACCTGCGCCATCACCGACGGGCAGCTCGACTTCGGCACCTGGGAGCGGATCTTCTACTTCGAGTTCGACGGGCGGAGAAGAAAACGGGTGCTGATCAAGATCGTCGGGGAGTAGCAGCTCACCACGCCACGCCGCCGCCGAGGTGGAAGGAGAAAGTGCCGCCCGGATGGTGAATGCCGGGCGCGGCGTAGCCCTCCCCGGAGGGGTAGGTGACGGACTTGAAGCCCTGGGACACGTCCGCCATGGCCAGCTCGGCGGCCAGGTCCAGCCGCCACCGACCGAAGCGTAGGGTTGCCCCGAGGTTCCACGTGAGCTTGTGCCCGTCCGACAGCCCCCGCGTGGTGTACTTGTCGGGGATGGACTGGCTATCGTAGGCCATGCCGCCCCGCAGCACGAGCAGCTTGTTCACGGTGATCTCGGTGCCGAGGTGGGCCGCAAAGGAGTCCTTCATGTACAGGTCCGTGGCGATGGCGGCCCGGCCGTAGACCCAGCCGTCGACGTCGATGAAGATCTCCCGGAGCTGGGAGTTGTCCACCCAGTCGAACTGCGCCGCCACGAGCACACGCTTGCTCGGCCGCACGAAGACGCCGAAGCTCACGCTCTGCGGAAAGGGGATCTCCACCGAGGCGTCGAACTTGAGGCCCCCGGAATCCACGGCGTTCTTCTTGGAGAACTTGACCTTCAGGTTGGACTTGTACGTCACGCCGATGCCGAGCCAGTCGGTGGGCAGCACCTGGATGCCGAGGGCGTAGCCGAAGCCCATGGCAAACATGGGGCTCACGCGGGTCTCGAAGACCGGATCGCCCGGCGGATCGTGAGCGCACTGCACCAGCTCAGAGCACGCCTGGAACGCGCTGAAGGCGCCGAGACCCATGCGCAGGCTGGCGCCGATGAAGACTCGCCGGTGCACCTGGTAGGCGAGGGTGGGCGTGAACTCGAACAGGGCGATCAGGGAGGTGATCACCCCCTCGGTGACCTTGTTCTTGTCAAAGCTCACCGAGCCGCCGCCGGCGTTGTAGATGCCCGCGCCCATGGCCAGGAAGCTGTTCTCGCCCACCTGGATCCGGGCGCCGCCCGCCACGAAGGGCAGGGGCAGCGGAGACACCGCGGCCTTCTCCGTGGGTCGGCCCGGCGGGGTGTAGCTGCGCATGACGAAGACCAGCTCGGCGCTGAGCACGAGGTCCGCGTTCTTCATCCGGCCCAGCCCGGCGGGGTTGTGGAAGATGGAGAGCGCGTCGTCCGCCACGGCGGTGTAAGCGCCGGCCAGACCCACGGCGCGCGCGCCGTTGGTGTTGGGCCGGGTGATTCCGCCAGCGCTCACCGGCGGTGCCGCCAAGCAGAGCAGCGCTGCCAGCGCCACCACGGCGCCGCACCGCGCCCGTCGGGCTCGATTCCCCATCATTGGCAACCCCACCGGTCGCGCCAGGTCAGGCAGTGGGCCTCTGGGCAGTCCCGAGTCAACCCGCCGTCGAGCGCACACAGGACACAGCGATCGTGCAGCTCGTAGGCGCACAGGGTGGGATTCCCCTGCTCGTCCGGGAAACAGTAGTAACCCGACCCGGTCCCGCCATCGGTCCCGCCATCGGCACCGCAGACCTCGTCCGACGGCACGGCGCAGGTTCCGCTGGTGTTCTCAGGGGAGGGGCAGACCCCCACGGCACAGGCGTCCGGCTTGCTGCACAGCTCGCTTTGCACGCAGTCGAGCTCCGACCAGCAGGGCCGATCCGTTTCGTAGCCGTCGTGGGAGAGCGGGCACGCCGCCAGGCCCAGGGCCGCGAGGGTCAGGGCGCCCAGGGCCAGCGCGACGACGATCCGTAGAGGCACCCCGGCACGCATCAGAAATCCACCTCCCCGGAATAGGACAGCGCAACGCCCGAGCCCCGGCTCGTGGGGCCGATGACCAGGGGCAACGGCCGCCCCTGGGGACGCTCTCCCTTCCGCTCGTAGACGAACAGCACGATCGAGCTGATCAGGAACGCCGCAGCCCCGGCGTACAGTCCCAGGGACACGTTGCGGTAGGTCTTGCCCTTGCGGACGAGGTCGTTCAGCGCGTCCCGGTCCGCCGCGTCGCGACTGTTCACCTTGTCGTAGGTTTGGTTCTCCAGGCCGCTGAACACCGCCCCGACCACACCGAGGGCGCCGGCGAAGCCCAGGGTGATCCACCCCCAGCGGGCGAAGCTCCGCTTCTGCGACAGCAGGGCCAGCACGGGAACGAGGGTCTTCTTCTCGCCGCGGAGCAGATCCACCCGCGCCCGCCAGGGCAGCCGCCCCGGGGCCCGAACCTCGACCACGTGACTTCTGGGCTTGGCCAGCACGAACACCCCGTCGGCGCGCCGGGCCACCGCCTTGCCGTCCACGTACAGGCTGACGTTGGGCGCGGAGCTGCGCACCGTGAGGTAGGCCTCGTTCTTCGCCTTGTGGACCTTGATGCCCTCCACCCGGCGCGGAGGCACGTAGTGGGGATCCTTCTCGAGGTCCACCCGCACCATGACGGTCTTGCCCGCCCTCACCCCGATGGAGTTGGTCCACGCCAGGTAGCCCACCTTGGTGACGGTGACCACGTGGAGCCCGGCGCTCACCGGCAGGGCGGGAGACGGGGACGACCCGCGCCGCAGCCCGTCGAGGCTGATGGCCGCGCCGGGGACGTTGACCTTGAACGCGATCCTGCCCGCCGCGCCCATGATGTTGAACACCCGGGGCGGGAGCCCGAGCTTCTTCCGACACTCGTTGATCCGCGCCATGGCGGCCAGGGAGTACCTCCCCGCGGTGCCGGCGAGCGTGAGGTACTGATCGTAGGCTTTGATGGCCCGCTTCCAGCTCTTCAGGCCTTCGTAGGCCTTGCCCATGTTGCGCCAGGCACCGGCCATCTTGGGAAAGAGCTTGAGGGCCTTCCGGTACAGCGCGATGGCCTTCCGGTAGTTGCCCAGGTACAGCTGCGGGTTCGCCCGGCGGAACAGCTGAATCGCCTTCGCCTGGGGCGAGCCCGCCGGGGGGGGCTGCGCCCGCGCCGGGGTGCCCATAAAGAGAAACACCCCGAGCCACACCACGAGCGCCGCCCGCCGCGCCGCGGGCCGCTTTCGCCGCGGGCCGCTCATTGGGTCGGGTCGTCCCAGGTGTTCCATTCCATGGTCATCGCATCCGTGGGGCGCATGCCGTTGCCGTGATAGATCATGGGGCGCGGCCGTTTGATCTGCGCCACCTCGTACCCCACCCGGCGCACCTCGCCGGCAGACTTGGTGAGACAGTCGAGCTGACGGTCCTTCTCCTGGTTCTGGAGCACCTTCACCTGCCGCTCCACCACGGAGCGGAACTTTTCGGCATTCTTGATGGGGATCTCCGCGCAGCTCACGATGAGGTTGCCCACGTTGAGCGGGGTGTTCTTCCAGGGCCCCTTCTCCTTGTCGGCACGAATCACAACCGCCCCCTGCTTGTTCTCCGGATAGATCCACGCCAGCCCGGGGAAGTAGTCCAGCACCTGCACGTGCTGCTTGTCGACCTCCACCGACGTGGTGTACTGCTTCACCAACGTGTCGACCGTCGCCTGGGGCACGGTGAGGCGCACCCAGAACCGCCACCGCAGGCCGCTCTTGATCTCGGCCTTCTGATAGAACACCTGTTCCTTCGGCTTGGTGAACTGCTTGGCGGTCACCAGCAGCGCGGTTTCCACCGCCTTGCGCAGCGTCCAGAGCTTGTCGCGCCACTTCCGGGTCTCCAGTCCGTCCTGCTTACCGATGGCCGCCCGCAGGGCTGTGAAGATCTTGAGCCGCACGGTCTGGTACTGGCCGAGCACCGCCTTGTTCCAGCCCTCGTCCTTCACCGAGCGCGCCACCTGCTGGATGAGCTGCTCCAAGGCCGCCTCCCGGGCTCGAGCCTCGCTCTCGCCGCGCAGAGGCGTAGAGTATGAGTAGCCGACGAAGTAATAGGTGTCGCCTTGCTTCTGGGAGTAGGCCTGATCCAGCAGCAGGGGCTTGCCCTTGGCCGCCTTGAGCTTCTTCTGCAGCCGGACGAACCAGGGCGGGGGGGGATCCGGCACCTGCGAGGTGACCTTGCCCCCCTCGTCGAAGATCGCCTTCTTCTCCGCCTTGTCCTTGAGGTACTGGTTGTAGCCCCAGAACACCAGCCCACCCACCACGAGCACGGACGCGAGCACAGCGGCCAGGGTCGCCAGTCCCACGGTCTTCCCGGACGTCGTCATCTCGGCCATCGGCAGCGCAACCTGGGGCGCTCCGGCCGCCGCCGCCGGCTTGAGCAGCCGATCGTTCGCCTCCTCTGCGAACGCTAGGATCTCCGGGCTGGCCTTGGGCTGGATCAGATTGGCCAGGCACGCCAGGAACTCCTCGGACGCGATGGAGGGCGCCCGGTGCTGGCACTCGGAGCAGTCGAACTCCGGCGAGGTGGCGAACTTGAGCACGTCGTAATGCTCGGCCGTGTCCACCCGCTGGGCCGCCGTGGTGCTGCACTCCGGACACTTGAACGGCATGAAAAAGGACACCACCTCCACCTTCCCCGCGAGCGCCTCCTCGGTGAAGAGCCGCTCCACGAATGCCGGCTGGCAGTCGCGCAGATACAGATGCGCCGTCGTCCCGGCCACGCTCTGCATGAAGGCCGTCCACTCCCGGGCACCGTCGTCATCCACGCGGCCCACGGCGCTCACGTCGATGATCACGTCGCCCTCGAGCCCCTCGGCCAGCTTGTCCCGGGGGAAGTTGATGTCGATATCGCCCGCCAACCGGATGAAGGTGGCTTCCTCGATCACCTTGTCCACCCGCAGCCGCCGGGCCGCGTCGCTGACGCGGTAGTCGAGCTTGTCGGCCAGGAAATTGGCCACCCCCGGATCCGCTTCCACATGCTCCTGAGTCACCAGATAGGTGAAGAACGCCGCGGGATCCTCGTCGAAGTACTCCGGGTTGCCGCAGCTGTCGCAGGGCACGTCCGGCAGGCTCAGGTTCTTGATCAGCTCGTAGCTCTCGTCCACCTGGACGAGACGCCGTCGGTCGTCGTCACAGTAGTCACAGCGGTAGGGCGCGTAGAAGGAGAGCACCTTGCCAGAGCCGCCAAAGTTGGCGACCATGTTGAACTGGTCTAGGATCTTCGGCGAGCACTCGATGAAGTAGACGGCGTGGGTTTTCGTCTCCACCTCCTTGATGAAATCCACCCACTCCCGGATGCCGAAGGAGCTGATGCGCCTGACCTCACCGAGGTCGAGCACCAACGTCCCCTTGACCCCCTCGGCCGCTCCCTTGCCGTCGAAATCCTCGTCGATGGTGCCGATGAACCGGAGGCACATGATGTCGCCTTCAACGATTTTCGCGACTTTGAGCTTGGGCCCCGCAGCCGGTGCCGAACTCGTTGCTTCTGCCATCTGAGTCCTACCTCTCAGGTGCTGCTATAGTAGTGGATCGATCTCGGCAGGCTACGAAACTCTCGCTGGTTGGTGTCCAGCTCGTAGATGCCGACCACTTGCGTCCTCCGTCCAGGCACTACGTCAAATACTGCGATCGCCGCTGATTTGTATATATATAACATGCCCAGCCCGGCGCCGCCGTATGTGGTGTCCATCTCTCCTCCCTGGAGACCACGCGCGATGCCGGCGAAAATCGCGTTCCGGGGCAGGCGACCAAAGGGATCCGTGACCGAAATCACCAATCTCATGCCGTCCGATGCTGCACGGATCACCGCCGCCTCATTGGGCTCCAGCGCGATCTGTGCCTTGCGATCAGAGGCATACTTGGGCCGGCCGGAGGCGTCAACAGGGGCGTCATACATGGCGTTCATGAGCAGCTCGTGGGCCAGCTCACCGAACATCTCACGCACCCGACCGGCGCAATTCAGCTTCTCGCAAAACCGCACCACGCCTTCGACACAGGCGTCTCGCTGGCGCGTGGTCCTGATCTGCTCCTTGAACCCGGTATACCCCCAAGCCAGCAGCGACCCGAGCCCGGGAGACTCTCCGCTCAGAATCCGTCGCACGGCCCAGAGCAGCTCCCACTCCCGCGGCGGCTGGTCCTTCATCCGGCCCAGAATGTGGCTCAAACGATTGTTCTGGTGGGCAAAGGGAAGCAGCCTGTCGCACTTCTCCCCGGTCCAGACCAGCGCCAATATTTCGGGACGGGTTTGCAGTACGCCCACGACGGTGGCAATATCCACGGCATCGGCGCATAAAAGAGAAGGCGTGCCGTCTAACCACCTGGGCAGCTCGGACGGATCTTCCATTGGGATCAGCTCAACGCCGACACAGGAAAGGACGCGCGTGACCTTGCGCAGAGTCAGGCGGTTTCGTTCGAGGATCAGGATGCGAGAGACGCCCATAATTTCAGCCATAAATTGCAGGCTCAGAATAACCCAACGTCATGCAATAATCAAATGGGATGTGGTATAACTGTAATTGTGCACACGCGTTTCATCGGCTATTCTAACGGCCGATGATAAGGAGGAAAACCATGAGGCAATGGAGAATCCTTACGGCGCTGAGCCCCGCTATCCTCGCCGCGGCGATGGGGGCCAATGTCGCTCGCGCTGCGCCAGGGATCGAGACGGACTGGCTCACCAAACCAGCCGAACGCGCGGTGCTGAGCAATCAATTCGCCAAGGCTGCGGTCCTGTATCAGGGAGCCGTCGCCTTGCTGGGGAACG
>JBDRSE010000339.1:0-12166 GCA_043825095.1 bacterium
CGATCGTTCAGGACGCCGATCCATCCCGGCTCGCTTTGTTGCCAGGCGGTCGAATATTCCCGATATGCTCCCTTCTGGCGCCTCGCGAGCCGGGCGCCTCGGCGCCCTGATTCGAGGAGTTATCCATTCGCGACCCCTTAGCCCTTGTTCCCTACAGCGGGAGCGGCGTGGTCCTCAGAGAGCGGAGGAGGCGTCGCACCTCGGCCTTGGTGCGGGGCTTCGGCA
The DNA here is from genome assembly GCA_043825095.1 of bacterium. Taxonomy (GTDB): domain Bacteria; phylum Myxococcota_A; class Polyangia; order HGW-17; family JAJRWW01; genus JBDRSE01. The sequence goes on from JBDRSE010000339.1 coordinate 226, forward strand.
CGGGATCCCGGGTGGCGCACCGGAAGCTGAGACGGTGTCCGCCGCTTTGGGGGTACTCGGGGCGCCGCCAGGACGTGCGCATCTGCGTCGCGGCCCAGTACCAGGAGCCCCCGCGCAGCACCCGCCGGTGGTGACGCTTGCAGTGCAGGACCCCGCCGCAGGGTCCGCGCGGATCCGGGCCGGCACAGGCCGCGCCGCAGGCGCCCTTGCACCCGCTGTAACAGCGGCTGAACCAGTCCATGACCCACTCGTAGCCGTTGCCCGCCAGGTCGTAGACCCCGTACGGGTTGGCCGGCAGGCTGCCCACGGGCTTGGTGGTCTTGGGCCTGCAGCGCCGGTACTGCGCCCGGGCGCAGCTCGGGGGATCGTTGCCCCAGGGGTAGGTGCGGCCGTCAGTGGTGCGAGCCGCCTTTTCCCACTCCGCCTCGGTGGGCAGCCGCTTGCCTAGCAAGAGGCACGTCGCGAGGGCGTTGTGCCAGCTCACGGGCACGGCGGGCTGCCTGGCGCCGTGGAACCCGCGATACCGGCGGAAGTTCCCGGGGCGCTTGCAGAGCTTGAGCCGTACGCAGCGCTCGAACACCGGGTTCGTCACCTCGTAGGCGTCCAGGTAGAACGTCGAAACCGTAACCTGCTCCCGGGAGCGCTCGTTCCGTCGGTGCTTGTCGCTGCCCCGCCAGAAGGGGCCGCCCGGGATGCACACCATGCCGGCCGGCGCCTTGCCGCACGGCTTCCACGCCGGCTTGGCCGGTGCGGGCGGTCGGGGCGCGGGGCCGGCCTTGGCGCGGGGCGGTGCCGAGAGAACGCGACGCGCGGGGGCGTGGGGAGAGGCGGCGACAGTCGGTGCGGTCGACACCGGGGGCGTGGTCGCGCGGACGCGTGGCTTCGAGTTGCGGGATCCGCTCTCCGTACCTTGGCCGCAGCCGGGAGCCAGCAGGAGGAGCGCGGCCCAGTAGGGGAGACGAGAAGTTGAGAATGCGAGGGGGGTCATCGTTGCTCCTGGCCGCTGGACCGGGAGCTTACCACAGAGCTCAGTCGCGGGTGCAGGTGACCTGGAGGTCGTAGGCCGCCTGCGCGCCGGCGTAGCCATCGATCATCGTGAAGGACGTTTCCCCGGCGGTGACGCTCGGGAGCACCACCTCGTCCACAGTGGTGGTGCCGCTGTTCTGGCTGCGGCCCTCGCAGGTCGAGAGGTCATCGTCTGTCCACTCCGAGGGCGGTTGGCTTTGCCGAGGGGAACGCGTATTCTCGGGGCCGTCTGCTCTGACAGCCGTAGGAGAAAAACCAGATGACCACGGGGAACAGGACCGATGACGCAGCGCAGGGGAAGGAATCGGGCGCCGGCCGGCTCGTGGCGGTGACCGGGGCGACTGGCTATCTCGGCAGTCACGTGGTGCAGCAGCTGCTCGGGGCCGGCTACCGGGTTCGGGCCGTGGTGCGGGATCCGGGAAACGCCGAGAACGTCGGGCATCTGCAGAGCCTGGTGGAGGCGCCGGCGCACCCGCTCGAGCTGGTCGCGGGCGACATCATGCGGCCCGAGAGCCTGGCCGGGGCCGTGGCCGACTGTGAGCTGGTCTGTCACATGGCGTCGTCGGTCCGGCTGTTCGCGCGGGACCCCCAGCGGGAGATCGTCGACGTGGCGGTACAGGGCACGAAGAATGTCCTGGAGGCCATCCGCGCGGCGGGCGCAGCCAAGCGGGTGGTGCTCACCTCGTCCATCGCCGCGGTGGCCGGCGACAACCTGCCCCCCGATCACGTCTTCACCGAGGCGGACTGGAACGACAGCGCGGATCTCAAGGTGACGCCGTACCTGCTCTCCAAGACCCTCGCCGAGCGGGCCGCCTGGCAGTTCCACGGGGCCCTGCCCGAGGACGAGCGGTTCGAGCTGGTGGCGCTGAACCCGAGCGTCGTCATGGGCCCGCTGTTCAAGAAAGCGCACGTGCGCTCCAGCCCCAACACCCTGCGGGACCTGCTGGTCCGGAAGATCCCCGGCTGCCCGCGGATCTACCTGGCCGTGGTCGATGTCAGGGACGTGGCGTGGGCGCACCTGCGGGCGCTGGAGCTGCCGGATGTGCAGGGACGCTACATCCTGCACGCGCAGGGGCTGTGGATGCAGGAGATGGCGCGGATCATCGCCCCGCGCTTCCCGCGCTTCCCGGTGCCCACCTGGCGTCTTCCCGACCTGGTGCTCTACGGCGCCTCCTTCTTTGACAAGCGCCTCTCCCTGGCCTTCCTGCGGCGCAACCTCGGCAAGAGCGTCCGCATCGACAACAGCCGCTCACAGCGCGAGCTCGGCCTGCGGTACCGACCCGTGGAGGAGACCCTCGTGGACACCTGCGAGTCCTTCATCGCGCTCGGGCTGGCCCGACCGAAGAAGTAGCGCCCCGCCGCGCCTTTCACATCACGTGTGTGTTCACGGGGCCCCGCTATTTGCGGCACCATCCGAGCGAAGCGAGGGTACCCCCGGAGGGGGCGGAGGGGGCGAAGTGAGACACGAAGTGGCGGATCGATCTCCGGGAGGCGAGCCCCATTGCTCGGTGTCGAAACCAGACCGACAGATCCGCCGCTCCGCGGCTCAAGTCACCCCTCCCGTCCCCTCAAGGGGTAGCCCGCGCTGCGCGCGGGGGCTCTGTGCCGTCTGCCACGTGAACGGTTGCTACATCACGAAGGAGCGGTAGTAGCCGTGGAGGTCCTTGGGACCGAGCTGCCAGCTGTGCATGGCGGAGATGTCATGGATTCCCCAGTCGCGACAGCCGACCTGGCAGCCGGGCCCGGCCGCGGCGTTGGCCTGGAAGGGGGCGCCGCGCAGGAGCGCCGCGACGGGGGACTTGCGGACGCTGCCGATGACCCGTTTCTGTGTGCAGCCGATGACATCGCCGTTGGGATAGATCGGGCCGAGCACGTAGGACGGGTAGTAGCAGGGGTAGCTCGCCCGGTTGTCGATGACGTGCTGGAAGAAGGCGCGGGATCCGGCGACCCGCTGGGTGCGCGTCGCGTCGCGGATCGCCCGGAAGGCGTCCGCCACCAGCGCGGCGCGGGGCACGTTGCCGGCGCTGCTCGTCTCCGGCCGATCCGCCAGGGCGAACTGTCCGTCGTAGGACGGCGGCTGAAACCCCACCGGCAGACCCAGGCGGCGGGAAAAGGCGAGCATCTCGGGCACCCGGTGGACGTTGTTGTCGGTGACCGTCATCATCAGCGAGACGTTCACGCGCGGGTGGTGACGGCGCATGGCCTCGACGCCGGCCAGGGCGCGGTCAAAGCAGCCCGGCTGGGCGCGGAGCTCGTCGTGCTGCCGGTCGGGGGCGTCCAGGGACACGAACAGGCTGGAGGCCCGTCGCACCAGCTCGTGACGGTCGGCGAGCAGCATCCCGTTGGTGAAGACCGAGCTGAAGATCCGGCCCTGGAGGGGGCGCAGCAAGTCGTCGAGGTCGGGCCGCAACAGCGGCTCACCACCGACGATGACGATCAGGCGAAAGTCCAGGGCGATCAGCTGGCGGTAGAAGTCGCGGACCTCGGCGGTGTCCAGCTCCGCGCTGCGCGGGTAGTGCTCTCGGTTGTAGGAGCGCTGCTCCGGGCCGCTCACGTAGCAGAACGGGCAGGCCAGGTTGCAGCGCACGGTGATCAGGTGGTTGACGACGAAGGGCCGCCGACGGCGGAGGTACACCGAGCCCAGCTTGATCAGGGTCTGGGCGGCGACCCGGGCGGCGAGGTATTTCTGGACGATCATGGCGTCCTCCGTGCCGGGTTGTCCGGCCGCGCGGGCGGCTCGGGTAGGGCCAGGTCGAGGACCGCGTCGAAGGCGTCCGCGGCCGCGGCGCGATCACCTCGCCGCAGCGCTGCGACCACCAGTCGGTACTGCGCCGCCAGATCCCGGGGTTGATCGACGAGGACCTCGAACAGGTGGGCGATGGGCTCGTAGACCCTCCTGAGCGAGTTGTGCAAAAAGAGGATCGCCTGGTTGCCGCCCGCCTGAACGAGGAGGCTGTGGAGCTCGAAGTCCAGCCGCTGCAGGGTGGGGGGATCCGGCGTGGGCCTTTCGGCTTCCCGGGCAAAGGCCTCGACCGCCTCGTGCAGCGCCTCGACGGCGCGGTCATCGATGCGTTCGAGGGCATGTCGGTAGATGGCTTTCCCGAGCACGGCGCGCGCCTCGAGGACGTCCGAAAGGAGCGGCCCCTGCAGCACGGTGGAGGCCAGGATCTGGCCCAGCAGCTCCACGCCGGCCGTGTTGCGGTAGTCCCGTACGGTCACTCCACTCCCTTGACGGATCGAAACCAGCCGCAGCTGCTCCAGTCGACGCAGCGCCTCGCGAACCGTGTTTCGCGTCACCTGGAACTGTCTCGCCAGGGTGCGCTCCGGTGGAAGCAGATCGCCGACGCGAAAACGCCCGTCAAGGATGGTATTGCGGATGATTCCAGCGATCCTATCGGATGTTCGCGTAGACGAAACCGGTTGAAAATAATCAGTCATATCATCTTGTTGTGGTAATTGGCTCATTGGAGGTACCAATATGCCAGCGATCTGGGGCAATGTCAATCGAAATGTGCGAGTCTCACTCCGGCGGGGCGTGGTCCGCAATGTGCGAGTCTCACTCCGGCTGGGCGTGGTCCGCAATGTGCGAGTCTCACTCCGGCGGGGCGCGGCCCGTGACGTCGGTGAGGTCGGAGTTGCAGCGGTTTCACGCCTCCGATAGACTGGAGGCGAGGATGGCGTCTGATCAGCAACCAGAGTTCCTGCGGGCCCTGAACACCGAGATTCGAACCGAGGATCCGGGCGCATTCAACCTGCGCATGGAATCGCTCGTGCGGCAGGCGGGGGAGCAGCATCTCGCGTGGGGCGTGGGCCGCGCCGAGCTGAAGCTGCTGGTTCGCCACCACTGCCGGCGGTTCGAAAGGAAGACGGCGAGCGGTGCCTTCACCGAGGGCGCGTATTTTCCGCTGTTTCGCTGGTTCTACGACACGGACCGGGTAGGGCGCGAGCACGTCGTCGAGGTGCTGGAACGGCTGTTCGAGCTGTCCGAGGGACTCGACGATCCGGTGAGCTCCGCCGCGGCCACGTCCTCGCGCGTGATCCGGACCTGGACCCGGCTGATGCGGCCCGGCACGCCCCTGGAGTCGACACCGGCCTCCCAGCTCATGCTGTGGCGCGTGCTGGAGTCCCTGGTCAAGGGAGAGCTGGAGGTCGCGGCCCAGAGCTGGGGTGAGCTGCCGCTGCACTACCCACGTTTCGCCAGTCCCGATCGTCTGCTCGTGCGCAGCAGTGACGAGCGGCGAGCGGAGATCCTGTCCAACCTCCGGTTCACCCTGGGCTGCGCGTCCCTGCGTCGCCCCTCGCTGAGCCGGTTGCTCGAGCAGCACGAAGGGCTTTCCTATGAGAGTCGCCGGGAGCTGATCCACGCAGTGACCACGAGGAAGCCGACCCAGGCCGAGCCCATCTCCGCGCTGCTGCGCCACCACATCGAGCTGCTCGCCCTGGCCGCCTACGATGCGCTGGGCGCTTTCGACGCCCTGATCCAGGAGTTCGTGACGTATCTGCGGACCGAGGTGCTCACCCAGGTGGAGTCGCCTGGAAATGCGCTCTTGCTCGACTATCTGCCGGTGCTGCAGGAGCGCTACCTGCCGGCCCTGTGGAACTACTGCCGCATCTTCCGCGAGGCGGCGCGGGGCTGTCCGTTCCTGGGGGACCTGTTGCAGGAGGCGTATCTCGTGCGCACGGTGGGCTTTGACGGCGACCAGGAGCCCTCGTTTCCCAGGCTGCTGCGGGACTGGTCGGGGGTGCAGCGCGTGATCGAGGCGCGGGCGGGATACCGCGGTTCCGGAGGCTTCACCTTCATGGGGGCGTATCTGCGCGACGCCCTGCCGGACGGAGCCGAGCGGGTCGCGTCGAGCCGCGGCCGAACCCGGCGCGGGTTCGCCGCCAAGGCCCTCGGGGACTTCGAAACCTACCTCGAGCTCGAGGCGCACGCGCCGGCCGGGGAAGGGTCCACCGACGCGACGGGAGCGGAGACCGACGACGGTGAGGCCTTCCTGACGGCCACCACCCAGATTCTGCCGATCCTGTCCGACGACGACCTCGAGCTCCACAGCTCGGTCACCGAGAAGCTCCCCGTGACCGAGGACGGATTCGTGGACCTCAAGCGCGTGGCGACGCAGATCCTGCCCACCATGCCGGGATTCGACGATATCGAGGAGTGAGACCCCCGATCCTCGTCACCACAATGCGGTCTTGCATCCCCGCGGTGCGAGCCGTTAGGATGGAGCCAGCCGACAATCCCGGCATCCCGTCACCTTCGGGGAGGAAACCATGATTCGAGCACTCAACGTCACGTTACCCCTGGCCTGTCTGCTGGCGCTCGCGGCCGTCAGCGGGTGCGGTCCCTCGATGCAGAACACGGTCACCATGGGCTGTGGAGAGACCCAGACCACCAGCATCACGTCTCACAAGTGTGTCGTGATCACGTCTTCCGAGGGCGCCTGCGCCGTGAGGGCCACGGTCAAGTGCGAGGGACAGAGCGAGAAGTCCACCGTGGTCAGGGGGAGCGACAACGAGGGGCGGCTCTGCTGCAGCTCCAACATCGGCCGGGTGCATTTCTCCACGGTCGGTTCCACGTCCGGGAAGTGCAAATTCACCTACGGTCGGGACTGATGGGCTATCCGGCGCAGTCGTTGTCGATCACGTCGCGCAGCTCCTCGTAGGCGGCCTTGCGGGACTGTTTGAGGATCAGCAGGCTGGTGTTCGCCGCGGATTTCATCGCCACGGGCAGGCCTCCGCCGTACTCGGACCAGTGGCCTCCGAGCAGCAGGTTCTTCACCGGCGTCCTGTAGTGGGCGAGCTTGCTCTTGATGTTTCTGTTGGACGGTCTGGCGCCCATGATGCTGCCCTCACGGTTGCCCGTGTAGCGCTGGTATGTGACGGGGGTGGCGACCTCCAGGACCTCGATGTGTTGTCGGAGCTCCGGAGCAAGCGCCTTCTCAACGCGTTCGATGAGGGTCTCGGCGAATTCGCGTTTGAAGGCCCGGTAGGCCTCGCCGCGCCCCCGCCCCTCGTCGGTCTTCCAGCGCTCGTTGTAGTCCAGGAATGCGGGGCAGTGAATGGTCAGCGTCCCCTTGCCCTCCGGCGCCAGCCGGGGATCGCGGACCGAGGGCGCGATGACGATCAGGGAGGTCTTGTGTGGGTCGCCGGACGAGTGGTCCGCGCGACTGACATCGTCCCTGGTCACACAGACGAGCTCTTCGTTGAAGCCCAGGCTGGCCGGGTCGCAGTCCAGACCGAGGAACACCGAAACCGTCGAGTAGTACAGGTCGGCCTCCCGCAGCTTGCGGAGCAGCGTCTCGGGGATCACGCCCGGGGGAAGCATCTTTTCGTACACGGTTTCTACGTCGCAGGCCGCCAGCACGTACTCGGCGGCGATCTCTTGGCCGGTGTCCAGGGAAACGCCCACCGCCCGGTTGTCCTGCAGCAGGATGGACTCTGCGCGATGGTTCAGCAGAATCTGCGATCCCGAGGCTCGGATGCGCCGGCACAACCAGTCGACGAAGGCCTGACTCCCGCCGGTGGGAGGGGATTGGATGTCCCCTGTGAAGGCCCAGGCGATGGGGACAATGACCGCCATCATGGAGTCCTCCGAGCAGAACATCTTCTTGAGCTCGTCGCTCTCGAAGTACCGATCGAGGCCTTTCTCAGCCGAGATTTTCAGGTGCTTCCAGACCGGCACGACCCAGTGGGCCATCCGGAGTCCGTAACCGGTCTTTTCCCACAGGGACATGGTTTCCAAGGCCCGCATCCGGTTGTTCAAGACCTGGAGGCGGTCCCCTAGCACCCGCGCGTGCGCGAAGAACCTGCGGATGCCCGCCGCCTCCAGCGGGAAGTCGCTGATGAGCCTGTCCCGTAGCACGTGAGGCTCGTTGGTCAGCAGGTAGTCGAAGGAGTCGCCTTTGTAGCGCCGGATCCGCGACAGGGGCTTGCACTGGGGAGCCTCCGCCCCCAGATGGTGGAACACCTTGTAGCAGTACCCCCCGGGCAGGCACTGGTTCAGCCACTGAATGGCCGTGTCGAACACGAAGCCCTGGCGCTCGAACCCGGCCAGGTAGCCGCCTGGGCGGGCCCCGGCCTCCACCACTGTCACGCGCAGCCCCGCCTTGGACAGCAGGGCACCCGCCGTGAGCCCCGAGATCCCGGCGCCGATGACGACCACGTCGACCTGTGACTTCGTCTGCATCTGGCTGTGCCCCGCGGTTCGCGAAGGGACCGCCTCCGATGGTGAGGGATACCACACCCTGCTTCGTTTTGTCGACGGAGGGCCTCTGACCATCTGCTCACAGGCGTTCCCCACTTCCCGGATGGCGAAGCTGCTCCGGACGCGTTGAAAGGCGCCAGAATAGAGCTGGAGACCCAGCGGCGAAAGTCTTGAGCATCGATCCGCCACTGCGTGGCTCACTTCGCCCCCTCTGCCCCCTCCGAAGGAACCCGCGCTGCGCGCGGCGGTTGCTGTCTGCAGCCGCCGGGGTAGGTATTCAATCACATGGCCTCGGATCGGTGATGCGGGCAGCCTCGGCTCACCCTACGACGGTCACGGTGCGTGAGCGGGGTACGTCGGGGTCGTGCCTGGAGGTCTTGCGGGGGCGCTGGTTCGCGAGGAGCACGCGCTTGCGCAGGCGGAGGGAGCGGGGCGTCACCTCGATGAACTCGTCCTCGTCGATGAACTCGATGGACTGCTCCAGGCCGAGGTTTCGCGGCGGCGAGAGGATGACGTTGTCGTCCTTTCCGGCGGCGCGGTGGTTGGTGAGCTTCTTCTCCCGGCACACGTTGATGTCGATGTCATTGCCCCGGGCGTTCTCGCCCACCACCATGCCCTCGTAGACCTTGGTGCCCGGGCCGATGAAGAGGGTGCCGCGCGGCTGTAGATGGAACAGGGCGTACGGCGTGGCGTTCCCCACGCGGTCGGCCACCAGGGCGCCGGTGCGGCGGGCCGGGATGGGGCCCTGCCACGGGATCCAGCCGTCGAAGATGGTGTGCATGATCCCCAGCCCGCGGGTTTCGGTCATGAGCTCGCCGCCGAATCCGATGAGGCCGCGGGTGGGGATCTCGTACACCAGGCGTACGCGGTCACCCACCGGGGTCATCTCGAGCAGGCGGCCCCGCCGGGGCCCGAGGCTCTCACTCACGGCGCCCATCACGGACTGGGGGCAGTCCACGTGGAGGTGCTCCTGGGGCTCGAACACCGCGCCGTTTTCCTCCCGGGTGACCACCTCCGGTCGCGAGAGCATGAGCTCGTAGCCCTCTCGGCGCATGGTTTCCACGAAAATGCCGAGCTGGAGCTCGCCCCGGCCCACGACGCGAAACACGTCCGACGAGTCTGTTTCCTCCACCCGGATGGCCACGTTGGCCAGGGACTCTCGCAGGAGCCGCTCGCGCAGCTTGCGGCTGGTGACGTAGCGCCCCTCGAGCCCGGCGAAAGGAGAGGTGTTCACACAGAAGTTCATGGCCAGGGTAGGCTCGTCCACCCGGATCGCGGGGAGGGGCGCCGTGTCGACGGCGTCGGTGAGGGTTTCGCCGATGGACACCTTCTCGACCCCCGCCACGGCGACGATTTCGCCGGAGCTGGCGGAATCCACCTCGACCCGGTTCAGCCCGCTGAAGTCGTAGAGCCGCATCACGCGCGCCGGCCGCGCCTGTCCCCCGACGGCGCGCACGAAAATGTTTTGTCCGGTCCGCAGGCTGCCGGCGTGTATCCGGCCGATGATGAGGCGGCCCACGTAGTCGTCCCAACCGAGGTTGTTCACGTGGAGCTGCAGCGGCTCGTCCCGGCGGTCCTCGGGCGGCGGCACGGCCTCCAGAATGGTGTCGAACAGCGGCCGGAGGTCCTGGGAATCGTCACCCAGCTCGCGGTGGGCCACGCCGGCCCGGCCGTTGGTGAAGAGCACCGGGAACTCGATGCACGCGTCGTCGGCGCCGAGGTCGATGAACAGCGCGTACACCTCGTCGAGTACCTGCCTGGGTCGCGCGTCCTTGCGGTCGATCTTGTTGATGGCCGTGATGGCCGGCAACCCCAGCTCCAGGGCCTTCTGCAGCACGAATCGGGTCTGGGGCAGGGGCCCCTCCGCGGCGTCCACCAGCAGGAGCACGCCGTCGGCCATGACCAGCATGCGCTCCACCTCGCCGCCGAAGTCGTGGTGCCCCGGCGTGTCGAGGATGTTGATCCGGGTGGTGCCGTAGTTCACCGCGGTGTTCTTGGCCAGGATGGTGATGCCCCGCTCCCGCTCCAGGTCGTTGGTGTCCAGCACCCGGTCGACGATCTCGCTGTGCTCGTGCAGCAGGCCGCTCTGGCGCAGCATCGCATCCACCAGCGTAGTCTTGCCGTGATCCACATGCGCGATCACGGCGATGTTCCGGATGTCCTGACGATAGACGGTCTGCACCACGCGACTCCTCGGGCCACGGTCCCGACATGGGGACAGGTTTCGTCCCCCGGGCGGAGGCCCTGCGTGGCGGCCTTATGCTTCAGATCGGCCCCCAGGTCAATGCCGAACTGCCCTCCGGTGGCCAAGATCGAAAGGAAATCGAAGCGGTCCTGTGCGCCAATACTAGACAACTCGCCAAACGCATACTATGTAAAGGGCGCCAGGACGCTTTCCTTCCGTACGGTCGGTTCCGTCATATCCGTCCCCGTTGGACCAAGGACAACTAGTGATTACCTTTGCAGATCTTGAGCTCATCTCACCTCTCCAGCGCGCCGTCGCGCACGAGGGGTACGAACGCCCCACGCCGATCCAGGCCGGTTCGATCCCGCTTCTGCTCGAGGGCCGGGACGTGCTGGGCTGCGCCCAAACCGGCACCGGCAAGACCGCTGCCTTTGCGCTGCCCTTGCTGCAGCACTTAGTGGACCGGCCGCTGCCCCAGGGCAAGCGACGGATTCGGGCACTGGTGCTCTCTCCCACCCGGGAGCTGGCCGCCCAGATCGACGAGAGCTTCGGCACCTATGGCCGGTTCTTGTCAATCAAGCACACCGTCATCTTCGGCGGGGTCAACCAACGGAGCCAGGTAGACATCTTGCGCCGCGGCGTTGACGTGCTCGTCGCTACACCGGGGCGGTTGCTCGACCTGATCGGCCAGGGCTTCATCGACCTGGGCGACGTGGAGTTCTTCGTGCTCGACGAGGCCGACCGCATGCTCGACATGGGGTTCATCCACGACGTCAAGCGCGTGCTCAAGCTCCTGCCCCCGCGGCGGCAGAACCTGCTGTTTTCGGCCACCATGCCGCGCACCATCGAGGACCTCGGGGCCTCCTTTCTGCACAATCCGGCCTGGGTGGAGGTCACCCCCTATGCCAAGACCGTGGACCAGATCGAGCAGCGCGTGATGTTCGTCGCCCGGGCCGACAAGCCGCGGCTCATCGCCGAGCTGCTGCACTCCCCCGAGGTGGACCGGGTGCTGGTCTTCACCCGCACCAAGCACGGCGCCAACCGCCTGGTGAAACAGCTCGACCGGGCGGGCATCCGGGCCGCGGCCATCCACGGCAACAAGTCCCAGGCCGCGCGTCGGGTGGCCATGGCCGGATTCCGCTCCGGTGACAACCCGATCCTCGTGGCCACTGACCTGGCTGCTCGTGGCATCGACGTGGAGGGCATCAGCCACGTCTTCAACTTCGATCTGCCGAACGAGCCCGAAACCTACGTGCACCGCATCGGCCGCACCGGCCGCGCCGGTCACGACGGCATCGCGATCTCCTTTTGCGACGAAACCGAGGGCGCCTACCTGGTCGAAATCGAAAAGCTCATCGGTTTTCACATCCAGGTGGAGCGGGATCAGCCCTACCACTACGGTCGCGCTGAGCCGCAGCCGGGGATCCAGCCCCCACCCCCCCCGGCGTCCCACTTCGGCCGCCAGGGCCAGGGCCAGGGCCGCGGCCGTCCCCGGGAGGAGTCCCCGCCGCGGCGCCACCGCGCCC
>JBDRSE010000340.1:0-13464 GCA_043825095.1 bacterium
TGGCCGTCGCCGCTGATGTCGATGCCGACCCAGTCGCGGGCGGCGTCCTCGTCCCGCTTGTAGTCGTGGATGACGCCGGGGGTGCCGTCTTCGGCCGCGGTGGCGAGGGTGGTTTCGGCGGTGTCGACGTCGTAGGCGTAGCCGTTTTCGATGAGGCCGTCTTCCTCGGTGCTGTACTGGTGTTGCACAAGGCCGGCTTCCCGGGAGGTGAAGGTGAGGGCGTGGCCGTCGGCGCTCATGGAGGTGGCGCGTCCGAGGCCGATATACATGAGCCGATGTTCGATGTCACCCTCGCGGCGGGTTGCCATGAGAGTGCCATGCCCGATGTGGGCCGTGGGAATCTCGAGGATGCTGGAGACGTTGGAGGTGCGGAAGAGCACCATGTCGCCCGCGGGGGAGAGGGCCACCGCCACCGCGCCTCGGAGTGTCGTTTCATCGAGGGGGATGGGGAGAGTTTCCTCGAGCGGGCGGGAGATCATGATGTTTCGGCCTTCGTGGCGGTCCCGGAGGTAGACGTCCATGCGCTTGGCGGCCGGCAGCTCGTCGCGGTCGCGGTCCTTGGACGAGAGGCGGCTCGGGTGGTGAAACAGGACGTACTGAGCATTGTCGCTGATGCCGGCCGCGGGCTGGGCGTCCTCGCGGGGCTCGCTGCCGTCGTCGGCCAGGGAGATGCGTTCGGTGCGCTTGTCGAGGAGGTCGCGGAGGAAGAGGTCGACTTTGCCGTTGCGATCTCCGGGCACGAGGTTGGTGGCGGCGGAGAGGAAGACCACGTACCGGCCGTCGGCGGAGATGAGGGGGCTGTAGGAGTCGCCGTTGGCGGGCTGGCCGTCGTCGTTGACCGACGCGAGGGTGGTGCGGTTCGCCTCGCGGTCTCGCACATGGATCGCGGACTGCCCTTCCAGGGCGTGCTCGGTGAGCTTCCGGGCATAGCTGGTGAAGGCGACGAAGAGGCCGCGCTCGCTGACGCTCGGCTCGAAGGAGTCGCCGTCGGTGACCTTGCCGTCTGGGTCCACCGAGATCAGCTCCATGGCGCTGGAGTCCAGGTCGACGAGGTAGACGTCGCGGGAGAGGTTGGTGTCGGCGTCCAGGCCGTTGACCCCGTACTCCTCGGTGGGCAGGACCGTGAACACGGCGGCGCGGCCGTCGCGGGAGATTTTCGCGTCCTCGGAGGAGGCGTTGAAGGGGGCGCCCTGGGCGTTGCGGGTCAGCAGCACGCGGTGGCAGCCGTCGGATGCGTTGGGCTCGGGAAACCGGACGTCGCTGCACGCCTGGACCTCTGCGGGGGGCTCTTCCTGCGGCGGTGTTTCGGTTCGGCGGTCGTCGGCGCGGGACAGGTCGGTCGGGTCCAGACCGACGCCGGATTGGACGTCCTGCGGCTGAGCTTGCGACTGCTGCTCTTGTTGCGGCTCCTGTGCGAGCTCGTAGACGTTGCCGCAGGCGGCCAGGGAGCCGAGCAGCGCCATGGTGAGAGTGAATGAACCGGCCCGAAGAGCGGCGTGGGTGCTGATGCGTTTCATGGTCTGCCTCCTCGTTTGTCGAGCTTGTGTCGATGCTCGCCGGCTGATAGAGCAACCGCCGTGCCAGGTTGGGGCAGGGTGTGGGAGGGTTTTGTTTTCAGTATGTTGAGCCGGGAAGGGGCTTTGGATTTGGTGGGGTGGATCGACCGTCGCGACCGTCTTGACCGTTAGCGGTCGGCGTGACGACGGTCTTGCGGGATTGCGTGGGGATCAGTCCCTGCGCCAGCGATTGTGTACGAGCTGGGCGAGGGTTTCGACCCGGGCTTGGTCCACCGGGGCGTGGACGACGCCGTCCTGCTTGAGCCAGGTGCCGACGATGGCGCCCTTGGCGAGGGGGACGAGCGCTTCGGCGTTGTCCGGGGTGAGGCCGGAGCCGATGAGCACGGGCGCGGGGGCGGCGGCGGCGGCGACGCGTTCGAGCAGGGTGGGGGAGACCGGGGCGCCGGTGGCTTCGCCGGTGACGATGACGGCGTCGGCGAGGCCGCGGTGGACGCAGTCGCGGGTGGCGTCCTCAGGGGTGATGGGGGCGAGGGGCTTGGCGTGCTTGACCAGCACGTCGGCCAGCAGGGCGACGTTTTCGGCGCCGAGGGAGCGGCGGTAGCGCAGGGTGTCGTGGGCCTCGCCTTCGATGACGCCCTGGTCGGTGACATAGGCGCCGGTGTGCACGTTGACGCGGATGAAGTCTGCGCCGGCCGCGGCGGCGATGCCCAGGGCGGAGTGGGCGTCGTTGCGCAGGCAGTTGACGCCGAGGGGCAGGCCGTGGCGCTGGAGCTTGCCCAGGAGCAGGGCGAGGAAGGCGACCGTGTGCGGGGGCGTGCGGGCGCCGGCCGTGCCCTTGGCAAAGGGCGCGGAGCCGAAGTTCTCTACCAGGAGCGCGTCCACGCCGCCTTGGGCCAAGGCGTCGGCGTCGGCCAGGGCGAAGTGCTCGGCGTCGTTCCAGTCGCGGCCTTCCGGCGCGAGGGGATCCCCGGGCAGGGGGGGGAGGTGGACGACGCCGATGAGGCCGCGCGGGATCATGATTGGTTGCGGGACCGGGTGCTAGGAGATCTTGCCGCCGCAGCTCTCGACGCCGGGATCGATGGTCTCCCAGATCTTGCCGTAGCCCACCACGAAGGGCTTGTCGGTGCAGGTGACCTCGAGGCGGTCGCTGCCGTCCCAGGTGAAGGAGAACTTGAACGTGAAGCCGTGGGTCTTGATCATGAAGTCACCGCTCTTGCCGGCCGGCAGCTCGGCGCCGCGCTTCAGGAGACCTTCCTTCATGCAGACGAAGGCGTCCTCGGTGATTCCGGTGTAGGTGCGTTTCTTGTCGGCCATGGGGTCCTCTCAGCAGGGTTAGTGGGAGAGGGTTTCTTACCAGACCCTCGCGGATTTCGCCATCATGCTGTTCACGTACTCGGGCGCGCGGTCGGCGGTCCAGCGGGGGTAGCCGCCCCGCTCGACATAGGCGAGCAGGCTGCGGAAGCCGGCGTGATCGAACTCGTACTCTGCCAGGGACACCCTGGCCGCGCTCCGGTCCCAGCGCAGCGGGAGGGTCTCCGGGCGGCCGTAGGGCTCGATGAGCTCGCGGGCGCGGGCCTGGTTCCGAACGCCGTCGGGCGACTGCTTGAAGTCCTCCGGCGCCGCAGGGAAGGGCCAGTCGCGGTAGGTGGCTCCGATGAATCCGGAGAGGTCCACTCCGCCGATGGCGCCGTGCAGGTTGCCCACGGCGGCCCGGTCCGGGATGCGCCAGCCGTCGATGTCGGCCGTGACCGGGCCATCGGCCGCTGATGCGGCGCTGTCGGTCAGCGTCTCCACCGCCGCGCAGAAGTCGTCGGCAAAGAAGAACAGCTCCTCGAGCAGGAGCATGTCGGTTTCGATGTTGAAGAAGCCGAAGGCGACGGTGCCGTGGCTTCGGGACTGGTGGGCGAGGGGCATGCTGAGAGGTTCTATACCACGATCAGCCGCTCCACCAGCAGGCCGTAGAAGCGTCTCGGGCCGGGCGCGGCGCTTGCGGGCGCGGCGGCGCCAGGCGTGGCCTCGAAGCGCCAGCCGAGAAACTCCCCGCAGCCGCCGCAGCCGAGGGGGCGCCAGGCGTACCCGTCGAACCAGGTGTGCTCCGTGGACGAGTAGTCGGCCGCGCGGTAGCTCAGGCAGGCGGCCAGGGTTACGATCTCGCACTCGATGCCATGGGGGTTGAAATAGCTGCGCCGGGACGGTCGGCCGAGCACCTCGAGCTGGTCGGCGGCGTTGGCAAGGTGCTCCTTGCAGTGAACGCAGTGGTACTGGGTCGAGGGCTCCTCCCCGCCGCCCGTGCCGCGCGTGATGTAGAAGATCCAGCTCACCAATCTCCCTCGTGCCTGGCCCTCACCGGGGGTTTCACCGGGTGCTGGTTACCTCGTCGGCGGGGCGTCGCGGCGGCGCGGCGGGGGTCTCGGCCGGCACGCCGATGGGCACCAGGGCCACCGGACGGACGTGTTCCGGAAGCGCCAGCAGGCGCCCCACGGCCTGCTCGTCGAAGGCGCCGATCCAGCACGCCCCGAGGCCGAGGGCGTGTGCCGTGAGCAGGAGGTTCTGCAGGGACGCCGCCACGTCCTGGAGGCTGTAGAGCAGCACCCCGCGCTTGCCATAGGCCTGGTAGGCCCGCCCCTCGTCCACGCAGGCCACCACCACCAGCGGGGCGTCGGCGATGAAGCTCTGTGAGAGCGCGGCCAGGGTGATCCGCCGTTTGGTCTCGCCGTCGTAGACCAGGACGAAGTGATAGGGCTGGGCGTTGCCTGCGGAGGGTGCCCAGCGCAGCGCGGTGACCAGCTTTTCCTCCGCGTCGGGCGGTAGGGGCTCGGCGGCGAATCTGCGGATGCTGCGACGCCCGCGCAGCGCCTCGAGCAGGGTGTCGACGTCAAGGGAGCTCATGGGTTGCCCTCCGGGTACACGAGATCACATCACTTTTTCACCAAATGCCGCCCGAGCGCAAGCCTCGTCATGACCGCGCGGGTTGATGGGTTACGGGTTTTTTGATGTCTCGAACCTTTCTTGCGACTATAGTACCAGGACTGACTGACACATGGACTACAACATAGTCTGAGAAAACATCATGGACCCGAACCAAACAGCGCTGGCCCCACGAGGGTCGTCGTCCCTGATCGGCGTCTCCATCGGCAACTACCAGGTCCTGTCGCTCCTTGGCCAGGGAGCCATGGGCGAGGTGTACCTGGGCGAGCACCCGCAGATCGGGCGGCGGGTCGCGATCAAGGTGCTGGTGGACTCCCTCGCCGGCAACCAGGCCATGGCCCAGCGGTTCATGTCCGAGGCCCGGGCGGTCAACAAGATCAACCACCCGAACATCATCCAGATCTACGACTTCGGCCAGCTCCCGGACGGGCGGCTCTACTACACGATGGAGTACCTCGAGGGCCGGGAGCTCAAGCTCATCCTGCAGGAGCGCGCCCCGCTGTCCATCCAGTCTACGGCCGACGTGCTGCGGCAGATCGCGGCCGCGCTGCAGGCGGCCCACGGCCACGGCATCGTCCACCGGGACCTGAAGCCGGAGAACATCTTCGTGGTGGAGCACGAGAGCGGGTTCCTGGTGAAGGTGCTGGACTTCGGGATCGCCAAGCTGCTGGAGCCCGGCATGGGGTCGAGCCACCGCACGTCCACGGGCATGATCATGGGCACGCCGCTGTACATGTCGCCGGAACAGGCGGCGGGCGACGTGGCGGCCATCTCGGCCCAGAGTGACATCTACGCCCTGGGGGTCATCACCTACCAGATGCTCTCCGGGCGGCTGCCCATCGACGCGCCCACCACGGCGCAGATCCTGGCGATGCACATCACCGAGCCGCCGCGCCCCTTGGCCCAGGTGGCCGTGGGCATCCCCAACGAGGTGGCCATGGTGGTGGAGGGGAGCCTGCAGAAGGATCCCGCGCTTCGTCCCAGCAGCGCCCAGGTCTTCTACGAGGACTTCGCCCGGGCCTGCATGGGCGCGGCGCCCGGTACCGTGGCGATTCCGCTGCATCTACCGGGGCAGTCCATGGCGGGAACTTCGTCTCAGTCGGGCATCAGCTCGGCCGGGGATCAGCCGACCACCATGAGCAACTCGGCGTCTCAGATCATGACCGAGTCCGGGGCCCGCTCCGGAACGTCGAAGGGCCTCATCGCCCTGCTGGCGGTGGTGCTGGTGCTCGCGGCGGGCTTGGTGGGGTTCACGCTGTACTCCATGAAGGGTGAGAAGAAAGGCAAGACGACCACCGCGGCCAAGACCCCGCCGCCCATGGACGTGACGAAGCCGGTGATGGAGCGTCCCGCCTTGCCGGCCATGCCCGCCGCGCTGCAGGTGTTCAAGGTGCTCGTGAAGTCCAAGACGAGCAGGGTTCGCGTGGAGGTGTCCATCGGCGGGCAGAAGCCCTTCAACAAGCGGCCGGACTTTTCCCTGGACGTCAAATCGGGCGAGCGGGTGACCCTGCGCGCCACCCGCGCGGGGTACGAGGAGAAGGTGGAGTCGTTTCTGGCGACCGCGGATCGGACCGTCGCGTTCACGCTGGATCGTCGGCGCCACGGAGCGCGTCGGCCGCCGATGGTCATGAGACCCCGTCCCCGTCCGGTCGTGGTGCAACCGCGGCCTCGGGGCATGGGCTCGGTGGGTGAGGGTACGCTCAAGCCCATGTTCTAGAGCGCCGACCCCGGCGGACCGAGCCGGGCGGAGCGCCATGGGGCCGTGTGCAAGGAGCGACGATGGAGAATATCGGGCCATATTTGACTGAGGAGCGACGATGCAAACGGTCCCATGCCGCCCGATCCGGCGACGGGAGCTCAAACCGGTCGGCGCTCTGACACAAAGCCGAGGAAATCGATCATGCAGCACCGGATCATGCTCGTGGCGGGCCTTTGGGCCCTGACGGTGGCGGTTCAGCCAGCGCGCGCCGCTCCCGGCGGCAACAAGGCCCTGGCCAAGAGGCTGTTCGAAAAGGGCGAGACTCACTACCAGCAGGGGGAGTTCCGCAAGGCGCTGTCGGCCTACAAGAAGGCCCACAAGGCCCTGCGTCGCCCGGCCTTCATCTTCAACATCGCCCAGTGCCACCGCCAGCTCAACGAGCACTCCAAGGCGCTCTTCTTCTATCGGCTCTTCCTGTCCGAGCAGCCCACCGCCTCGAACCTCAAGGAGGTGAGGCGGCGCATCCGGGAGATGGAGACCAAGGTCGCCGAGGCGCAGCGGCTGCAGAAAAACGTCGGCCGGCTCTCGGTGATCACCACGCCCGAGGGGGCGGCGGTGCGGGTGGACAAGTTCAGCGGTCCGGCGGCGGGGATCACCCCGGTGATCCTCAAGGTGGCTGCGGGGGAGCATCTGGTGCTACTCCACAAGGAGGGATACGGCAAGATCCACCAGACCGTCAAGGTGCAGTCGGGCGGGATCGCGATGCTGAAGATCACCCTGAAACCCCTGGTTTCACCCCGGCGGGTCGAACCGGTTCGACGGGTGGAGCCGGTGCGACGAGCCGAGCCGGTGCGACGAGCCGAGCCGCGGCGCCGCGTGCAGCCGGAGCCGGTGATCCCCCAGCCCCGGAAGACCGCCTACAAGCCCCTTCACAAGCGCTGGTGGTTCTGGACCGGCCTCGTGGTCGGCGTGTCGGCGCTCGCCCTGGGCGTCGCCAGCGGCGTGGCCGCCCTCGAAAATCACCGGGAATACATGGACACCGGGAGCGAGAATGCTCAGGGCAAAGCCCGTGATACCGCTCTGGCGGCGGACATCCTGCTGGTCGCCGGGGGGGCGCTCCTCGTCGCCACGACCATCGGCGCCATCATCGTGCACCGACGCTACAAGAAGTCCAAGGAGTCGGCCTCCCGGGTGACCGTGGCGCCGTCCTGCGGGGCGAAGGGCTGCGGCGTCTGGGTGTTGGGTTCGTTCTAGGAGTGCGACGATGACGATCTTAAGAAAAGCGACATGGGCGGTGTTGTTCGCGGTCACGGCAGCGGCATGGATGTCCGGGTGCTCGGTGATCGTCGACGAGAAGAGCGACGTCGTCTACCAGGTGTGCAACAACGGGGTGCGGGAGGGCAGCGAAGAATGCGACGGCTCCGATTTCGGCGACCGCACCTGCGAGTGGTACAACGGGCAGGGCTCCACCGGGTCGCTCTACTGCAACAACTGCGTCATCGAGATCCACGACTGCACCGGCACGTCCTCCTGCGGCAACGGGGTCTGCGATGAGGACGAGGACCACTTCAACTGCCCGAACGACTGCCCGGTGCCAGGGGAGTGCGGCAACGGCCAGATCAATCCGGGCGAGGAGTGCGACGCGCCTGACCTCGGTGGTCATAGCTGCCAGAGCCTGAGCTACGAGGGCGGGCCTCTCGGGTGCACGGACGAGTGTGGGTTCGACACCTCCTCCTGTTTTCAGCTGCCCAACGGCGAGCCCTGCCAGATCGACCACAACTGCCTGGGGGGCCTGTGCCACTGGGGTCCGGGGTTCGGAGTCGGCGTGTGCACCGAGGACTGCGCGGGCTCGGGCAACTGCCAGCACGGCGGGTTTTGTGACGACCGGGGGCCGCTGGCCGAAACTCGTTGCTACAAGCCGTGCGGGTCGGATACCGAATGCCGGGACATGGACTGCCAGTGGGTCATCGTCGTGGGACAGCAGATCTGCTGGCCCGGACTTCTTTCGAACTAGCGTCGACGCGCACCTCGGCGCTGCCCATGGCGTCGCGCTTTCCATCGTTTGCGTAGACCTTGACGAAGTACGTGCCGGGGGGGAGGCGTGGCGGAATGCGGAGGGTGACCGTGGCGCGCCCGCCGCGGAAGCGAACGGCCCGGGTGGTCACCACCTTGTCGTTCGCCGTGCGGTAGTTGGACAGGAGCACGCGGTTGCGCCTCGGGTTCTCGTCTCCGGGCAGGGGGAGCAGCTTTTGCAGAATGACGTTGCGCCGGGTTTCCAGGGTGAACCGCGCCGTGCCGGCGCGCAACGTGTCGAAGGTGGCCCGGAGGCGCAGGGGGCGGCCCGGTCGCGCGGGTCGTGCGGGCAGGGCGATCTCGGCGCGGCCGGTCACGTAACGGATCCGCAGGGCCGGATCCCCGAGCAGCACGTACATGTACAGGTGCGTGCGCTTGCGTAGATCGCGCTCCAGCTTGGTCATGGCGAGGGCGGCGACGGTGTCGATGTAGGTTCGCACCTCGTCGCGCTGCCGGATCATGCGCTCCTTGGCGCGCTGAAAGAGCAGGCCCACGGTGGGCACGAGGTGGTTGGTGGCGAGGTGCCCGAGCTCCCGGACGAGGATCGTGTTGGGGTAGGGATGGGACGTGCCGGTGGCGGCGACGACCGCCGGCGGCCCCTGCTCGTGGAGCAGCACCCGCTCGCCGAAGGACTCCTGATCCGCGAACTCACCCATCTGGCACGCCACCAGCAGCAGGATGGGGGCCTTGTTGCTCGCGCGGAGCTTGCGCGCGAGCTGTTCCACCTTCCAGACGTGGAAGCTCCGCTTGTTCCACCAGCCCGTTTGCGGACCCTTGGGCGTGCCGTGGCCGATGTAGGCGGTGAACAGGGAGCCTTCGTTGAGCAGCTCGTAGACCCGGTCGCTGAAGCGCTCCGGCGGGTAGGCCGCCGGCGAGCCCGGGCGGCCGTAGGTCACGTGGATGTCGTAGTCATAGCGGAAGGACTCCATGAGCTCCTGGGCCAGCCCTTCGATCATGCCGTCGATGATGTGGCCGTAGTCGCCGGGCGCGGCAAACAGGTTGATCCGGCGGTTCCAGAGCCCGACGCGGTAGGTCTGCTCGTAGCGCTCCACCTTGCCGCGCACCCGATCCACCTCGGTGTCGGTCTGCGCCGGGATGCGACCCAGCGCCAGGTCGGGGATCCGGTCGTCATCCACGTCGGCGTAGAAGTTGTCCGTGGAGAGCGTGATCAAGTCCACCGGATCCGCGTAGGTCATGGTGGGGATGGGGCGGTTCCCATCCCCGATGAGCAGCACGTAGAAGGGGCGCGCGGGATCCCGGACGTACCAGCGATCCCGGATCCAGGCGCGGATCCCCAGGGCGAGCGCGCGCGCCCGGTCCTCCGGCGAAATCCCGCCGGAGACGAGGGCTCCCGTCAGCCGGAGCTCCACCCGGTACCCAGACGATTCACGGAACCTCTGGTAGCGGAGAGCCGACTCGGCGAGGGCGTCCCCGGCCACGATCAGGTAGTCCGTGCGCTGCCGCCGAGGCGGGAGGGTGGCCGTGGTTGTGGTTGTGGTTGTGGTTGTGGTTGTGGTGTCTCGTTGCCGTGGCATTCTGCGGGGCGCCTCGGGGCCGGTCGGAGGCGCCCGTCGGTCGGAGCTCCGAAGGGGCGGCTCCGCGGGCCGGCACGACAGGATCACGCCGGTGATCAGCGCGGTGTACAACAGGGGGTGTGGAGCGCGGGAGCCCATTCCTACTACTATGGCACGTTCCCGGTTTCCCTCCAGTGCGGCGCGTCGTCGTCCGCGCACGGCAGGTAGACGTCCACGGTGGTCGTCCGGCCGGGTTCGCTGCGCAGCTCGATGTGGCCGTGGTGGCTCTTCACGACGCCCAGGCAGCCGGCCAGCCCGAGCCCGGTGCCCTGGCCTTGGGGCTCGGTGGTAGGGAAAGCGCCAAGGTCAGGGGGAAGGGGATTGGCTTTCAGGGGCTTTTAGATATGATGTCCGCTGAATCATTCGGTTATGGGATGGCACGAACCATGGATCTCTCTCTCACACCAGAACAAGAGGCGATCCGGGACACCTTTGCCCGGTTCTGCAACGAGCAGATCAAACCCCAGGCCGAAGCCATTGACGAGGCCGAGGAGTTCCCCCGGGAGCTCTTCGAGGGCGTGGGGAGGCTGGGCTTCTTCGGCATGCGCTACCCGGAGGAGGAGGGCGGCACCGACGCGGGCATCCTCTCGTGCTGCCTCGCCATCGAGGAGCTCTGTCGCGGCTCGCTGTCCCTGGGGGCCGCGTGCCAGATGCAGGGGCTCATGGGGACCTATTTTCTCCAGCGCTTCGGGAGCGCGGAGCTGAAGGAGCGGCTGCTGCTGCCCGCCCTCGACGGGGAAAAGGTGGGCACCATCTGCATGACCGAGCCGGGCGCGGGCAGCGACCTGTTCGGCATGCGCTCCCGGGCCGAGCGGGTGGCCGGGGGCTGGGTGCTCAACGGCCAGAAGATGTGGATCACCAGCGCGCCCGTGGCCGACTTCTTCACGGTGTTCGCCAAGGTCGGCGACCCGGAAGGCAAGGACATGGGGATCTTCCTGGTGGAGCGGGACAACCCCGGCCTGCAGGTTGGGCGCTCCATCCGGAAGATGGGCGTGCGGGCGTCGATCACCAGCGAGGTGGCGCTGGACGACTGCCGCGTGGAGGACAGCCACGTCCTGGGTGAGCCGGGCCAGGCGCTCCGCAATCTGCGCGCCATCCTCGACGAGATTCGGATCGTCACCGCGGCGATGGCCCTGGGCGGGGCGCGCGGGGCCCTGGAGGAGTCTCTCGCCTACGCCAAGGAGCGCGTGCAGTTCGGTCGGCCCATCTCCAAGTACCAGGCCATCGGGTTCAAGTTCGCCGAGATGGCCACCGAGCTGGAGGCGGCGCGCCACATGACCTACTACGCGGCCTATCTCAGCGAGGCGGACCTGCCCAGGACCAAGGAGGCCGCCATGGCGAAGATGTTCGCCAGCGAGGCGGCCTTCCGGGTGTGTGACCAGGCCGCGCGCATCATGGCTGCCTACGGCTACGCCATGGAGTATCCGATCCAACGCTATCTCCGGGACATCCGCTTCACGCTGATCGGCGGCGGCACCTCGGAGATGATGAAGATGATCATCGCCAGGGAGCTGGGCACATGACTACACAAAAAAGGCGGGTGCTCCTCGCCAAGCCGGGCCTGGACGGCCACGATCGCGGCGTGAAGGTGGTGGCGCTGGCGCTCCGGGACGCCGGATTCGAGGTGATCTACACCGGGCTCCGGCAGTCGGTGGAAGCCATCGTGAGCGCGGCCATGCAGGAGGCGGTGGACGTGATCGGGCTCTCCATCCTGTCGGGATCCCACATGTCGATCTGCGAGAGGATGTGGGGGCAGCTCCTGGGCGCCGGCATGCAGGACAAGATCTGGATCGTGGGCGGCAACATCCCCCACGCCGACCGAGCCAAGCTCGAGGCCCTCGGCGTCAACCGCGTCTTCCCCACGGGCACCCCCTACACGGAGATCGTGGGCTATCTGAAGGAAAAGCTCTCATGAGCGGCGGCAAGAAACCCGAGATCCAACCGGTGGTGCTCGAGTCGGGCATCGAGGTGAAGCCGGTCTACACCCAGCAGGACGTCGAGGCCTCGGCCCAGGGAGAACCGATCGGCGAGCCGGGCGCGTACCCGTTCACCCGGGGCATCCACCGGCTCATGTACCGCGCGCGGCCGTGGACCATGCGGCAGTACTCCGGGTTCGGCACGGCGGAGGAGACGAACGAGCGGTTCCACTTCCTCATCGACCGGGGCCAGACCGGGTTGAACGTGGCCTTCGACCTGCCCACCCAGATCGGGCTCGACACCGATGACACCATGGCCGAGGGCGAGGTGGGACGCGTGGGCATGGCCGTGGACACCCTCGCGGACATGGAGCTCGCCTTCCAAGGCGTGGACCTGGACAAGATCACCGTGGCGCTGACCATCAACGGCTCCGCGTCCACGATCATTGCCATGTATGCCGCCCTGGCCGAGAAGCGGGGCTACGACCTCCAGAGCCTGCGCGGCACGGCTCAGAACGACATCCTCAAGGAGTTCGTGGGGCGCTCCACGTGGATCTTCCCGGTGGAGCCGTCGGTCCGGCTCGTGGGGGACACCATCGAGTACTGCGCCCAGCACATGCCCAAGTACAGCCCGGTGTCGGTGTGCGGGTATCACATCCGCGAGTCGGGCGCGAACCCGGTGCAGGAGATGGCCTATGCGTTCCTGATCGCCAAGGCCTACACCGACCACTCCCTGGCCCGAGGGCTGGACATCGACGAGTTCGCCGGGCGCCTCTCGTTCAACTTCGACATCTACGGCAACATGTTCGAGCAGATCGCCAAGTTCCGCGCCGGGCGGCGGCTCTGGGCGTCCATCGTCAAGGGCTACGGCGCGAAGTCGCCCAAGTCCATGTGGCTGCGCATGATCGCCGGCGGCGGCGGCGGCGGGCTCACCATCGAGCAGCCGGAGAACAACATCGCCCGGGGCGCCTACTACGCGCTCATCAGCGCGCTGTCCGGGACCCAGACCATGGCGCTGTGCTCCTACGACGAGGCCTACACGATCCCCACGGAGAAGGCGGCGCAGATCTCCCTGCGCACGATGCAGATCCTGATCCACGAGATGGGGCTCACCGACACGGTGGATCCCCTGGGCGGCTCCTACTACGTGGAGACCCTCACCAACCAGATGGAGGCCGCGATCCGCGACTGCATGGCGGGTGTGGAGGAGGCCGGCGGCATCGTGAAGGCGATCTCCGAGGGCCAGATCCAGGCCCAGGTGGCCAGGCAGGCCTACGAGTACGAGAAGGGGCTCGCCGAGGGGCGGATCAAGAAGGTGGGCGTCAACGTCTTCCGGGAGGAGGAGGAGGAGCACGATGTCTCCTACCACCCCTACAGCGACGCTGACACTAACAAGCAGCTGGCCAAGCTCGACAAGGTGCGGGCCGAGCGCGACAGCGCCCGGGTGGAGGCGACCCTGGCGGCGCTGCGCCGGGCGGCGGAGAGCGGGGAGAACGTGATGCCGTCGACCGTCGAGGCGGTGAAGGCCTACGCCACGGTGGGGGAGATCACCAAGGTGTTGAAGTCGGTGTTCGGCGACTACCGGGAGCCCATCGTATTCTAGCGAAGCTTCGCCTCAAACCGACGAGTCAATGAGATGAAACACACGGCGACCGGCATCCTCTCCGGCGATTCAAGGGCTTCGCTAGCTGACTGTAGAGGGGAACTCTGCGGTTCCCCTCCCCCGCGGAGTGAATCCGCGGGGATCCCCTCCCCTC
>JBDRSE010000341.1:0-5228 GCA_043825095.1 bacterium
TCAAATATGGCCCGATATTCTCCATCGTCACTCCTTGCATCCAGCCGCATGGCGCTCCGCCCGGCTCGGTCCGCCCAAACTGAACGCCGCTCTAGTCAGTCTCGACTTCCGCACCTTGTTCTACTGCTACTGCGAACGGCCGAAAGTCGGTGCTCGTGCTCGAGCTCGAGGATCCAGTCGGCGAGGGCGTGCCACAGGGGCGCGGAGCGGGGGTCGGTGACGATGTCGATGTGGCCGGGGTCGCGAGTCAGGCCGAGGTGGCCGGCGCCCACGCGCCAGCAGGTGAACAGCTCCGCGGGGACCGGCGCGAAAAAGGCGTGCACCGACTCTTCGGTGCACCAGTAGGTTTCGCCCTTGCCGATCACCGCCAGCGTGGGCACCCGGATGTTTGCAAGGCCCGCGTGGTAGTCCAGCGTGCCGTCCGTGGAGCGCCACCGGCTGCGGTGGTAGGTGTCACAGAGCTGGCGCATGTACCCGCCCGACTCGTCCATGCTGCCCATGCGTAGCCGCCGCGCGGGGAAGTGACCGAACAGCCGCGTCAGCAGCTCGATGGTGGTGATGTCCACGGCCTTGCGAGCACGGCGGTAGAGTTCGCTTTCCCGGTTCCTCAGCCACAGATTTGACGAGATCGCGATGAGCGCACGCACCGGCGTGTCGGGGTGCAGCCCCAGATAGGCCGCGCCGACGTGGCCCATGAGGCTGTGGCCGAGCACCACGCACTCTTTCCCAGGCGCCTGGCTCCGGGCGAGCTCCAGCAGCGCCGGGAAGTCACGGAGCACCAGGTCGTCATAGGTCCACTGCCCGCCGCGGGACACGGGCGTGCCGCTCCGGCCGTGGCCCCGGAAATCCGCGGCCACGACCAGGAAGCCGCGCTCCGCCAGCACCGAGGCCATGCCGCGGCCCAGGGGCCGGTCCAGCGTGCGCGCGTCCACCATCATCGCATGGCCCGCCAACACCACGGCCCGCGGCTCGCCCGTCGGTCGAACGACCCCGGCCGAGAGCTCGACGCCGTCCTCGGTCCGCGTCGTCACCCGCTCTGTGTAATCGCTCGCCATGCTCAGGTAGGTATCTCACCGTCCGAGCCGTCTTTCAACCGCCACGGGCCGAGGGGTGCAGATCGGGGGAGGGACAGGGACCGAGCGAAGGATCCGGCTAGTTCGTGACGACCGGAATCTGCTTCGGCTTGGCCTCGGCCTTCTTGGGCAGGGTCACCGTGAGCACGCCGTGCTTGTAAGCGGCCGCGATCCCCTCGGGATCAACGTTCGGCCCCAGGCGGAACTTCCGTAGGAACGCGCCATGGGAGCGCTCCCGGTAGATGCCTTTGTCCGTCTTCTCCTCCCGTTCGAGCTCCCGTTTGCCGCTCAGAAGAAGCACGCCCTCGTGGACGGTGATCTCGATCTCCTTCTCGTCCACGCCCGGGAGGTCCGCGGTGAGCACAAAGCTCTCCTCGGTCTCCTCGATGTCCACGGACGGCCTGAAGGTTCCGACATCGCCGTTCCGCACGGGGTTCCGAAAGAGGCTGTCGAAGTCCCGATCGAACCGGGCCAACTCGTGAAATGGTCTCCATACTCTCAACATTGCTGATACCTCCTGGAACGATGTTTCGTTCCGTTTGTTGTCACCTGAGCGCCAATTTGCGTCGTCGTGAAGAGGTGTCAATCCGTTGACAAAAGCTGATCCGTGATTACCGCCGTCGAGGGCGCCGTTTTTTTTACTCGGGGGCGCGCTGTGGAGGCGCTCGGTGGGGCTCTGCGCGGCGAGGCTCTGTGCCGCGCGGCTCTGTGCGGTGCGGCACCACGGACGTGATGGTCACGCGAGGTTTGGCGACCCGACGCTCGGGGGGCGGCGCGGCGCGGGGAGTCGCGCGCACCGCCGGTGACTTCCTGCCCTCCAGCTCCATGGGGCATGCGGCGTGGGGGACGGCCTTCGGCGCGGGCTGCCAAGACCCCTCGTGCGCAGAGATGTCGTTGCGCGCCCAGACGCGACGGACCGCCGGTTTCTGCGGGTCCCACGGCACCACGATCTCGTAGGCGTAGGGACCGCCGATGACCAGCACCAGGAAGTGGTACCCATCGCCGTGGGTCCACCGGTTCTGGAACACGAAAACCGTACCTTTGTGGCTGCGCTCGTAGACCACCGGCCCGGCGGAGTCCTCGCCGAGGTGGTACCAGATGGGGTGCTTCAGCTTCACTTCCTTGAAGGACTTTGCCAGGGTGCACTTCGTGACCCGGTACACGCGCTGCGACTTTGCGGGAAGCGCGGCGCGGGTCCCGCCCTCGAGGATCTCGACCGGCCCGCAGCTCGTCGCTGCCGCCGCTGCCAGCACGACCAGTGCAGCTACGACGGCCGAAGAGGCGGTGGATCGTCGAGGGCGTGACTCGCTCCGGGTCTCAGAAATCTGAGTCAGCATGGGTTCAGTCTGCACACAGCTCACCAGAATCACAAGCTCTGGGCGCCGCTAGTAGCTATGGAGTACGCACGGTCCATCCGCCGGGCAGGAAGATGACCCCGCCGCGGATCCGCTGCCAGCGGGGGCGCCGCCACTGGTGACGGCCTGTCGGGGGAATCCGCCAGGAGCCCCGGTACCACACGTAGCCCCGGCCGTTCCAGCGCCAGGAGCCTGGGGTCCAAACGGCCTGCAGCACCGGACGGGGCGGACGGGGGTCGGCGCGGGGCGCGGGCGGCGGAGGCTTCGACGCCCGGGTGGTCAGGCCCGCGGAGACGTCCTGGGCGGGGACACGCCACCAGCCGCGTATCCAGCCGTACCGTTGCCCGTTCCACACCCAATACCCCGCGATCCAGATCGCGTGACGGCTCGGCCGGGGCGGGCGTACGTCCAGCATTGGGCGTGGGGGCGGTGGAGCGCGACGGAGCGCCTCCTGCCGCCGGTCTTTTTCGAGCTCCGCTCTCTGCCGGGCGAGCTCGTCGATCCGCTTCGTGACCTGCGCCAGCATGAAGGCCCGGTAACCCGACGCGCCGAAGCAGGCCGCGTCCCGGGGCTGATCCGCGCAGCGGCACTGCCGCTTGACGCGTATCTCGAAGCGCTTCCCTGTCTGGTAGAAGTGCTGCTGAAACTCGCAATCCCCCTGCGGGCTCTTGGCGAGGTTGGCGTCGGCCCAGGCAAAGAATCCTTTGGGCCCCCAGCAGACTGGGTCCTGCATCCGGTTGGAGCAGTGGCAGCTCGTCTTGATCCAGTGGGTGAACCTCATGCCCTGCGGGCGACGGAACCCCTTGCCGATGATACACACACGACGCTCGGGGCGCGGAGGCTGCGCCTTCCGATCCTGCCGCTTCCGGCGTTTGGATTGACACTTGAGCTTCCTGTTCAGATGCGCAATCCAGCGCTTCGCGCTCACGTTCGGCTGGTACACGCTGTGCTCCAGCTTGAAGATCACGCCCTCCAGGTCGTTCGGCTGGGCCGACCAGATCCGGATCCGGATCTTCGCCCCCTTGTGGAACTCGTTCATCCGGGTCGTGTCCGTGAGGCACTGATCGGTGCCGAGGCGCACCTCCCGCCCCAAGGTCGGGCTGATTCGAAAGTCGAACAGGGTTTCGTACTGCCCTCGCTGCAGCACCTGCCGCTCGAGTCTGCGCTCCTCGTCGCCGAGCGCGACGAGGTCCGTGCGGGCCGCCGAGACGGGCGCCGCAGCGGCCCTGCGCGCGGGATCCGTCGGCTTGCCTGCCGCCCCGGGGCCCGGGGCGGGCTCGGTCACAGCGGTCGCCCTGCCCTCCTCCCCGGCCTGGGCGACGCAGCGACTGTTCTGCGGCCTCTTCACCGCCACCCACTGGATCACCCGGTAGTAGTGGTTCGGGTTCTCAGGCGTGGCCCCCTCTTTCCTGGTGACGGCCATCTTACCCTCGCCGAACCGTCCCGAGCGATACACCCTGCCGTCCACCTCGACCCGGTAGAACCCCTGGATGTCCCGCGGCGAGTGGGCCCGAAGGGCGATGTGCTCGCCCCAGCGCGAGCCCTTGGCGCGCACCTCGAAGTCGTAGGGACCCTGACTGCAGCGCGCCGAGGAGCGATACCATCTGCTCCCCACGTCTTTGTTGAGTAGTTCGGGGCTGCAGCCGCCGCCGAGCACGGCGGCCTCCATTAGCAATACCAGGCAGGCGAATTGTCGTGTCATCCGTGTGTCCAGAGGACGGCCACCCTCGTTCATACGTGTTCCGCGACGGACTCTACCCAATGCCGAAACATTGGCCAACAGAGTCGCTGTCCGCCCGAACGCCGGATCACCGTCGACGGCGCCGGCGTGCGACCCACCCGAGGACGTACGCGAAGAGAAGCAAAAGGGGCGCGCCCGCGTCGGGCGCTGCGCGGCAGGAACAGCCGGTGTCGACGTTGTCCGACCCGCCCGTCCCGGCGTCCCCACCGTCGCAGCCCTCGTCCACCTCGCCGTCGCAGTCGTCGTCCACGCCGTTTCCGCAGCGCTCCGGCACCGGCTCGACAGCGCCCACACAGGCGCTCCACTGCCCACCCACGCAGGTCCGGGTGCCCGGCACGCAGCCGCCCACGTCGAGGCCGCAGGGCTCGGTGGCGTCGCCGGTGCACGGCCCGCCACAACCCTCGTCCACCTCGCCGTCACAGTCGTCATCCACGCCGTTGCACACCTCGGTCGCTCCCGGGAAAACAGCCGGGTTCGTGTCGTCGCAGTCGGGGCCATCCGGGACCCCGTCCCCGTCGTTATCCTCCACCACGTACTCGATCCGCAGGTAGGGGTGGTAGGTCGCCGAGGCCTCCTTGGAAAGGAAGTGGGCAGAGTTCAGATCGGTGGTCCGCGGCACCACGGCGAAGCTGTATGTCCCGTCGCTCGTCACCGCGGAGGAGGCGTCGATCACATACCACTGGTCCGGGGCCACGCCCGACAGGGGCGCGATGGCCCCCCCGGCCGTGGCCGGCCGGGTATTCCAGGTGAGCGTGTTCTCAGACCAAGCGTTCGAGGGGACCGCGTACAACTCGCCCCCGTCGCCCGTGGCCGAGGCATCCGCCGCAGACCGCAGGTGGATCGTCGCGCGCGTGATCCGGCCATCAATGGGCCCGACCACGAACTTCAGGTAGACTTCGCTGTCCTGGTAGCCGACCGAGAGGTCGTTCACGTCGGGGTACACCGAGTCGGGCAAGCCCACGGCGGCCGTGACGTCCTCCACCACCGGTACGGTCTCGACCTCGACGCCGGTGTCGACGACCTCGAAGCACACCTGGCTGTAAGTGCTGACGACGTTCG
>JBDRSE010000342.1:0-47364 GCA_043825095.1 bacterium
GGTCGTGTCTGGTGCCGGCTGCGGGCCGGGTGTGGGCTCGGTGGGTCGCAGGTGGGAGAGGGACTCGAGTGCGAGCTGGGCCCGATGGGCCTCGGGAGCCTTCGGATGGCGGCGGACGAGCTGCTCCAGCAACGCAAAGGCCGCGCGGCGGCGGTCGAATTCCAAAGACAGCGTCGCGCGGCGCCAGAGTGCCTGGGCAGCGGCCGGGCTGCGGCCGTGGAGCCGGGAGAGATCCGCGTAGGCCAGCAGGGCAGCCCTGACGTCCTCGGGCGCACGGCTCGCCCGGGCGATGGCGTCCCGGAGCTGGGCGCGGGCCAAACGGGCCGTGCCGGCGTGCCGGGTCGCCTGACAGCGGCCGGCCGTCTCGGCGAAGGAGCGGTCGAGTCGTTCGAGCCGGATCCGGCTGACCGTGCGCACCCCGCGGGCGAGTAGCTGCGTCTGTGTCCTCTCGGCGCCTATGAGCAGGGCTTTGCACGACGGCGAGCGCCGCTCGGGTGGATCACCACATCCGGTGGCTGTCAGCAGCGTGCCGACCAGGCAAACCGGGCCTAGGAGGCCGTTCAAAATCAGGTTGCCAAGCTGGGGCGTCGAGGTGCCCGCCTGGCGCGAAGCGACGAGGGCGCGTACCGGGTGGTACGCAACCCAGGAGCGACAAAGCCAGGCGGGATGGATCGGCGTTCCAGGTGGCACGTTTATTCTGAACAGCCTCCTGAGCCGGAACGCGGCTCGATTCATCGCTGAAGCCGGTTGATTCGGCCCTGTACGGATTTGCGCTCGTTGGCGCTGAGCCGGTGGCCGGCCAGCCGCAGGTAGGTGAGGAAGTGCTGGATTGCCAGGGCCTTGTCCTGCTTGGCCTGGTACAGCACGCCGAGGTCGAAGTAGGCGGCCTCCAGCCGGGGATTGCGGGCGATAGCCTGCTTGTACAGCTGCAGCGCGCGGGCGCGCTTGCCGTCCCGGCGGTACGCCACGGCCGCGTTGAACAGATAGTTGGCGTTGGAGGACGCGAGCTTCAGGGCGCGGTTGTGGGCCTTGAGGGCCTGGGCGTGGCGTTTCAGGAGCGACAGATACACGCCGAGCTTGGACCAGTTCTCCGGGTCGTTGGCCCGCAGGTTCACGGCCTTCTGCATCGCCGCCGCCGCGCCCTTGAGGTTTTTCTGCATGCGGTAGGCCGTGGCGAGATCCCGCCAGACCTCGTAGTCCTTCGGACTCAGCCGTCCGGCTCGTCGGAAGGCCTGGATCGCCGCGGTGTATTGTTTCTGGCGGTAGCGACAGACGCCGAGCAGATGCCAGGCGTTCCCATTCTTCGGAGAGCCCTTGACCACGCGCTCGTACTGGGTACCGGCGCCGGCCCAGTCTCGCATCCTGCGCAGCGTGTGGGCGAGCCCGAGACGCGCGGCCAGGTAGTTCGGTCGCAGCCGGATCGCCTGGCGGAACTCGTGGGCGGCCTGCTTATAGGCATTGGACCGACGGAGCCCGATCCCGCGCAGGTAGTGCTCGTGCGCCTTGTCGGCGTACGCCAGGTCGACGGGCAGGGCCACCATCAGCATCAGGGTCGCTAGGACTATGGATCTCATGCGCTCCTCCTTTGGCCCGTGCGCGGGCTGTACGTTTCCGAGATCGTGCCCTGAGACGCGCCGCGATTCAAGGTGCGATCGGCGCGCCGGCCACCCGGCTCAGCTGTCACCCTCCGGCTCCGCCTCCGGCTCCGGCTCCAACTCCTGCTCCGGTCCCGATCCCGGTCCCGGTCCCGGTCCCGGTTTTGCGGCCGGCGCCTCCGTGTTGGTCTGCAGCCCGAAGTGCTGCATGATCAGCTCCTTGATCTGCTCAGCCATCTCAGGATGCTCGCTCAGAAACAGTTTCGCATTTTCGCGGCCTTGCCCCACGCGTTCGCCTTGGAACGAGTACCACGCCCCGCTCTTGTCCACGATCTTGTTCTCCACGGCCAGGTCGAGCAGATCCCCGGTCTTGCTGATGCCCTCTCCGTACATGATGTCGAACTCGACCTGCCTGAAGGGGGGCGCCATCTTGTTTTTCACGACCTTGACGCGGGTGCGGTTTCCCGTCACCTCCTCGCCCTGCTTCACCGCGCCGATGCGGCGGATGTCCATACGCACGCTGGCATAGAACTTCAGCGCGTTGCCGCCGGTGGTGGTCTCCGGGCTGCCGAAGAGCACGCCGATCTTCATCCGGATCTGATTGATGAAGATCACCAAGGTCTTGGACTTGGCGATGGTCGCCGCGAGCTTGCGCAGCGCCTGGCTCATCAGCCGGGCGTGGAGGCCCACGTGGTGGTCGCCCATCTCACCCTCGAGCTCGGCCTTGGGCGTGAGCGCGGCCACGGAGTCGATGACGATCACGTCCACCGCGTTGGAGCGGACGAGCAGGTCGGCGATCTCCAGGGCCTGTTCTCCGTAGTCCGGCTGGGACACGAGCAGGTCGTCGGTGTCCACCCCGACCTTCCGCGCGTACCCCACGTCCAGGGCGTGCTCGGCGTCGATGAACGCGCACACTCCGCCTGTCTTCTGCGCCTCGGCGATCACGGACAAGGACAGGGTGGTCTTGCCCGAGGATTCCGGTCCGTAGATCTCCACGACCCGACCGCGCGGCAACCCACCGATCCCGAGCGCGATGTCGAGGGAGAGCGCGCCCGTGGAGATCGTGTCGACGCCCGCGACGCGGAGCGCCTCGTCGCCGAGCTTCATGATGGAGCCCTTGCCGTACTGCTTCTCGATGGTCGTGAGCGCCAGACTCAGCGAGCGTTCCTTTTCCTTCTCCAGCTTCTCCTGGGGCGTTCCCTTGGCTGATTTCTTCGCGCTCATCGATGGCGTTCCTTTTCTGCCGGTGAGTCCCGGCGCTGGTCGCTATTTGCCAACGAGCGGCACCCGGTAGTGTGAGACGTACTCTGCGCCCGTTCGATGCAAACGGCTCTCGTAGACGATGATTTCGTTGATAGTGCTGGTGAGACAGTCCACCTCGGCGTGGCTCGTGAGCCACTCCTGGATGCCCTCGGCGCCCCGCCGCACGCGGCCCAGGGTGAGATGGCCCCGGAAGGAGCGACTGTCCCGGGCAAACCCGATCGCGTCGGATTCGTCTTCGATCCGCTGCCGCAGGGCCGTGAGGGGCTCTCGGCCTTCCTCGAGGCCGACCCACAGAACCCGTGGGCGCTCGGCGTCGGGAAACACTCCCAGGCCCCGCGCCGAAACGTCGAAGGGGGGGACGCCCACGGCAGCCTTGCGCGCGGCGTCTGCCACGCCCCCCACCTGTTCCGGTGTCAGCTCACCGTAGAATTTCAGGGTCATGTGAATATTGGCTGGCGGAACCCAGCGCATTTTCAGTTCGGAGGACTGCGAGCGTCGGAGCTCCTGCTGCAGCTCTGCGAGCTTTCTGACCGAGGCTACGGAGATGTTGACTGCCGTGAAAATGCGCTGGTGCTGCATGATAATGAAACTATCCGGCCCGCTGGTTTGAGGACGCTGGGCGCCGTTTCCGATGCGCACTGTAGGTTTGTTGGGGCGTCCGTCAAAGACTGATAATATGTTCAGTCATCGGCGTGCGTCAAGGAATAATGGTGCATTCTGCGCGTGGAGAGGCCACTTCACCGCCCTTGATGCCGAACTCAAAAAATTCGTCAATCGGCTCGCCATCATTGACTTTCCCCGGTCCTCTGAATAATAAACAACAGTATCGTCTCGCGAGAACTGGCGGCACCCACTAATGAAGATTCGCTACGCAGCCAAAACTGACGTGGGTATGAAACGTACCCACAACGAAGACTACTTCTCAATCATCGAAGACGAGCAGCTCTTCATGGTGGCCGACGGCATGGGGGGGCACGCCTCTGGTGAGGTGGCCAGCAAGATGTCCGCGGAAACCATCAGCGAGTTCTACGGGCGCACCAAGGACGAGGAGGCCACCTGGCCCTACAAGATGGAGCGCCACCTGAACTACATCGAGAACCGGCTCGTCTGCTCCATCAAGCTGGCGAACTACCGGATCTTCCACGCGGCGGCCTCAGACATTCGCTACAAGGGCATGGGAACCACCATCGTCTCCACCCTGCTCGCCGGCGACAAGGTGCACATCGCTCACGTGGGCGACAGTCGACTCTATCGGTCCCGGGCCGACGGCGTGGTCCAGCTCACCCGCGACCACTCGCTGCTGGAGGACTACAAGGACGCCAAGCCGGACATGACCGAGGAGGAGGAGCGGAATTTTCCGCACAAAAATGTGATTACCCGAGCCCTCGGCATGCGGGAGTCGGTGGAGGTGGACATCCACCAGGTCAACGTCGAAGACGGCGACGTCTTCCTCCTGTGCTCGGATGGACTGTCCGGCATGGTGACCGACCCGCAGATCCAGGAGACGGTACAGCGCAACCACGGCGACCTCGAGCGGTGCGTGGCCGAGCTGGTCGACCAGGCCAATCGCGCCGGCGGCACCGACAACATCACCTGCCTCGTGCTCGGCTGCGCGCTCTGAGTCCTGCAGCGGGATCGAAAACACTGCATCTGGGCGGCTTGACCTGAACCTGACCCCTGCCTTAGGGTTCGCGCAACGTTAGGGTTCACACACCGAGGCAGCCCACACGGCGCGTCCGGAGGCCCCATGGCACGCAAGAAAAGAGAATCGCCGCGCGGTTTCGATGACATCCTCGGCGAGCTGGAAGGGGTGGTGCAGCGCCTGGAGCAGGGAGATCTGCCCCTCGAGGAGGCGCTCGGGGCCTTTGAGCGCGGCGTAACGCTGACGCGGGAAGGGGAGCGGATCCTCGGCCAGGCGGAGCAGCGTGTGGAGCTCCTCCTGAAGACCAAGGAAGGCGAGGAGCTGGCACCCTTCGGCGACAATGGTGAGGAGGACGGGGACCGAGATGAGTGAGCAGGGCGAAACCTACAGCCCCCCCAAAGCCGCGCCACGGGTAACCATCGTGGATGACGACCGGGACACCCGGGAGATGCTGCGGGAGGTGCTGGAGGCCGATGGCTACGAGGTCACCGTGGTTTCCAACGGACTCCGGCTGATCTCTGCGCTGCAGGTGGATCAGCCGGATCTGGTGGTGTTGGACGTGATCATGTCGTGGATGGACGGCTTAGAGCTCTGCCGCGCCATCAAAAAGAACCCGCAGTTCAAGGAGATCCCGGTCATCTTCGTCTCCGCCCGATCCGAGCCCTCGGATGTACAGGAGGGCTTCGACTGCGGCTGCACGGACTACCTGACGAAACCTGTCGATCTGGAGCAGCTTCGCACCCGGGTGCGGGAGATCATCGGTCGCGCTGACAAAGACCAGGAGTAGTGCATGGACCAGGACATGCAGAAGTTCATGGCTCGCTGTCGAACGCGTGTGGACCAGGCGCTGGATTCGCTCCTACCGCCACCCGGTGACGACGGCTTTGGCCGACTGGCCGCCGCCATGCGGCACGCCGTGCTGGGGGGAGGCAAGCGGCTGCGGCCGGTCACGGTGATTGCCGCCTGTGAGGCGGTCGGAGGGACGGCGGAGCGCGCGCTTCCGGGCGCCTGCGCCGTGGAGCTGGTGCACGCCTACTCCCTCGTGCACGACGATCTGCCCGCCATGGACGACGACGTGGAGCGCCGTGGTCGACCCACGGTGCACGTGGCCTTCGATGAGGCGACGGCGATCCTGGCCGGAGATGCCCTGCTCACCCTGGCCTTCGAGAGCCTCGCCGCACCGGCTCCGGGCAGTGGTGATCGACGGCTGGCAGCGGTCTACGATCTTGCCCGGCTGTGCGGCCACGCAGGGCTCGTGGGCGGGCAGAGTCTGGACATGGCCTACGCCGGGGCGGAGGTGGAGAGCCTGGACGAGCTGGAGCGGATCCACCTGGGCAAGACGGCGGCCCTGTTCCGGGTCTCGGCTGCCATTGGTGGTCATCTCGGTGATGCCGATCCTGCTGCGCAACAGACCCTGAACCGGTGGGGTGAGGAGCTCGGCCTCGCCTTTCAGCACGCCGACGATCGCCTGGACGACGAGCACCGACACCTGGCTGCCGCGACGGCTCACCGGCTCACCGAGCTGCTGGATGGGGCCCGGGCGCGGGCCCAGAGCTTCGGCGCAGCGGGGCGACCGCTGGTGGGCCTGGTGGAGCTCGTGGAAGCGTACGCCGGGTGAGCCCTGCGCCGGGCGCGCTGGGGCGAGCTGATCCCGTTTCCACGGCTTCGGGACGGTACCTGCTCCTGGAGCACACCGCTGATTTGCGGGTGCGGATGTACGCGAAAACGGCGCGGGAGCTCTACAGCACGGCGGTGCAGGCGCTGGGCGCTGTGCTCTCGGAGGAGTCCCCCTTGCCCGAGCCGGAGTCCGTGAGCAGGGTCCGGGTGTCTGTCGTGGGGGTGGATCCTGCGGAGCTGCTGATCTGTCTGCTGAACGAGGCGCTCTATCGGCTTGAGTGCACGGGCGAGCTCCCGGTGGATTTCCAGGCGACGCAGCTTTCGGAGGCTGCGCTACAGGGCACGCTTCTGCTGAGATCCGTGCCGGGCCCCCTGGCACGGTCCCTGCTCGCCGTGAAGGCCGCCACCTATCACGACCTGCGGTGGGAGGTCGATGCGGCGGGCGAGGTAATCACCGAGATCACGTTGGATCTGTGACCGACGGTGGTTTCCGCAGGGGATTCCCTCCATACTGTTGTGATGCGAGCCGCTGCCACGGCCCGGGCCAACGTGGCCCTGGTGAAGTACTGGGGCAACCGCGACGATGAGCGCAATGTGCCGGCCACGGGATCCATCTCGGTGACACTCCGGGATCTGACCACCCGCACCGAGGTCGTCTTTCAAGACGGGATCCCGGACTCGCTGCAGCTCGACGGCGCTCCGGCTTCGGCCGAGGCGAACAGGCGCGTGCGGGTCGTCCTGGACCTCGTACGAGCGGCTGCGGGCCTGCGCGCCGGCGCCACAGTGCGCTCGGAGAACGACTTTCCCACCGGAGCTGGACTCGCCTCGTCGGCGTCCGGGTTCGCCGCCCTGGCACTGGCCGCGAGCCGCGCGGCGGGCCTGGCCCTCGAGCCCGCGGCCCTGTCCGCCCTCGCCCGGCGGGGGTCGGGATCGGCGGCGCGCTCGGTGCTCGGCGGGTTCGCCGAGCTCGCGGTGGGGATCGAGGCCGACGGCCTTGACGCCGTGGCCGAGCCCCTGTACGACGACTCCTGGCCGCTGGCGGTGCTCGTCGTTGTCACGGATCCCGCGCCCAAAGCGGTCACCTCGGCGGAAGGCATGCGTCGGACCGTGGCCACGGCGCCCTTCTACAACGGCTGGCTGCGCGCGGCGCCTGACGATCTGGCCGGCATGAGGGCGGCGATCCGGGACCACGACCTTCCGCGGCTGGGGGAGCTCGCCGAGCACAGCTGCCTGAAGCTGCACGGCTTGATGTTGTCCACCCGCCCGGCCCTTTTGTACTGGAACCACACGACGCTGCGAGTGGTGCAGGCGGTGCTGGAACTGAGGCGTCTCGGCCGCTTCGTGTACTTCACCGTGGACGCCGGCCCCCAGGTCAAGGTGCTGTGCGCCCCCGGGGAGGCGGCAGGGATCCGCCGCGAGCTGGCGGGTATCGACGGCGTGCAGCAGGTGCTCTCGACCGGCCCGGGTCCTGGTGTCCTCATCGAGGATCTCCCTGCGTAGCCGACCTCTCGGCGGGTGGAAATCCGTTGCCGATGGACAGGGGCGTGGCGTATGGTGCCAGGCGATGGAGCCCGTGATCATCGGAATCGCCGGGGGCACCGGCGCTGGGAAGACCACCATCGCCCGGCGGTTGAGCGAGCCCCTCCCATCGGGCACGGTGGCGGTCATCGAGCACGACGCCTACTATCGGGACCGCCCCGAGCTTTCCTACGAGGAGCGCAGCGCCCTCAACTTCGATCACCCGGACGCTCTGGACAACGACTTGCTCTACGAGCACCTCCAGGCGCTCAAGGCCGGCCGGTCCATCGAGAAGCCCCAATACAACTTCCGTACCCACCGCCGCAAGGCGGAGACCGTACCCATCGCCCCCCACCCGGTGGTGATCGTGGAGGGCATCCTCATCTTCGGGGAGAAGCGGCTTCGCGACCTGATGGACATCAAGTTCTTCGTGGACACGGATCCGGACATCCGGGTCCTGCGCCGCCTGAAGCGGGACATCAACGAGCGCGGTCGGGACTTCGACTCGGTGCGTCACCAGTACTACGACACGGTGCGGCCCATGCACCTCGAGTTCGTGGAGCCCAGCAAACGCTACGCCGACCTCATCATCCCCGAGGGCAACCGCGGGAACCTGGACATCGCCCTGGACATCCTGCTCGAGCACGTCAAGCGCACCGCGCTTCCCTGAGCGCTTCCTGCGCCTGAGCGTTGCCGAGGCTTGGTCCTTTCCCTCGGGTAGGATATGATCACCGGGAGCCGACTCCCGGAGGGACGAAGATGCCCAAGACCCTGAGACGAACGCTTGCCGGTGGCCTCTCGGGCGCCCTCGCGCTGGTCGCGCTGGCGACCTGTCAGGAGCCCCCGCCGCGGACGGAAACCCGGCAACAGGCGGTCACAGCCTATTGCACGGCCACGGTCAACGGCGTGGGACAGGTGGACGTGGAAACCGACTATCTGCCCCATGTGGTGCAGTGCGAGAACGGCGCGGCGAGCCTGGAGGCGCTCAAGGCGCAGGCCGTGGCCGCCCGGAGCTACCTGTACTACAAGCTCGACACCTCCGGCTCCATCAATGACGGCACCAGCGACCAGGTCTACTCCTGCGGCTCCACGCCGGGGGCGCAGCATCACCAGGCCGTGCAGGAAACCGCCGGGGTGGTGCTGACCTACAGCGGGCACACCATCTGCGCGTTCTACGTCTCGGGCGCCATTCCCAGCGCTTCCTCCTGCGTGGCCACCGCGTCGGATCCCGACCCCCACGGGGTGGAGCACTACGTGACCTACAACTGGGGACTCTCCGGCTCGAACATCGAGCAGACGACCCTCGGGTGGGTGAACCCGGGCAACTACTACAACCGGGGGTGCAAGTCACAGAACGGCGCGGACTGCCTGTCGGACAGCGGCTGGGGCTACCAGGACATCCTCAAGTTCTACTACGGGATGGACATCGGCATCGAGGTGGCCACCGGCTCGTGCATCACGCCCACGGAGTGCACCGTCGGGGACCAGGAGCAAAGGGACTGTCCCCAGTGCGGGACCGAGACGCGGGTGTGTGACAGCGCGGGCAACTGGGGCGCCTGGGGCGGCTGCACGGGCCAGGGTGAGTGCGCGCCCGGGGACAGCTCGAGCGAGCCCTGCGGAGAGTGCGGTGTGTGGACCCGGCAGTGCCAGACCGACTGCACCTGGGGAGGATATGGAACCTGCGAGAGCGTGGAAACCGACGCGCCCTGCGACACGGGCCAGTCCGGCCCCTGCGCGGCGGGGGTCTATCGCTGCGTGTCGGCCCAGCTCGTGTGCGAGCCCCTCGCGGCCTCTGAGCCCGAGATGTGCGACGACCTCGACAACGATTGTGACGGGGTGGTGGACGACGGCCTGCCCCTGGTGGTCAGCGAACCGCCCCCGGCCTATGCGGCGCTGCTCGAGCTCGTCGACCACCCGACTCAGCTCGAGTACGACGTTCCCGGCACGGTCACCCTGCGGGTGGAGAATGTGGGCCGGGAGGCCTGGTCCGCCGGCACCATGGAGCTCCGGGCCCTCGGTGACGGGACCAACGCCAGCCAGCTCCACACGGCCGGGCAGTGGGTGTCGGAGTCAGTGGTGCTCCAGGTGGGCCCGCTGCTCGCCGGCGAGTCGGCCCCCCTCGAATTCCAGATCACCGTGCCCTCGTCGGCCACGGGCGAGCTGCACGAGTCCTTCTGGCTGGCGCGGTCCGGCGGCGCGTTGCTGGCCTGCCCCGCGCCGTCGGTGAACATCGACGTCGCCGCCGATCTCGGCGTCAACGTGGGCGTACCCGACGCCGGGCTCGACACCAAGCCCCTGCCCCTCGTCACCAGCAGCTGCACCTGCCAGGGAGGGGCCCGCCGCCCTGGCGCCGGCCTCCCCTGGCTGCTCGTGATCGCCTGGCTCGTCCTCCGCCGCCGCCGGTAACCGCCACGCGGGGCCCGCCCCGACCTCCGCGCCAATCGAGTGCCCCTTGCTGTGCTGCCTACACTTTCTTGAACCGGATTTTGTAAAACATTCCGACGTATCCGTTCCATGGGGACAGCAGTCGCTCGAGCAGCGCAACGAGCGAATAGAAGCGATCCGGCAGGAGCTGTCTCTGTGAAACCCCTCCACTGAAAAGATAGAGCAGTGGACAAACAGCATCCATCCGTTCGAGAACGAGTGTTGGGCACGCCTGTTCCCGCTGGATTGCATCTCTCGCGCACACGATCCAGGGGAGAGCGCCATTGGCCATGGACAAGGGTCCACCTTTGGCCAGCTGCCACTCCCGTTGGTTTGGATCAAATGGCTCATGATGAAAGTTCTGATACAGGAATCTCGCGAACGGAGTGTTGGCCGGTTCCCACATGACTACTTTTCCACCGGGCCTGAGTACCCGCTCGGCCTCCTTCAGAAAGCGCGCCACATTGGGGATGTGATGAAACACATCCAGCAGACAGATTCCGGAAATGGACTCCTCCCGGAACGGCAGAGCCGTCGCTGAGATCCTCGCATCCAATTCAGGAAGGTCCAAGACATCGGAGGTCCTCATCTCCGGGATCGCTTGCTTGATGAAGCCGCCCCCACTTCCCAGCTCGATGAGCGCGCCCCCTGGCACATCCATGAGCTCCTCGAGGAAGTATGCATAGACGC
Organism: bacterium; assembly: GCA_043825095.1. Classification (GTDB taxonomy): domain Bacteria; phylum Myxococcota_A; class Polyangia; order HGW-17; family JAJRWW01; genus JBDRSE01. The sequence continues at coordinate 10,750 of JBDRSE010000342.1, forward strand.
GCTCATAGAACAGTCGCAGGAAGAGCTTTGACTGAATGAGCGCGCGGTGTTCGATCGTGCTCCTCGGGCTGTCGAGATCTCTCTCGCCTTGCGTTCGCCCGAGGGGTGTCCTGCGTGTCATCATGCCCTTGGGTGCCTCAAATGAATTTGAGCTTCTTCAAGGCCACGTAGCACATTTCGAGAAGCATGAGACCATGCCGAAACCTGGAAATGTTGGTTTCTCCATACACGCGATCTCGGTATCGAATCGGCAGGTCTTGAATCTTCAGATTCAGCTTGGCTGCTCCGAACAGCAGGTCGAAATCCCCGAACGGGTCAATCTCCCCGAAATACTCCCGAAAGGAGATCACCCGCTCGTAGTCCGCCTTGGTGAGAACCTTTGTTCCACAGAGCGTGTCCTTGACCCGCTGCCCCAATAAGAAGGTGAAGGCATATCCAAAAAACTTGTTCGCGCAGAGATTCAAGAATCTCATCGCCTCGGGTTCCATGGAGTAGACCAGTCGTGATCCGTTCACGAACTCGGCTTTTCCTTCCACCAAGGCGCGATAGAAATGTACCAGGTCCTCCGGGGGAACCGTCATATCGGCGTCGAGGATCATCAAGACATCGCCTGTGGCCAACTGGAAGCCCAGGCGCACCGCATCGCCCTTGCCGACCCCTTCCTGGCGTTTGACCTTGATTTCCTTGTCACGAAACTCCTTCTGTACGTCAAGACAGGCGTCAAACGTCGCATCGGTTGATCCCCCCTCGATGAACAGGAGCTCGGTTCCACGTCCCATCTCAGGAGTCCGCTCGACGATGGCCCGGATATTCCCCGCTTCGTTTCTGCAAGGAACGACAACGCTGACCCGTGGCGCTCGATCTTTGGGAAATGGTGCCAGCTCGGGTCTCGCGACCACGAAGTTCGCCAAACACAGATGCTCGAAGGGTTTGACCGCCGACAGATACTTGTTCATCAGTCCGCTGAACAAGGGAACGGTTTTTGGAAACAGGATCCTCGCACAGCTCCGAATCACCTCATAGCCGCTCATCCTGAGGAATCCTTCCACGTCCTCCTTCGTGACCCAGTTCAGCACCGGGAGTTTCGCTTTGAGGTTCAATGCCTCTGCCACCTGAAGCAGCGGCTGCCAGAGTCTGCTGTAGAAATTGCAGATGATCCTGGTTCTGGGATGACTAAACCTCGAGACGCGCTCGAACACAGCTTGGATGTTGTAGAAATAACTCAGAACATCCGAGAATACGATGTAGTCAAAGGGTTCGCCGTCGTACTCGTAGTTCTCGATTGCGCTGCAGACAAATTCAATGTTTCGTGAGCCGTACTTCTTGCGCGCAATCTCGACCATCGTGGAGCTCAAATCCAACCCGACTCCGACGCTTGGACGCAGACTACTGAGGAGACGTCCGGTCCCACAGCCGACGTCCAGGATCGAGCATCCCGTGGGGATCATGGATTGATACTGCTGCTCGATCAGCTTGTGATACCCCAGGTTCTTTTCGATCCAATCTTCTCTGTGCTCAGCGAGTCGATCGAAGAACCTTCGGATTCTGTCATTACACTCTTCCAGGTCTTGAGGTCGGAATGGCTTCTCATATTTCAAGGTGTTTTCCGGAACCGCATGTCCTTTTCCGGAGACACCAGCCATTGAAATCAGGGTACGTCTTTCCATCGTTGTCCTCCGATCACGGTTCCATCCAAATTCAACGCACGCCAAGAGACAGAAACTCCTCAGGTCGATGATTCGAGCGCCGGGCCGTGCGCCTCCCCTTACGGCAACACCGGTGTCCGGCTCAACCGGTTGAGTCGAATCGGCCCGAGCTGGAACGTGCCTTTTCCGGAGATTCGCAATAGCACCCGGAAGAAGCGGTCCGACGGGCCGGTTTCGAACATCAGCCGCGTGGTGCCTGTCGTCACGTTTTGGCTCCAGGTCCGGTGGCGCTTCCGTTGGTCAAAGGTGACGATCCAGATGCTCAGTGCGATGTCCCCGGTGCGCTGCGGGATATCGACGCTCAGCTCGTAGCTTGAGCGCGGAACCAACCGGTATTGATCACGGTCTGCCGGTGGTTTCGTGAACGACGGTTGGGTGCCCGAGATCAGATAGACCGTTTTGGTGTCGCAACGCAGCACGGGGCCGGGTTCGCCGCGCAGCAGCTGACACTGGCCGGACTTGTGAAATCGCCAGTGTGACAGCGGTCCGTCCCCTTGTTCCCCTGAGCGTCGCCAGTTGGGAAAGGGCACCGCCTGTCGTTGCCAGGAGCGCTGGGCCCGGTACAGCGTAAACTTGGTGTTGCGCCAGACCAGTTTATAGTTCCGCTGCAGCGCCCCTTTGATCATCCGGTAGCTGTTGAACCAGCGCGCTTTGAGCTCCTTTCCGTGCGCGTAGTGAATCTGACTGGCCTCCTTCAAGTGGTCGACCAGCACGTGTCGCGCGGCGCCAACCTGGAGGCGCGCCAGCAGTTCCTTGCGCTCGAGGAGCTTCCAGCGGATCGATCGCTTGATGTACGGCCTGGAGAACAGAGCGACCGCGAACAACCCGTCTCGGGAGCCGACGACCGTGATGGCGCCTGCTCCTTGCTGTGGCTTCACCCTCCCGAGGGCCCCGAACACCTGGTGGTACGAGTTGACCGGGTTCAACAGCATCCGCGGGAGCGTGACCGCCTTGAACCCGAAGGAGATCACGAACAGCCCGATGAGCAGAGCCGTGGCCAGCTGGATCGGTCGAGCTGATCGTTCGACGTTCGCCGCGGCGGCGATCCGGGGCCAGACCCACCCCAGCAGCCGATAGCTTCCCAGTGGCACGGCGATCATCGACGCGTAGTAAAACAGCTGGAAAAATCGGTGTTGAGCGTTCATCACCAGCAGCTTGTCGCCATCAACCCCGAAAACGTAGAAGGAAAACAGCGCCAGGGTGAACAGACCGCTCAGCATCAAGGCGCGAATCAGCGCGTTGCGTTCGCTCAGCAGCAGGCCGACCTGCGAAAGGATCGCCAGCACGTAGAATAGCAGCGCGAACAGGCCCAGATCGCGCCAGATGAACGCAAAGACGCGCGTGAAGTAGTGAGTAAGGCTCACCTTTTCGAAAAAGGGGCGCCAGACCGCCAGGTTCTGTTGCTCCTGGCTCCAGCGGTAGTTGAAGGAGCCGCCTTTGTACAAGAAGAACAGCTGCTCGCCGAGAAACAGCGCCGCGGTGAACAAAAGACCGATCAGGACCACAGTGCGGTGCCGTCTGTAGAATAGAAAGACGACGATTCCCGGCGCCGCCAGCAGAAACTGGTTGGTGCGCAGCAGGTAGCCCCAGAACAGCAGCAATCCGGCGATCAAGCCGCCGACGATCAGCTTCCTTCGGCCTGCCTCCTCGTCCATCGCCACCAGGTGGACCCAGGCGAGATACGCGAACAGCGACAGCGCCGCCGGAAGATCGGTGAAGAGCGCCGATGAATGTTGAATTTCGAACAGCAGAACCGTGTGGAGAACGCCCGCGGCGACGACCAGCGCCGGGGGCAAGAACAGCGAACCGATGCGCAGGACGACGACAAAGCCCAACACCGAAAACAATAACGGAAGCAGGTAGTAGGTGATGTAGTTGACTCCACCCAGCCACACCACGAGCGCGGCGGGCAGCACCAGTCCCAGACGGAGACCGTGGGGGTTCATCGTCTTGGGAAGCGGCGGCTTGTTGAGCGCGTGCGTTCCCTCGGCGAGGGCTTTGGCAGACCCCAGATAGCCGGCGTCATCAGAGCTCCAGGGCGCTTGAAGCAACAGAATCCGGGCCAGCAGGAACACAACGACCAATCCGGCGAACGGCCAGAGTCGACCCAGCTTGCTCCGGAGAGGCGTGTCGTTGGTACTCGCGAGCATCTTCCTTCGGCGAGCCGTTGGCGGGCGCACGGCGCGGAACCGAAAATACCAGACGTTTGGGCGATTGGAAAAAGTATCGACGGCCGGGGCCGATTGGTCAACAACGGTCGCCTGACAACGGTCGCCTGACACAGCGGTCGTCTGATACCGCCGGTCGTCTGCTGACTGCACCGGACGGCGCGGTCGCCGCCACGGGCAGTCGCCGGCTCAGTAGGAGTAGCGGCGGATGGAGACGTTCATGAGCAGGCCGGCGCCGATCATGAAGGTGAGCACGGAGGAGCCGCCGTAGGAGACGAGGGGGAGGGTGACGCCGACGATGGGGAGCAGGCCGGAGACCATGCCGATGTTGATCAGCACGTGCCAGAAGAACATGACGGCGACGCCGATGCAGACCACCGAGGCGAAGCGATCCCGGGCGGTGCGGGCGAGGTTGATGGCCCAGACGATCAAAAACAGGTACAGGCCGAGCAGGACGAGGGAGCCGATGAAGCCCCACTCCTCGGCCCAGACGGCAAAGGGGAAGTCGGTCCAGGTCTCGGGCAGGAAGCGGAGATGGGACTGGGTGCCCTGCTGGTAGCCCTTGCCCGTGAGCTCGCCCGAGCCGATGGCGATGAGGGATTGTTTGAGGTGGTAGCCGGCGCCGGTGGGGTCGGCCTCGGGGTCCAGGAAGGACAGGAACCGGCGCTTCTGGTAGTCCTTGAGCAGCAGGGTCCAGGTGAGGGGAGCGATGACCACCAGCGAGGAGAGCAGGACGAGGAACGAGCGCAGCTTGAGCTTGGTCATCAGCATCAGGCTGAAGAAGATGAGGACCACCAGCAGCGCGGTGCCGAGGTCGGGTTGGGCCAGAATCAGCACCACCGGACCGGCCAGCAGGGCGAAGGGGATGGCCAGGTCCTTCAGGCCGCGCCCTTCGATGCGGGGATCGGAGTGGAGGAACTTGGCCAGCACCAGGATCATCACGATCTTGATCAGCTCCGAGGGCTGGACGCCCAGGGGGCCGTAGCCGAGCCAGCGCTTGGACCCGTGGGACGTGCGGCCCACGGCGAGGGTGAGGACGAGCAGAAACAGACCGGTGGCGTAGATCCAGTAGCCGTACTGGTTGTACTGCCGGTAGTCGATGGTGGCGACCACCAGGAAGGCCGACGTGCCGAGGATGAACCAGTAGATCTGCTGGAGGAAGCGGCCGGAGAGCTGGCCTCCCGTGGCGGAGTAGAGGTTGAGCAGCCCCATGGCCGCGATGGCCGCGATGAGCAGGAAGATGGTCCAGTCGATCTGGAACCGCATGGGGCTGAACCGCTGTCCCGAGTAGGCCATCAGGGGGTCCCCCCGGGGCGTTGACCGGTGGGTTTCCCACCGCGTGTCGTGCGGGGACGCACCTTGGCGAAGTAGTCCCGGATGATGCGCATGGCGATGGGTGCGGCCACCTTGCCGGCGGAGCCGCCGTGCTCCACCAGCACCACCACCGCGATCTCCGGCTCGTCGTAGGGGGCGTAGGCGGCGAACCAGGCGTGGTCGTTGAATCGCCACCAATCCCGGGGGTCCCGGCTCTTCCGCTCGCGCTTGATCACCTGGGCCGTGCCGGTCTTTCCCGCCGCTGCCAGCCGACCGCCCCACGCCTCGTAGGCGGTGCCGCCGGGCTCGGCGACCACGCCGCGCAGGCCCGCCTTGATCAGCCGCAGCGTGCGATCCGACACCTGCACCTGACGTCGTAGCTGGGGATGGTATCGCACCACGGTCTTGCCCTCGGTAGACTCCACCCGCTCCACGAGCTGCGGCAGATAGAGTCGCCCGCCGTTGGCGATGGTGGCGTACACCATGGCCAGCTGCAGGGGGGTCACGGTCACGTTGCCCTGGCCCACGGCGGCGTTCAGGGTGTGACCGATGCGGAAGCCTCCGGGCATGTTCTTGGCGTACCACGCCTTGGTGGGGATGAATCCCCCGCGCTCGCCGTTGAGGCCGAGGCCGGTGGGTGTTCCCAGGCCGAAGTCACGGGCGTACCGCGACAGGCGGTTCATGCCCACGCGCTCGCCCATGTTGTAGAAGTAGATGTTGCAGGACTGCACCACGGCGGAGTGGAAGTTCATGGGGCCGTGGTGCTGGGTGCAGCGGAAGGCTGACTTACGACCATACTCGTGGAACTTCTTGCAGTAGATGTACTCGCGGGTGTCCACCAACCGTTCCTCCAGGGCGGCGATGGCCGTGATCACCTTGAAGGTGGAGCCCGGGAAGTAGCTGCCCATCAACGCCTTGTCGAGCATGGGGTGGTACGGGTTGTCGTAGAGCTGCCGGGCCTGCTCTCGGCTCAGTCGGCTCGAGAGCATTGCCGGATCGAAGGCGGGTTTGGACGCCATGGCCAGGATTCGGCCCGTAGCGGTCTCCACCACCACAGCGGCCCCGCTGGGATACCACCGCAGGGAGCTCTCCACGATCCGCTGGAGGTCGAGATCCAGGGTCAGCACGAGGTTGTAGCCCGCCTCGGGCCGACGCCGCCTGGTGTCGGGTGGACCCAGCAACCGGAGGAGCCGCTTGTCCTTCTGCCGACGGCCGCGCACGTCCACCACGAACCGCTCGAACCCCGGCTTGCCGCGCAGATACCACTCCCATTGGCGCTCGATGCCGAAGCGTCCGATCTTGTCGCCGATGCGATATCCCTGCAGCCGACGAATCTCGGCGCCGGAAACCTCGTTGATATAGCCCAGCTCGTGGGCGGCCAGGTTGCCGTAAGGGTAGCGCCGCTTCCACTCGGTGAGCACCCGCACGCCGGGAAGCTCGAAGGCGTTCGTCTCCAAGCGGGCGCGCTGGTCCCAGGAGATGGCCGGGACCGCGAGCAACGCGAAGGAGCGACGATCCCCCAGCGCCCCCAGGATCCGGCGACGAATGTGGTCGCTCCGCTCGTCGTCCAGGGCGAGGTACTTGCGCAGCTTGGCAAAGGCCGCCTCGGAGAAGAATCGCGGCACGATGTAGACGTTGAAGTTGATCTCGTTGTCCACCACCACCCGGCCGCGGCGGTCCATGATCACCCCCCGCTTGGCCTTGAGGGTGACCCGGCGGATCATCAGGTTGTGCGCCTGCTCGCGGTAGTCGCTGCCCTGCAACAGCTGCATCTGGATCAGCCGACCCACCAAAACAGAGAAGCACAAGACGATGAACACGGTCATCCAGCGGTACTTGCGGGTGAACTCCGCCTGGTCTGGGCGCACCTGCATCAGCGGAAGACCCCTTCCCCGGCCACGCCGTGCGCCACCCGTCGATCGATCCGCCACAGGAAATAGAAGAACGGGGCGGCGATGGCGGCGGTCATGGCCGCCTCAGCCGGGGCTACGCTCAGCATGGCCCAGGTGCCGCGGGGGGGAAGGGCCACATGGATCGCCACCGCCAGGAAGGAGCAGAACAGCGTCGAGGCGAAGGCGACGCCGATCTGAGAGGGTCGCCCTTGGACATAGAGCCGTGACGACAGGCCGCGGACGGTGAAGTAGACGATCAACAGCGCCAGGATGTAGGTGCCTTTCGGCGCGCCGGCGAGCAGATCGGTCACGTAGCCCAATCCCGCGGCGCAGGCGGCGCCGGCGGAGTGGCTCCCGCGGATGCCCAACGCCACGTACAGCGTGACCAGCACCGGGATGGAGGGCAGCGGCAGCCACGGTGGGAGTACGCGTCCCACGGGAGCGAGCAGGATCATGGTGAGAAACCCTGCCGTGAACATGGCGAGCAGCCGGCTCATGGATACGGCACCAGCCCCAGCCGGGAGAGCTTCGGCCGGCGCACCCGCGGCACAGCCGGCGGGGGCGGTGAGATGACCACCAGCACGCGGGTGAGCTTGCCGAAGTCCACGGGTGGCTTGACCAGCACCAGGGGCTCCTCGCCCGGTCGACGTTTCACCGAGAGAATCCTGCCCACCGGGAGGTTCCCCGGGAAGCGCCCGTCCACGCCGGAGGTGACCACGAGATCGCCGGGGGCCACCTTCGCCTTGGAGTCCAGGTGCGAAATGCGCGCGACGAAGCCGCGATCCCAGCCCAGCCCGCGAAGGATTCCCCGGGCGCCGGTGCGCGGGACACGGACATCGATGCGGCTGGCCGGGTCCACGGTGAGCTGGACCAGCGCCCGCCCGAGCTTTGGTTTCTTGCCCTTGAGCCCTCGCCGGTAGCGTCGCTTCTTGAGCTGCTGCTCCACGGGGCAGCCGATGCGATCGAAGCCCGCCAGCTCGAAGTAGAGCACGCGGCCCACGACGCCGTGGGGGGTCACCACCGGCGCGCCGCAGCCCACGTCCCGGTGCCGTCGATCGATGACGATGCCCACCACGCGGAACTTCTCGCTGTCGATGCGCCGGCGGACGACGTTTGCGGGGAGCATCTCCGCGGCGGAGTCCTCCATGTACGCCCGGAACCGGTCGAGCTGTCGGCCCCGCTTCGCCCCTGCCGAGAGGTACCGGTTGTTTGCCAGCAGCGCCGCGTTTTCGCGCTCCAGTTGCTCGTTCTCCCGCTTGAGATCAACCCGGTACAGGTACTGCTTCCACACATTGATCCAGGACTTGAACAGCGAGACAAAAGCCCGCTCGAGGGGTGCGGAGACCCGGAGCACGACCCGATCCACGGCGTGGAGGAGCTTCGGATCCTTGCTGTTCGCCGAGTAGAACAGCCACACCAGCGTGATGATCAGCACGCTCACGATCAGGTCTCGGATCCGCCTGCCCCTCACGGTGTGCCCTTTCTTGTGCGCGCCCGCCCTCGGGTCTTCTCCGGCCGGGTCGTGACCAGGTAGACGGTCTGTTTCCGGGGCACCGACACGGCCGCGACCACGTCCACGACCTGATACCGGCCCCGGACCCGGGTCCGGACATTGGTGACCCGTCCCACCAGGAGATCCCGCGGGTAGCTCCCCGCCATGCCGGACGTGATCAGCAGGTCGCCCGGGCGGACCTCGTCCCGCGGAGACAGATACTCGATTCGGCCGCGCAATCTTCCTCCGCGACCCAGGCCGCGGAGCTCACCGCGGCTCCCCGTGCGGCGGACCATGACCTTCACCCGGCTCTGTACGTCGTCGATCAGGAGCACATCGGCGAAGCGACCGTACACCCGACGCACCCGGCCCACCAGACCGGCGGGGATGGCCACGGCCTGGCCCACGCGGAGCCTCACTTTCTCGTTTTGGATCTGGATCTTCAGGACCTGATAGTACGGCGATACTCCGCGCGCGACTACGCGTGCGGCATAGGTCCGCAGCGGGGGGGTGACGGTGAACCCCAGCTCGCGCTCGAGCCGCCGCCCCTGTTTGGCCCACTGCTTGAAGATTTCGTTGTTCTCCCGGAACTCGATGTTTCTCTGCCGCAGCCCCTCGTTGCGCTCCTCCAGCCCTCTCAGCCAGAGGTAATGGTCCCAGACGTCCTCCACGGTGGACACCGCGCCCACGATCACGCGCTGCAGGCCGCTTGAAACCCGGAGCACCGTGCGGTCCAGGGGGTTGAGCTGGGAGGGCCGATCCAGGTTGCCGTACAGCAGCACCACCGGAACGGCAAACAACAGGACAGAGAGGCTGAGTTCGCGGGCCCGCCGGGAGAGTAGCATCGGGGATTCCCGCTACTGGAGGGTGAGCTCTTTGAGGTTTTTCAGATCGTCGAGTGCGGCGCCGGTACCGAGCACCACCGCGTGCTCCGGATTGTCCGACAGCATCACGGGGAGGCCGGTTTCCTCACGCAGCAGGATGTCCAGGTTCCGCAGCTTGGCCCCGCCGCCGGTGAGCACGATGCCCCTGTCGGCGATGTCGGCCGAGAGCTCCGGGGGGGTCCGCTCCAGCACCAGGCGGGTCGCCTCGACGATCGCATTGATCGGCTCGGCCAGGGCATCCCGGATCTCGTCAGAGTCGATCACCAGGCTCCGCGGCACCCCGGCCACCAGGTCACGTCCCTTCACCTCCATTTTGAGCGGCTCATCCGTCGGATAGGCCGTGCCGATTTTCAGCTTGACCTGCTCTGCGGACTGCTCGCCGATGAGCAAGTTGTACTTGCGCTTCATGTGGGACTGGATGGCCTCGTCCATTTTGTCTCCACCGATGCGCACCGATTTCGAGAAGACGATGCCGTTCATGGAGATGATGGCGACCTCGGTGGTACCACCGCCGATGTCGACGATCATGCTCCCGACGGGCTCGCTGACCGGCAGCCCGGCACCGATGGCGGCGGCCATGGGCTCCTCGATCAAGTAGACCTCCCGGGCGCCGGCGGCCAGGGTGGAGTCTCGTACGGCCCGCTTCTCCACCTCGGTGATGCCGGACGGGACGCAGATGATGACCCGCGGCTTGACCAGCACCTTGCGGTTGTGGGCGCGGGTGATGAAGTAGTGGAGCAGGGCCTCGGTGATCTCGAAGTCGGCGATGACCCCGTCCTTGAGGGGGCGGATGGCGGTGATGTTGGCCGGCGTGCGTCCGAGCATGTGCTTGGCGGCGTGTCCCACAGCGACGACCTTACGGGTGCCGAGGGCGGTCCGCTGCACGGCCACCACCGACGGCTCGTGGCTGACGATCCCCTTGCCCTTGAGGTAGGTAAGGGTGGTGGCCGTACCCAGGTCGATGGCCATGTCGTTGGAGAACAGGCCGTAGAACCAGTCGAACAGCATCCGTTGTGCAACCCGTACGCGCGGTTTCCGTGGCGTCTCGTACCGGGAAAACCGACCCTTTTCAGTTAGTTACCCGAAAAACAAGGATCAAGGGATAGCATCCTTATCTGCGGAATACAAGAGGGATTCTTCCCCCCGACAGGGTTTACCCGTTGATATTGTCAGGGGGGTGGGCTACCATCGCCAACCTTCCGAGTGTGGCCCGGCACGTAGCCGACGATCGTGGTTGACGATCGGCAAGGGTTGAGATAGAGGCGTGCTGTGGAACGGTCTGGCCCGGGAGAGCCTGAGCGCACCGCCAGGTCGGCCCGGATGTGGCAGTCCACGACGGGCCCAGCCTTCACCGAGAGGTAGTCAATGGCTTTGGACAAATTGCGACAGCAGTCGCGCTCCTTCATCATCTGGTTTCTGTTCGCGATCATCATTCTGTCCTTCGTGGTGACCTTCGGGCCGGCCTCCATGCGCCTGTCGTGCGGCAAGCCCACCCGAGCCGGCACGCTGTTGGGGAGTGAAATCTCCAATGCGGACATGACCTTCGCGCTTCGGCTCGCCATGCCGAGCCAGGCACCGGCCACGTTCCGTGCCAATGTCTACGACCAGCTGGTGCAGCGGGAGATCCTGGCGAAGGAGGGCCAGCGACTGGGATTCCACGTGCCAGAGGACGAGATCACCAACATGATCACCAAGCGGCGTCGATTCATCGCCCTCGGCATGGACTTCGACCTCGCCCAGCAGGGTGCCTGGCCCATGGTCCGGGACCGGGATGGCAAGCTGGTTCCCGCACCCCACTACTATCACGATCAGTTCAAGCGCTGGGTGCAGTACCGGCTCGGTATGAAGACGTCTGCGTTCGTGGAGCAGCAGCGCAAGGAGCTGCTTGCCCGGCGGGTGGAGACGATGATCAAGAACGGCGTGATCGTTACGGATCAGGAGGCTCGGGCGGTCTTCGAATACCGAAATCACAGCCTCGAGCTCGAGTTTGCCAAGTTCCGGATCGACGATTTCAAAAAGGGGATCCTCATTGCCAGAAAAGACGTGATGAGCTGGCTGTCCATCAAGGAGAACCTGGCCAAGGTGGACGCGCTGTACAAGAAGACCAAATGGAAGCTGACCGGACTCGCCCACGAGCGACGGGTGCGCCACATCCTGGTGAAGGTCGATGAGAAGTCCACCGATGAGGAGAAGAAGGTTGCGCGGGACAAGCTCACGAAACTTCGGCCGAGCCTGGTGAAGACACCCACGGATTTCGCGAAGATGGCGAGCCTTCTGTCCCAGGACGAGGCTTCCAAGGTGAACGGCGGCGATCTCGGTTGGCGGGAAAAGTCCAAGCTGGGGTATGACGACAAGTTTGCCGACGCGGTATTCAAGCTTCAGAAGATGTCTGTGTCGGAGATCCTCGTCTCGAAGCTCGGCTATCACCTGGTGTTGGTGGAGGCGGAGCGAAAGGGCGACGTGAAGCTGGGCGATGCCCGGCCCTGGCTGGCGGAACAGATCCTGCAGCAGGACGCTGCCAAGAGCCGCGCCGGACAAGTGGCCAAGGAGGCGCTGCGGAGGCTGCTCGCCGGGCAGTCCATGGCCGAGGTGTTCCCCCCCGTGAAGGTGGACGCCCCGGACGACGACAAGCCTGAGACGGGAACCGAGCCCAAGCCCAAGAAGCCCGAGCCTCCGAAGCGGTGGCACGAGCTTCTCCCGGCCGTGGAGCAGGTTGAAGTGAAGCGCACCGAAACCACCATCGGCAAGATCGGAAAGCTCGACGGTCTCGTCCACAAGGTCTGGGCGCTGACCGAAGCGGATCCCGTGCTCGGCGAGGTCCTGACCATCCCGGGTGTCGGCACCAACCTGGGATCCCTGGTGGTGGTGCGGCTCAAGACCAAGACCTTGCCGGACAGCAAGGAGTTCGCGCAGAGCAAAGACCAGCTCATCACGGAGCTTCTCGAGGTCAAGCGGGATGACGCGGTGAAGCGCTGGGTGTTCGCTCGCTGTGAGGCGCTTCGGTCCGAGGGCAAGGTCAAGCTCGAGAAGCACATCACCGATATCGTCTTCTACGCCGGTAAGGGAGACCAGCGGAAGAAGCAGATCTTCAAGTACGTGCCCTGCCAGCGGCTGGAACGATTCGGACGCGCGGCGAATCTGGGGTATCAGTAGGGTCGTCCACGCAGCCGGACGTTGGGGGATCGGGCAGGAGCGCTACCGCTTCTTGCTCAGGAGGCGGCGGAACCAGGAGGTGCCGCGGTAGACGCGGGAGGTGATGTCGAGGATCTCGTCGGCGGCCAGGCCGCTGCCGGTGGCGCGGGGAGATCCGCCGATGTCGGCCGAGCCCCCCCAGAGGTTGGCGCCGGAGTCAGACTGGCTCACCGCCTCCGGATCGCGAGCGTTCAGGGCTTGGTAGAGGGCGACGAGGTCCCGAGAGAGAAAGGAGTCCACCTGTTTCAGCGTGTACTTTCGCTCTCCCGTCTCGAGGATGATGACGCCCAGGGCTTTGCCGAGGAGCTCCCGCAAACGGGCCTCGACCTCGTAGATGCCTCCGGTGCTGCGGCAGAGCACCACCTGCTTGTCGCCCTGGATGTCGCGGGTCGCGATGACCTCGACCTGGGCGCGCTCGCGCAGCATGCCCGCCTCGGCCAGGAGCGCGTCGATCGCGGCCAACCGGTCACACGAATACTCCACCATGTCGAGGTTGGCCCAGGTGCCGGCGGAGCGGTGCTCCCGTTCCGGAGTCATCAGCTGATCGAGGCGCGTCTTCTGGATGTCGTACTGCTTCTCGTCCAGGCCGGTCAGGGCTGCCATCTCGAGCCCGTGGGAGTCGATGATTCCCTCGACGTGGAGCAAAGGCATCACCCGCCGCAGCAGCGCCGCCTGATCCGCCAAGAGGTCGCGGTGGTTCATGAGCAGCCACGCGGCCAGGAGCGCATCCAGGTCGGGCTGATTTACGTACATGCGCCACTCGCCTTCATTGATGGGAAGGCCCTTGAGCAGCATGACGGCGACCTGCTGGCAGGTGGCGAGGGTGAACGACCGGACGCAGCCGTTGTGGTGATCGAAAGAGTATTGCCAGCGCTCGTTGTCCAGAAACGGCGCACCGTTGTAGGCGCCGTCCAGGAAAATGGTGTATTCCGGGTAGTTTTTTCGATCCTCCTCGGTCACCGTGAGCCCGGGGCGGACGTGGAGCTGCATGTTCCGGGAGTCCTCGGCCACGATGAATCGACCTGCGTCGCGATCCACCACCCGATAGCGGCTGAGCACCACCGTGCCCATCTCCGCCGTGGTCGTGGGGGAGTCGGGGGCGATCGGCGGAATCGTTGGATCCCGGGGCCCGCCACCGTTTTTCGATTGTCCGTCGGCCATGGCCCACCGATTATACCGATCTGCGCCCAACTGAATAGGTGAGAAAGAGAGCCTGAGATTGTTGTGGTTTCGCGTGAATGTTGACGCCGGTCGTGTATTTGCGCAAAGGTGTCCATCCACTGTCGGGAGCGGATCCATGAACGAACGGCTGTCCTGGGACGAGTACTTCATGTCCATCGCGGCCATGGTTTCGAGTCGCTCCACCTGTCCGCGGAAGAGTGTGGGCGCGGTGATGGTGCGGCGGCACACGATACTCTCAACCGGCTACAACGGCTCAGTCCGGGGCCTGCCCCACTGCTCGGAAGTGGGCTGCATGATGGAAGGCGACCACTGCGTGGCCACGATTCATGCCGAGGCCAACGCCATCATCCAGGCGGCGCGAAACGGTGTGAAGCTCGAGGACGCCGAGTGCTATGTCACGGCCAGCCCCTGCTGGAGCTGTTTCAAGATGCTCGCCAACGCTGGAGTCGCGAGGATCGTGTACGGCGAGCTCTATCGGGACGCTCGGGTTCTGGACGTCGCCCAGGAGCTGGGCGTGAGCATGGAGAAGGTTGTGATTCCGAGAACGTGAGCACTTTTTGCGCCGGGCGGCGCAGTCCGTTGGAGCGCCTGCAGAGCTGGTGTTCTAGCGCTTGGTCAGAAGCTGATCCATGAGCGCCGCTGGGGAGACGTTCGCCAGGGACGCCAGCAGGCTGGATCGCACGCGGGGGTGATGGTACTCCAGCTCGAGGAGCAGGTGCTTGATCGCCGTCCGCTCGGACTCCATGTTCACGTCACACAAGGGGCAGGCCGTGGCCACGGGCTTAAATCCGCGCGCTGTGGCGTACTGGTGCACGGTCGCCTCGAAGCTGGCCAGGAGCGGCCGGATCACCACGGGCGTGGCCTGCTTGGGCACGCTCCGGGGCGCCATGGCTCGGAGCTGGCCGTTGAAGAGCATGTTCAGCAAGGCGGTTTCGATGGCGTCGTCCCCGTGGTGGCCGAGCGCGAGCGTGGTGTAGCCCAGGTCCTGTGACACCCGGTACAGAACGCCTCGGCGCAGCCGGGAGCACATGGCGCACGGCGCGTCCCGCCAGCCGAGATCGTTCATGGTTTCGAAAATGTCGGCCGTCACGAGATAGCACTGCACGCCCCGCTCGGCGCAAAATCGTGCGGCAGCCTCGGCGTCGAAGCCCGGAAACCCGGGCTGTACCACGATGGCGCCCAGCTCGAACTCCACCCGGGCCTTGGCCTGGAGCCTGAGCAGCACTTCCAGCATGGTGTACGAATCCTTGCCGCCCGAGATCGCGCAGAGGACGCGGTCGCCGGGCTCGATCAGCCGATAGTCGGCGATGAGCTGACCGGCGCTTCGGCACAGCGTCCGGAGCAGGCGGCCGGCAGGGGTTCGCTTGTTGGGAGCGCAGCTTCGCCAGAGCGCCGCGTCGGTTCCGCAGATGCGCACGGGGTCGGCTCGACGGAGGTCCGCGTCACGTGGCTCGGGTGGGGTGACAGCGCTCATTTCCCGCGTCCTGCGCACCGGAAGCCGATGGTGGGATCCCAAGTGGCCGAGAACTGTCGTGCCGTGGGGCGCAGGAGTCGCGAGCCCGGCACGCACCGATAACTGCAGCCACGGACCCCGTGGCTGCGCCCCTGTCGTGGGCCGCGTGGGTCGGCCTCCGGGCTCTTGCGGTAGTAGCCCAGGGAATACCAATCTGCGACCCATTCGCTGACGTTACCCGTCAGATCCATCACACCCGTGCTGCTGCGATCCTTGGCCTGGGAGCCCACCGTCTGGGTCCCGTCGGCGCCGCACCCCAAACGACGCCCAGCGTCCGAGGCGAGGACCGCCGTGGCACAGCTGGCGCGTTGACGCTGCAGGCGGATCGACCGCGTGTCCCGCGCGGCGTGCTCCCACTCCGCCTCGGTGGGCAACCGCCCTCCGGCCCAGGCGCAGTATTGGCGAGCCTGTTTCCAGGTCACGCAGTTGACTGGGTGTTGATCGCGGCCGGGGCGTTGCCAATTGCAGCGCTTCCGGGTCGGATGGCTTTTGTGGTGGGTGACGGGCGCGCTGCAGCGGCCGCGGCTGAAGCAGCGGGCGTACCCGGCCACGGTCACCTCGGTTGGGTCGAGGGCATACGCCGTGAGGCACACCCGGTGCGCGGGGCGCTCGTCCGAATAGTTGGCGTTGGAGCCCATCACGAAGCAGCCCGCAGGGATCCTGCCGAAGGAGCGTTGTGCCTTGGGTGCTGCGGCTGAGGGCGGCTGAGGCTGCAGCACGACGCAGAGCAGCGCGACCCATGGCCTGAAGCCTGCAGCGAGCCCTCGGCGCTCAGCGGATCGGGTGCTGTTATTGGCATGAACCTGCATGGTTACAATCGTCCGGCTGCACTGGCGAACGTCGAACGCCATAGCATCATACCCTTGGTCGCGGCAAGGGATGATGAAGGACTGCAGTTCCGATCGTGGCTGCGGGCTCTCCGGGGGCCCATTGCTCGGTTGCCGATACCAGAGCGACAGATCCGCCGCTGCGCGGCTCACCACACCCCTCCCGTCCCCTCAAGGGGTAGCCCGCGCGGCGCAGGGGCGCTGTGCCGTCTACCACGTGAATGGTAACGTATGGTGAAGGACTGCAGTTCCGATCGTGGCTGCGGTTCGAATTGATGGCACAATACCCTGCGCCGAACGCGTGTCTGTGCGGAGCCCTTTCGCAGTGCCCCAGGGATGTGATACGGTTCCGTACGCCAGGAGAAGGACAGCCCTGACCTAGCACCGCTACGAAGAGGAGCTGAGTATGCGTTTCCTATTAATAAGCATTTTGGTCGGCTCGGTGGGTTTGGCAGTGGTGGGCTGCAAGGGGGAGAATATCGGCCACGCCCCCAGCTGCCACGATCCCGACGGGGATGGATACGGTGAAGGAGCGGACTGCGCCGGGCCCGATTGCTCGGAGGCGAGCAATCTGTGCTGGGAGGGGAGCTGCTGCGCCGACATCGACTGCCTGGACGCTGACGACGACGGCTACGGTGATGGCGCAGACTGTCGGGGGCACGACTGTGACGACACGGATGCGGACTGCTGGGAGGGTGACTGCTGCACCGCCGGGCTGTGCGTGGATCCCGATGGAGACGGCTACGGCCAGGGCACCGAGTGTCTCGGTCCGGATTGCTCGGAGGCGAGCAATCTGTGCTGGGAGGGGAGCTGCTGCGCTTCCATCGACTGTGAGGACGCTGACGCCGACGGCTACGGCGTCGGTGACGACTGCCGGGGTCCGGACTGCAACGACGCGAATTCCGATTGCTGGGAGGCGGACGACCCGTGCTGCGACGAGCCGGTGTGCATCGACCTCGACGGCGACGGCCGCGGCACCGGGAACGCGTGCCTGGGCACGGACTGCAACGACTACGACGACCAGTGCTGGGACGAAAGCGATGCCTGCTGCCAGGGCCAGACCTGCGTCGACGCCGACGGCGACGGCTACGGGGTGGGGAGCGGCTGTCTGGGGCCGGACTGCAACGACAACGACGCCCAGTGCTGGAGCTTCGGCGACCTGTGCTGCGGCGGTGGGCAGTGCACGGACAACGACGGGGACGGCTACGGCTACGGCCAGGGATGTTTGGGCCCGGACTGCAACGATCAGGACAATCAGTGCTGGAGCTTCGGCGACCCGTGCTGCGGGGGTGGCCAGTGCACGGACAACGACGGTGACGGCTACGGCGTCGGAACCACCTGTCTGGGGCCGGACTGCAACGATCAGGACAACCAGTGCTGGAGCTTCGGCGACCCGTGCTGCGGCGGCGGCCAGTGCTTTGACCAGGACGGGGACGGTTATGGGATGGGCCCCGGCTGTCTGGGGTCGGACTGCGACGACCAGGACAACCAGTGCTGGCAGCAGGGCGATCCGTGCTGCGGCGGGGGCCAGTGCTTTGACCAGGACAACGACGGCTATGGTCAGGGCCCCGGCTGCTTGGGCCCGGACTGTAACGACCAGGACCCCACCTGCTGGGTGGGCAGCTGCTGCACCACGACCACCTGCACCGACAACGACAACGACGGCTACGGCACGGGCACGGGCTGCCTGGGCCCGGACTGTAACGACAACGACGGCACCTGCCATACCGGCCCCTGTTGCCCGACTCCGGGGACCGGCGTCACCGGGGATGCCTGCTCCGACGTCAGTCAGTGCGGCGGCATCACCGGCACCGGCACCACCGAGTGCCTGACGAACGTGATGGGCGGGTACACCTTCCCCGGCGGCTACTGCTCGGCGAGCGGCTGCACTCCGGGGACCGCCTGCGACAATTCCGGCGGGACGTGCGTGGACATCTACGGGTTCCTGCAGTACTGCCTGCAGACCTGCTCCACTGACGGCGAGTGCCGGGTCAACGAGGGGTATTCCTGTCAGCAGACGCCGGGGGCGAATCCCAACGACCCGACCTACTGTCTGCCCTAGGGTGTGACCTTCCGGTGAACCCCACTCCGATGATCCACCGACCGACTCTCCATGGGGATCGTCTCTGGCGCGCCATGGTGGACGATCCGCCCCTGCGAGTCATCGTTGCCTTGATGACCGGGACCTGTCGCGAGGCTGCGGAGCGCCACGGCCTTCGGGGATTGTCGGCGGTCGCTCTCGGCCGTGGGCTGCTGGGCGGCATGCTCATGACGACCCTCACCAAGGGCAACGAACGCGTGACCCTCCAGGTGATGGGAGACGGACCGCTCCGGGGCGTGACCGTGGACGCCAACGACGCGGGCGAGGTGCGGGGCTACGTCGGATCGCCGGAGCTGGAGCTAGAGGCCTCCGCCGGAGTCCGCGTCTCGACCACGCCCGCGGTGGGGGCGAGCGGGGACGTGGTGGTGCATCGGGATCTCGGGCTCAGGGATATCTACCAGGGTCACACCTCCCTGCGCAGCGGCGAGGTGGACGGAGACCTCGAACAGTACCTCGTGCAGTCGGAGCAGATGCCGTCCGCCCTGCGCTGCGACGTGCTGCTGGACGGGGCCGGCGGCGTGGAGTGGGCGGGCGGCGTGCTGGTCCAGACCGCCCCCGGCGCCGGGCCAACGCTCCTGCGCGGCGCCCGCGCCCGGGTGGCGGCAGGGTGGCTGGAGCAGGAGCTCCGCAGCGGCTCGGACCTGGAGGCGAAGCTGTCGGACCTGATGGGCCACCCGGCGCAGCTGCTGGAGTGGCGGCGGGTCCGGTTCCATTGTCCCTGCGGTGGGCACCGGGTCACCGAGGCGCTCCGCGCGGTCGGCACGGAGGTGCTGCGGGAGATCATCGCCTCGGGTGAGCCCGCAGAGGTCAGCTGCCGGTTCTGCGGAGATTTGCATCTCGTGGAGCCCGCCACCCTCGCGCAGCTCGTAGCGGAGCTGGAGCAGGAGGCAGGAGCCCTCAGGAGCTGAGGACGTCGTGATACGCGTCCATGGTGCGCCTGACGTACACCTCTGCCGAGAATTCGACCGTGGCTCGGGAACGGCCGGCAGCGCCAAGTTTCCGGCGGAGCGCCTCGTCGGTGAGCAGGCGGTGGAGCGCCCCGGCCAGGGCCTCGGGGTCTGCCGGAGGCACGACGAGGCCGGTTTCCTGGTGACGGTTCACCACCGAGGTTCCGGTGCCTAGCTCCGTGCATACCACCGGCAGGCCCGACGCCATCGCCTCCACCATGACCAGCCCGAAGGCCTCGGAGGGAAGATGGGACGGGAGCGCGAACACGTCCGCGGCCTGATAGGCGGCGGGCAGCTCCTCGTCGGGAAGGTGACCGGCGAAGTGCACGCGGTCAGCCAATCCCAGGGCTTCGGCCAGGGTGCGCAGGCTCCGGTACTCGGGTCCGTCGCCGACAATGGCGAGGTTGGCGTCGAGGCGCGTCACGGCCCGGAGCAGGTAGGGCAGGCCCTTGTACGCGCGGAGCCGTCCCACGAAGAGCACCACGGGTCGACTCACTCCCCCGGCGCCGCTGCTCCAGGCTAGCCGGAAGCGAGCCGCCTGGGTCGCGTCCGGGGACTGGAAGGGGGCCAGGCGGATTCCCAGGGGAATCACCTGACACCGATCGGCCACCCTCTGGAGGAACTTCGAGCGACGGAGGTAGGGCTCGCTCGTGGGAAAGATCCGGTCAGCCCGCTGCAGGACGTAGCCGAGGAGCGGCGCGTAGAGGCGCAGGATTCGTTGCTGCCGGACCACGTCGCTGTGATAGGTGATCACGGTCCGGCGCGCGCGTCCGCAGAGCAGGTTCGCCACCTCCGCTGGGGGATAGGGCGAGTGGACGTGCGCGATGTCGGCGCGGCGCCGGAGCAGGTGCAGCGGCAGCGCGGGGCTGAGCGGGGTCGAGGCGAGCTCCAGCAGCCGAGCGGCCCGGATCACCCGGACCCCGCTGAGGGATTCGGTGTGTGGTCGGGGCCCACCGGAGGACACCAGCACCGTGACGTCGTGCCCGGCCGCGGCCTGGGCCTCGGCCAGGAGCTCGATGGTGTTCTCGATGCCGCCCTTGATGGGAGGATACGCCTTGTACAGGTGCAGGATCCTCATGGCGGGGTTTTACCACAATTAATCCCCATTCCTCGCCTGGACGTGATCCCGGTCTTCGGGTACCTTAGGGCCCATGCAACAATAACTCGATCACCCAGGGCGCCGATCCATCCCGCCTGGCTTCGTTGCTCGGCGGTCGCGTACCACGAGGTACGCTCCCTTCTCGCGCCTTGCCAGCCGGGCGCCTCGACGCCCTGAAGCGATGATTTATTGTTGCACGGGCCCTTGGGTGCCGTTCGTCCGAGCGCAATGCGATGACCTCAGCCCCCGAGAAGAAGATCTCCCACTTCAGCTGGCCAGACGTCATGGTGCTGGCGGGCGCAGCGCTGATCGTCCCGGTGGCCCTGTATCAGCGTAACTGGTTCTTTTTGAGCATCGGCATCGCCCTCGCCGCCGCCATCGGCCTGCGTGTCTGGCTGACGACATGGCTGGAAAAGCGATCCAAGAACCGGTAGCTCACCGCGGGGTCGCTCCGTGGCTCGGGGTCGTCGGGCTGGCGGTGGCTGTGTTCCTCGGCGGCGCGACCATGACCGCCGGCTGGACCGCGCTGTTCTTCGTGGGTGCGGAGGAGCCCGATCCGAAGCCCGCGCCTCGGGATCCGGTCCGGGTGCGCGCGCCGGGCAAGCGGCTCCTGTGGCTCGTCTTCGACTCCATGCGGGCCGACGCGGCCTTTGACGCCGAGCTGATGCCGAACCTGGCGGCCCTGCGGCGCCAGGGCGTGTGGGGGGTGGCGCGGACCGGCTCTTTCACCATGACCGGGACCTGCGTCCGGGCGCTGGGAACCGGGGTCGAGCCGCGGCCGACCCACGCCATCCACAACTTCCGCTCTCCCCCGGTCCGCGGGGATTCACTGTTCCGGAGGCTGCATCGGGCCGGTCGCCGGATCGTGCTCATCGGGGACCACATCTGGATCGACCTGTACCGCAACACCGTCCGGCAGAGCTATCCGCAGCCGGATCTCGGCATCGACGATCTGCACCGCACCGACCGGGCGGCCCTCAAGGACGCCCGGCGCCTGCTGCCAGGGGGCTGGGACCTGGTGGTGCTGCACCTGATCGGCTCGGACCACGCGGCGCACAAGGATCGCGGCGTGCGGGGCCTGTATCGGCAGAAGCTCGCCGAGTACGACTCGCTGATCCCCGAGCTGCGGCGACGCATGGGACCGGACGCGTCGGTGCTGGTCATGGCGGATCACAGCTGCAACGCCGTGGGCAATCACGGCGCCGGAGAGCCGGAGGCCACCCGGGCGCCCTTCGTTCTTGCCGGCCCTGGCGTGCTGCCCCTGGGGCGGCGCGACACCGACCAGCGCTCGCTGGCGCCGACGGTGACCGCCCTGCTCGGGGTGGCGTCGCCCTGGGGAGCGGAGCTTCCCGCGCTCTACGAGGCCCTGGAGCTCAGCGATGCGGAGCGCGCGGCGCTGGCGTACAACCATGCCGCCGGGCGCCGGGCCCACCTGCAGGCGATCCTGGGCCGCGGCGTGCCTGAGCTCGATCGCCTGCTGGCCGAGGCGAAGCAGGCCCGGGAGGCGGGGCGCTACCCGGCCGCCCGGAAGGCGAGCGTCCGGCTGCTGCGACGCGCCACAGAGCTGCGGCAGGCGGCCCTGCGGGCGAGCGGCTGGCTCTGGATCGCCGTGCTCAGCCTCTTTCTCACGGTTCCGCTGCTGCTGCTCGCGGCCGGCGCGGAGCTGGAGCGCACCGGCGGGAGCCTGCGGCTCGGGCTCCTGACCCTGCTGCCGAGCGCGGCGGCAGTCAGCACCCTGTTCGTGCTCGACAGCCGGGTGTCGACCCTGATCGGCGCGGGGCTGCTGCTTGGACTGGCCCTCCTGTGGTTTGCGGCGCACCGACGTTGGTCGCTGCTTCCCTGGTGCGGCCTCGCCGCGGCTCCCTTTGCGCTCGTGCTGCTGGGCGGGTGGAGCGTGGACTGGTTGTTGCGGCTGCACCGGGGGGATCCCACGGGGCGCCTGTGGCTGTCTGCCCCGGCCCTGGGGCTCGTGCTCGGTTCGCTGGGCTGGCTGCGGGCGACCGGCCGACTGAGCCACGGGCTGCGGGAATATCCCGGGCTGGCCGCGGCGCTCTGGGCGGTGGCGCTGTTCTTACCACTCCCGGCGGTACGCTGGTGGGGCGGGCGGCACGCGCTCGTGGGCGGCGTGGGCGTTGTCCTGGTCCTCGGCTTGGCCGGCTGGGCCTGGCGCCGCCGCTTCCTGACCCTGCGGTTCGGTGTCGGTGCCGGGCTGCTGCTGCTGTTGTTGGCCCTCGGGCTGGCGTGCGGGTTCGGCAGCTCCCCAAAGGGGTCCAGCGTGCCGCTCGCCTGGCTCGTCGCCCTGGGGGTTCCCGCGGCCATTTTGGCCCTGCCCAAGGCGCGCCCGGACGAGGCGCGCCTGGATCGTGGTTGGTGGATCGCAGGCGGCGTGATCCTGCTGGCCTGGATCCTGGCGCACCTCCCGCGGCTCGGCTGGACCGGCCTCACCTGGTACGCGCTCTGGGCCCAGGGCCTGGCGGTGCTGGCGCTCGTGCTGCTGCGGCAGGGCAGCGGCGCGCACCTCGCGGTGCTGGTGCTGGGACTGTTCAGGCTGTTGGCCGGCGATCACGCGGTGGCCGCCACGGCGCTCTTCGGTGGTGGCGTGCTCGGGCTGGCCCAGGGTGGCGTTCGGGTCCGGGGACCGGCCGCCGTCGTGGCGGTCGCGCTGGTGATGGCAGTGCTCGAGCTGGTGCTCTTTTTCCAGCTTGGGCGAGAGTTCTCCTTCGGCACCATCGACGTGACCGTGGGCTTCGTGGGGGGAGGCGGCCTGAACCTGGTGCGGGTCACAGTGCTGATCGTGCTGGCCTACGCCGCGCCGTGGTGGCTGCTGTGGAGCGCGGCCGTAGACCTGGTCGCGGGAGAGCAGGGGCTGCTGATTCGTCTGTTGGTGGTCCAGCTCTGGATCCTCGGGATCAAGGTGCTCGGCACGTTCCTGCTGTTCTTGGGCCGGCCGGCGCACTTCTGGCTGATCCACTCCCTCATTCCGTTCCAGTTCTACGCCTTGGCGCAGCTGATCATGGTGACGGTGGGATTTTCCGTGGCCTACATTTTCGTCAGGAATTCCTGCCAGGCGCGCTGCTCCTCTTCGGAGAGCCGAGCGATGTTGTAGACCCCCATGCCGGCCGCCACGGGTTTGTCCTGGGCGCCGGGGTGGAAGGCCCGGAGCTCGGTCACGCCCACCTTGTTGCCCAGCCGGACCACCTTGCCCTGCCCCACCAGGGGCAGCTGGCGGCCGGGCCGCAAGAAGTCCACCCGGAGGTCCACTGTGGAGACCGCCTCGCCGTTTCCCACCTGGGACCAGACCGCGCCGCCGCCCGCCGTGTCCAGGAGCGACGAGATGACGCCGCCGTGCAGCGCGGGCAGCATGGGGTTGCCGATGAACTCGTCCCGGGCGGGGAGCTCCAGCTGCACCAGGCCGCTGTCGAACTGCCGCACCGTGACGCCGAGAAACCGATTGAAGGGGATCTTCTGCTCGAAGAAAGTGGAAAGCTGCTGGCGTTTCTTCTCGTCCATGGGTTCCTCAATCAACGTCGTCGTCGCAGCCATTCGAATGCCGGCAGGCCCAGGGCCGTGATCAGCAGACCCCAGATCACCTCGGTGGGCGACTTGACGCAGAGGCCGATCACCGCCGCGATGCTGAAGAGCACGTAGGCGATGGGGGTCGCCGGATAGCCCCAGGCCCGGTAGGGGCGGTCCAATTCAGGGCGGCGAAAGCGGAGCACGATCACGGCGGCCACGGCGATGCTGGAGAAGACGAGCATCACGGCCACGACGTACTTGACGAGCTGATCGAAGCGTCCGGTGAGCACGAGCGCCGCGGCCACCGCCGCCTGGATCCAGAGCGCCGCCGCCGGCGTCGTGAAGCGGTCGCTGCGGTTTCGCAGGAAGCCGAAGGCCAGGCCGTGTCCTGCCATGGCGTAGCTGATCCGGGCCCCGGCCAGGACCGTGGCGTTCAGGCTGCCCAGCACGGCGAGGGCGATGACGAGGGTGAGCACGCTGCCGGCCCAGCCACCGAAGAGCCTGCTCACGGCCACCGCGGGCACGAAGGGCACCTTGGTCATGGACGCGGCCGGGACCCCCTGCAGGAAGACCCAGTTCACCACCAGGTAGACGACCACCGCCAGGGCGGTGCCGATAATCAGCGACCGGGGAATGTTCCGCCCCGGCTCGCGGATCTCGCCTCCGATGTAGGTCGTCACGTTCCACCCGGCGTACGCGAAGAAGATGGGCACGATGGCCGGCCAGAGGCCGAGCCACGGACTCATATTTGCAGTGGACACCTTGGGCAGCGCTCCGGCCGGCGAAGCGACGAACAGGGCGGCCACGCCGGCCGTGAGCAACAGCAGGAGCGGCGTCGCGGTGATCGCTGTCTGCACCCACCCGGTGAGCTTCAGCCCCAGGTGGTTCACGGTGGTGAGCAGCAAGATCACCCCGAGCCCCAATAGCTGAGCCCCGCTCAGGGTGTAGTACCAGTCGCCGAAGGTCAGCGTGAACAGCGGGGCGCGGACCCAGCCGCCCAGCAGGGCGGGACCCTGGTAGAAGCAGAGGCCCACGGCCATGGCGGCGATGGAGCCGGGAAAGGTGATCACCACCGAGGTCCAGCCCGACAGGAACGCGGTGCGCTCGCCGTAGGCCTCCCGGATGAAGATGTAGTCCCCACCGGCCTCGGGCATCATCGCGCCGAGCTCCCCGAGGGCGAGGGCGCCCAGCAGCGCCACGGCGCCGCCCACGGCCCAGGCGGCGAGGTACCAGCTGTCCCAGGGAAGGTGCTTCGCGGCGATGGCCGGCGTCAGGAAGACCATCACCCCGACGATGTTGCCGAGCACCACGGCCACGGCGGCGAGCAGACCTAGCTTCTGTGTGACGTTTTGATTCATGTTACAGATCCGCAGTTCGGCCGAGTGATACCATTGAAGCCCAGTCGGGTCTAGGTGAGGCGCTCCGATCTCCGTTTCTCAGCCCCCTCGGTCTCTTCTTCTATTAATGGAAAGCGTTCGCAGGCGCTTTTTTGATCAATCGGATCCGATTGATCGTGTTGCCGGACTCGTGTCAGTCGTCAGTCGTTCACGTCGAGACTCTCCGGGGCCTTGGTCCGGTAGTCCTGATCGATGATGTCCATGAGCTCCAGCAGCTGCGTCGCGCCCAGGGCGGTGGACCCGGTGGGAGAGTCGGCGTAGAAAGTGCCCTTCTCGCAGCCGTCCGCGCCCAGGTCGCTCCAGATCATGTAGCTGTTGCCGTCGGTGCCCAGCTGCCCACCCGGGCGGCAGCGGCCGTCCACGTACACGATGATCATCTTCTGGTACCGGGCGCTGTCGACGATGTTCGGGCCGATCATGTAGTTCTCGAACACGCCGGAGGCCTCGATGATGTCGTCGGGATCCATGCCGTAGCCGTGCAGCACGTAGACCACCGGGTAGCGCAGCCCGGCGTTGGCGTCCAGGAAGTAGCCGGGGGGGAGGTACACCGAATAGTGGGTTTCCCGGCCGTTGGAGGCCGTGAAGGTCAGGGGGTCGTTCCCCGTGCCCAGGAAGTGCTCCTCCCGGGGCCGGTCGTCGTTTTCGAGGGCCCGGTCGCCGTCGGGCCAGCGCTGGGAGATGAAGGCGAAGGGCGTGGTGAGGCGGTAGATGAACTCCAGCGCCGCGCCCACGTGGCGCCCGTCGCCCAGGTCGATCTGCGCCTGGTTGGCGTCGGGGTTGCCGTACTGCACGTAGATGTGCCGACCGATGGTGTCGTAGTCCACCCTCTGGAAGTCGAAGGTGGTCTCGGTGACCGGGTTGTTGGTCATCCGCTGGAACCCCATGTACACCCGCACCTGCTCCCCCATGGACGCCTGCTGGCCCACGAACTGGTTGGTGGACACGTGGCAGTTGAAGAAGTCCCGGATCCCGCTGTCCGACCAGACCGTCACCCTAGCCTGCTGTTCCGGAGTGAGCCGCGCATAGAGGGAGCGGGCGCCGTGGGAGAGCCAGCTCTCGTACCCGGGGGTCACGTCGTAGACCCCGTTGCCTTCGCCATGGTCGTAACAGCCCGGGGTGCCGGAGTCGATCTCGCAGCCGGCGCCGGCCACGCCGTCCAGGCCGGTGTCCTCGAAGGGTTCCCCGTCGTCGTAGCGCCAGTTTCCCTCGGTGCCCCAGGGGTTCTTGAGCCAGTGGTAGTCGTCGTTCGAGGGATCCGGATTGGTGATGGGATCGTAGCCCGGCTCTTCGGCGCTAGGCAGCCCGTCCACCCCGACGTCGGAGAAGGGCTCGCGCAGCATCTGGAGCACCGGCTCTCCGCTGTCCCGGACCCCGTTGCCGTTCACGTCCACGGCCAGCGCCACGTACAGCGGGTTGGTCTTGGGCAGCGCCGGGTCGAAAACGGCGATTCCCAGGTCCGGGGAGTCCTCGCTCTCACTGGCGTCGCAGTACGTGATCACGTCGTGGGAGCCGTCGGGGTTGTAGTCCCGGTTGTAGAAGTTCTGCAGCACGATGGGGCTGGCGCAGGGGGTTTCTACGGACAGGTAGGACTCGGGCACTCCGGGGGGCAGCACCGTGCTCAGGGGGTTGTAGTAGAACGGGTTGCCAAAGGCGCGCACCAGGTCGCGCATGGCCCGGATGTAGAACTCCCGCCGCAGATAGATGTAGGTGCCCTCGTAGGGCTCGTAGATCCAGTGTTCGTAGGAGGAGGGCCGCTCGTACTGGCGGGTGAGCGGGGGGCGCTTGAGCGGGCAGAGCTCGCCGATGTTGCCCGTCCCCGCGGCCTCGTCCGCGGCGTTGCAGAAGCCCCCCAGCAGATAGTCCAAGATGGACTGGACGGAGTAGACCATGTCGATGCCCGGCTCCCCGCCGGCCTGGGCGATGAAGTCGAAGCGGTCCGGGTTGCGCAGCCCGACGGATCCGGCCCCGCCGCCGCCCATGGAGAAGCCCAGGATGGCGCGGTAGGTGAAGTGGCGCTGCTTGGGCTGCCCGGCGTCAGCGGGGACCACCACCTGGAACGTGGCGCCCTCGTCGTAACGGAAGCGGAGTCGTCCGTCCACGGCGTGGGGCTCCACCCAGACGTTCGGCACCGGGGCGGTCCAGCTGGGATAGCCCCGGAGCTGCACTGCCACCCGCAGCTGCCCGGCATGGGCGCCGTCGGGCAGGAGCGCGTCCTTGTAGGGCAGGGTCACCTCGACGAACTTCTCGAGCAGCCCACCGTCGATGTCGACCTGTACGGCGGGGCCGACGGCCCGGAATCCGGTGGGCGTGATGTCTGCGGCACAACAGAGCGTGACGGAGCGTTGGGTGAGGGGCCAGTCGTGGTGGTCGCCGGGCGGCGCCACGGCCGCTCCGGTCAGGTCCCCGGCGTCTTGGGCGCCGAGCCCGTCGGTGTCGGTGAGCGTCCCGGCGACCGGGTCTCCGCACTGGAATGCGGTCGAAACCACGTGCACCCCCACCTCAGCCTCTCCCACGTGGAGGGTCGTGGTGCCCTCCGCGAGGCCGTCCAGCCGGAAGGTCGCCTCGAGGGCGCTGGCCGCCACGGTGACCTCGGCGGGCACTGACGCCACACCGGTGTCCTCCACCCGGACCGGGATGACGTGGTCCTCGCCGAAACGCTCGTCGAGGGTCACCTTGACCGTGCGGTACGCTCCCGTCTCCACACCCACCGGGTCCGGAGTTACCGTCAGCGGGGGCGCCGGTGGGGTGTCGTCGTCGTCCGAGCAGGCGGCCGCGCAGACGGCGATCAGGAGCGGAAGGCACGCGAAGAACCATCGTCTCATGGGCTGGTCATCCTCATTGAAAGGGCTGTTGCAGCGTCGCCCCGGTCGGCTCGAATCATATCCCACGCAGCCCTGAAGACACAAGCAAACGGGCGCGTGACGCCCTGTAAACAGATTCCAACAACGCCACCTCGAAGGCACCAAAGTGGTTCGTAGTCACCTCTGAGTTGCGGTTTCGGTGAAAAAATCGTCTCAGATCGGCCAAAAAACGTACTTTCAGGCAAGAATACGCTTGATTTTGGTGATCATGCTTCTAGAATGTTGCGAGATCAGCCGTTAGACGAGCTTTAACAGCCGGATCACCGGCATCACAGCTGCGGAAGATTAGGGTCCGCAGGAGGGACATCATGGCAACAAAGAAGAAAGCCCCCGTAAAGAAGGCCGCTCCGAAGAAGGCCGCGAAGAAGGCCGCCCCGAAGAAGGGCGCCAAGAAGGGTGGGGAGATCCTCGTGGTCGGCTCCAAGGTGAAGGAAGTCGTCAAGGCGAACAACATGCGTGCCGACGGCATGCTCATCGCCGCCGTGTCGGCCAAGGTGCATGACCTGCTCACCGCCGGCGTAGCCCGCGCGAAGAACAACAAGCGCAAGACGGTCACGCCCCACGACCTGTAGTCTCCCCCCTCCCTTCCTCAACGCGACCCCGCCACAATCCATTTCGTAGCCTTTACGGAGGCACCCCTCTGTCCGCCGCCTGGAGGAAGGCGGCCCAGATGGACGGTTTTCGGGGATCCTATGCTTTGGCGACCCGGGCGGAGCAGACCTTGAGCTCGGGGATGTTGGCCGTGGGGTCCAGGGCGGTGTTGGTGAGCAGGTTGGCCGCGGCCTCCCAGAAGTGGAAGGGGATGAACAGCACACCGGTGTCCACGCGCTCCTGCACCCGGGCCTCGAGCTCGATGACACCGCGGCGGGACTCCACCCGCACCCTGTCACCATCGGCGATGTCGAGCCGGTTGGCGTCAGCCAGGTTCAGCTCGCAGTAGGGGCTCGGGCAGAGGGCGTCGAGCCCCTTGGACTTGCGGGTCATGGTGCCCGTATGGAAATGCTCGAGGATGCGCCCCGTGGTCAGGATCATCGGGAAGTCGTCGTCGGGCATCTCGGCCGGATCGAGGTGCTCCACCGCATGGAACTTGCCCAACCCCCGGACGAATCGGTCCTTGTGCAGGATCTTCGTGCCCGGGTGCTGCGCCGTGGGCACGGGCCAGCAGAGCTGCGCACCGGCCTCGAGGCGGGCGTAGGAGATGCCGCCGTACTGCGGGGTGACGCTCGCCAGCTCATCGAAGATCTCCGACTCGGACGTGTACTTCCAGTCGTGCCCCATGCGCCGGGCGAGCTCGGTGAGGATCTGCCAGTCGGGCTTGGTGCCCGGCAGCGGGTCGATGACCCGGTTCATCAGCTGCACCCGGCGCTCGGTGTTGGTGGCCGTGCCCGGGCGCTCGGCGTAGGACGAGGCCGGCAGGACCACGTCGGCGAGCCGGGCGGTTTCGGTGACGAAGAGATCCTGTACCACCAAGAGGTCCAGGTTCTCCAGGGCCTGCTTGACGTGGGTGAGGTCCGGATCGCTGAGCATGGGGTTTTCCCCCATGATGTACAGGGCCTTGATCTCGCCCTTGGCGGCCTTGGGGATCATGTGGGTGAGCGGCAGCCCCACCTGCTCGTTCAGGTCGGTCACCCCCCAGGCCTTGCCGAACTTTTCCCGGGCGGCGGGATCATCCACCTTCTGGTAGCCGGGATACACGTTGGGCAAACAGCCCATGTCACAGGCGCCCTGGACGTTGTTCTGGCCGCGGAGCGGGTTTACGCCGCCGCCTTCGACGCCCATGTTGCCGCAGAGCATGGCCAGGTTGGCCAGGGACTTCACGTTGTCGGTGCCCTGGGTGTGCTGGGTGATGCCCATGGAGTACAGGATCGACGCCGGCTTGCCCGACGCGAAGAGCCGCGCTGCGGCGACGAGATCGTCGGCCGGAACCCCGGTGATCTCCTCGACCCGGGCGGGGTCGTACTTCCCGACGACCTCCCGGAGCTCGGCAAACCCTTCGGTCCGCTGCTCGATGAACTCCTGGTCCGCGAGGCCCTCCTTGATGATCACGTGCATCAGGCCGTTGATCCAGGCCACGTCCGTGCCCGGGCGCTGCCGTCCCCAGACGTTCGCCAAGTTCGTCAGCTGGATGCGGCGGGGGTCGAACAGGATCAGCTTGGCGCCGCGGGCGACCGCGCGCCGCACGCCGTGCCCGATAATGGGGTGGTTGTCAGTGGTGTTGGATCCCGTGACGAGGAAGACCTCGGCCTTTTCCACGCACTCGATGGAGTTGGTCATCGCCCCGGAACCGAACGCAGCGGCCAGACCGGCCACCGTGGAGCTGTGTCACAATCGTGCGCAGTGGTCGACGTTGTTCGACCTCATCACCACCCGGGTGAACTTCTGCATCAGGTAGTTGTCCTCGTTGGCCACCTTGGCCGACGAGAAGGCCCCGAAGGCCCCGGGGGCGATGGCGCCGAGCTTGCCGGCCACCAGGTCCAGGGCCTCCTCCCAGCTCGCCTCCCGCAGCTCGCCGTCCCTGCGCACGAGCGGAGTGGTCAGGCGGTCGGGGTGGTTGACGTACTCGAAGGAGCCGAACCGTCCCTTGACGCACAGCACACCTTTGTTGACCGGGCTGTCGCGGTTTCCCCGGGCCCGGACGATCTTGCCCTTGCGGGCGCCGAGCAGGATGGAGCAGCCCGTGCCGCAGAAGGGGCAGATGGTGGCCGCCTCGGAGTCGGGCTCGGGGGGCGGGTCGGTGAAGGCCAGCGCACCGGTGGGGCAGTGCACCACGCACTCCCCGCAGGACTCGCAGCTGGACTGGCGGATCTCCTTCGTCATGAACGGCGACGGCTCGGAGGCGTACCCTCGCTCCAGGAGGTCGATGGCGCCCAGGCCGAGGATCTCGTGACAGGTCTTCACACAGCGCGCGCAGAGCACGCACTTGCTCATGTCACGGACGAACACCGGATTGGATTCGTCCTTGGTGCCCACCCGGTTCGTGGGGGGCAGCCCGTGCTCGTAGACCCCCAGCTCCCGGGACAGCCGCTGCAGCTCGCAGCTCAGGTTGGCCCGGCAGGCCAGGCAGTCGTTGGGGTGGTCGGCCTTGAGCAGCCGGACCACCATGCGGCGCGCCTTGAGGATTTCGTCGTTTTCGGTGGTGACCTGCATGCCGTCCGCTGCCAGGGTGGTGCAGGCCGGAGGCAGGCCCCGGAGCCCGTCCACGTGCACGATGCACAGGCGGCAGCCGCCGTAGGGCTTCAGATCCGGGTCCCAGCACAGGGTCGGGATCCGGATCTCGGCCTGATGGGCGGCCTCGAGGATGGTGCTTCCCTCCTCCACCGTCACGCTCTGCCCGTCAATCGTCAGCGTTACTTCAGCCATGGCTTCTCGCTCTCCTATTCCACGATCACCGCGTCGGACTTGCAGACGTCGCAGCAGCCTGACGCCGCACTGGATAACTTGTCCTGGTGGATCATGTGGGGCTTGCTGAGCCTATCTTTTGACCCATTCCAGACACGTCGTGGGACAGGCCTCCACACAGGCGGGGATCCCGCCCCGCTCCAAGCGGTCGATGCACAGGTCACACTTGGTGATCTTTTCACCCTCCTGGTACGCCTCGGGCACGCCGTAGGGGCACATGAGCACGCAGCTCTGGCAGCCGATGCACAGGTGGTCGTCACACAGGACCGGTCCCCCCTGCACTGTTTTCCGCATCGCCCCCGTGGGGCACACGAGCACGCAGGCCGCGGCCTCGCAGTGCCGGCATGCCCTGGGCACGGTGGCGCCCTTGACCTTGTGCAGCAGCACCCGGGGCCGGGGTGGCGGATCTTCGTCCATCGCCAGCTCGGGGTCCTTGCTCTTCGAGTGTGCGACGGCACAGGCCTGCACGCATTTGCCGCAGGCGTCGCAGCGTTCGACGGTCACTCTGATCAGACCGGCGGGCACCGAGGCTGCTTCTGGATCAACGGTGGAGGGGAGCAGCGCCTTGCAGGTCAGGCCCGGACACGTGCGGTCACGGATGTGCGCCTCGTACTCCTCGCGGAAGTACTTGATCGTGGTCAAAGTCGGGTTGGGGGCGGTTTGGCCCAGGCCGCAGAGGGACGAATTCTTGATCGACTCCCCCAGCTCCTCGAGCAGCTCGATGTCACCTTCCTGGCCTTTGCCGTCGCAGATGCGCTCCAGGATGGTGAGCATCTCCCGGGTGCCCACCCGGCAGGGCGTGCATTTGCCGCAGGACTCGTTCTGCGTGAAGGAGAGAAAGTACCGCGCGATGTCCACCGTGCAGGTGTGGTCGTCCATGATGACGAGCCCGCCAGACCCCATGATGGAACCCGCCTTGGCCAGGGTGGCGTACTCGATGGGGGTGTCCAGGAACCGCTCGGGAAGGCACCCCCCAGAGGGTCCGCCGGTCTGCGCCGCCTTGAAGGGGCGGTTGTCGGTGATGCCGCCCCCCACGCCGTAAACCACCTCCCGCAAGGTGATGCCCATGGGCACCTCGATAAGGCCCGGGTTCTTGACCTTGCCGGTGAGGGCGAAGGTCTTGGTACCCGGGCTCTCGGTGGTGCCGAAGTCCGAGAACCAGTTGGCGCCCTCCCGCAGGATCGTGGCCACGTTGCCGAAGGTCTCGACGTTGTTCACGTTGGAGGGCTTGCCGAACAATCCCTTGTTGGCCGGGAAGGGCGGCCTGGGACGCGGCATGCCGCGCTGGCCCTCGATGGAGGCGATGAGCGCCGTCTCCTCGCCGCACACGAAGGCGCCTGCGCCCTCCTTGATCTTGATCTCGAAGTCGAAGCCGCTACCGAGCACATCGTCGCCCAGCAGGTTGGCCTCCCGCATCTGGTCCATGGCGTGCCGGAGCCGCTTCACGGCCAGCGGATACTCGGCGCGGATGTAGATGTAGCCTACGCTTGCGCCGATGGCGTACGCGGCGACGATCATCCCCTCGAGCACCGAGTGCGGGTCGCCCTCGAGCACCGAGCGGTCCATGAAGGCGCCGGGGTCCCCCTCATCCGCGTTGCAGATGAGGTACTTCTGGTCGCCCTTGGCGCCGCGGCAAAAGCGCCACTTCACGCCGGTGGGGAAGCCCCCGCCGCCCCGGCCGCGCAGCCCGGAGCTCACCACCTCCTCGATCACCTCCTCGGGCGTCATGGACAGGGCGCGCTGCAGCCCCTGATACCCGCCGCGGGCGAGGTAGTGGTCAAAGGACGTCGGATCGATCCAACCGCAGTTGCGCAATGCGATGCGGAGCTGCGGCTTGAGCACCGCCTGCTCCTCCAGCCGCGGCAGGCCGTCGTAGCTGCCCTCGCCCAGGGTGCCGAACACCCACTTCTCGGGCGGGCCGCCGTGCTTGAGCTGCCCTTCGAGGATCTCGGGCAGTGCCTCCGCGGTGACGTTGCGGTACGACACACGCGGCTTGCCTGGCTCCTGGATGTCCACGAGCGGCTCGGCGAAGCACATCCCGATGCAGCCCACGGGCACGATCCGGGCCTTCAGCCCCTGGTCCGCCAGGGCGCCCGGGAGCTGCACGAGCAGTTTCTTGGCGCCGGCGGCCAGGCCGCAGGTGGCCGAGCCGACCCAGATCCGCAGGTCGTCGCCCTCCTGGAGCTCTTTCCACTGCTCCTTTGCCGTCTTGATTCTGTCGTCGAGGTTCACGGTCATATCTCCCTCGGTTGGGATTGCAGCCCTACCCGACCCCTGGATCGGTGACTGCTAGGCTTCGGTCGATATCTCGGCTGCGCCGGCCTGCTCGGCCTCGGCCGCCTCTTCGCTCTGCTTGCGGAGCTTGTCCACCTGCTCGGTCACCGACGCGACGGACTGGTCGGCGAAGACCTCGCCGTTGACCACCACCACCGGCGCCAGGGCGCAGGCACCCACGCAGGCCACGATCTCCAGGGTGAACAGCAGGTCCCCGGTGGTGCCGCCCGGCGGGACGGACAGGCTGGCGCACAGCTCGGTCTCGATGCGCCCGCTGCCCTTGACGTGGCAGGCGGTGCCCCGGCAGATGGTGATCCGGTGCTCCCCTTGGGGCTCGAAGACGAACTGCGCGTAGAAGCTGGCCACGCCCAGCACCTTGCTCTCCGGGATCCGCAGAAACCGCGCCGCGGCGAGCATGGACTCCGGGGAGAGGTAGCCGCCTTCGGCCTGGAGGTACTGGAGGATCGGGATCAGGTATTCTGGTTTGGACTCGAAATGACTGGCGATTCGGCCTCGCCATTCGTCCGCGGTCAGGGACGGAACGGCTGTACTCATGATTGCGAACCCTTTCGTGGTCGTTGCCGCCCAACACACTCTCGCTGCACAGTGGGGACAATACCTCTCAGTCCGGGGACCTGCAATGGGAAACCGGCGTTCTGCAGGGCCAGCGCCGGCCTCCCGGACCTTTCTGAGAATTCTAGGGCGCTGATTTCAATGGCTGCGCCGGGGAGAGACGGCGAAGGCGCGGCACGCCCAGCGCTGCAGCGGGCTGCGGCGGCCGGTGCGGGCCTGGCTGCAGCCCGTGCATCCGTTGCGGGAGGTGACGCTCCGGGCGTCCCGACACCGCCGGCGGCTGCGCTCGCAGGCGCGACGCGAGGGCTCCTCTTCCAGCCGCGCCGCGATCTCGCAGATGCGGCGCGCAGAGTGGCAGATCGCGCGCACGTGCCGACAGATCTTCTGGCAGCGGATCGTCTGCCGGCTCACCGCCGTGGGCGGGGACTCGGGACGCGGAGTCGGACGGTTGCCGGGACGCTCCAGCGGCATGGGGCCCCCCTGAGGTGCAACGGAATCGGGGGGCGCCGGCGCCGGAGACGCCAGCACGGCCAGCAGGTTGGAGTGGCGCTGCTGCAGGGCCTCCCACTCGACGATGGATCGAGGCGCGGGTGTCTTTTTGTAGGGTTCGCCCGCAGTCCCCGAGCCCGCGGCCTCCGCGTGTGTGGCAGGGGCCCTGGACTGCATGGCGCAGGCGACCAGCGACAGACAGGTGGGCAGCGCCAGGGCCCACGGCACGGCGCGGAGCGTTCGGCAGCGGCGGTTCACTTGACCAGCTCCTGCAGCAGCCGGCGGTTCATCTTGGAGGAGATCTCGAAGGCATTGATCGCGCGCCGGCGCAGCGTGTCCGCGTCGCTCTTTTTGCCCTCCTTGTCGAGCTTGCCGGCGCGCGCGTCCAGCAGATCTCCCTGCACCATGTACAGGTTCGCCCGGAAGAAGGAGTCCGGTCCCGGGCGCCGCATGCCCCGGTCCAGCCACGCGGCGGCCTGGTCCAGCCGGCCCCGCTGCATCTGCAGCCGCGCCAGCCGTCCGTAGGCGTCGAGCACCGCCTCCTGGATCTCGGGGTTTTTGCGCTGGATGCACTTCATGCCCACGATCTGCTCCACCGCGGCGATGGCGGCGGTCGGGTCGGCGCGCGCCAGGTGCAGGTCGGCCTGCCGGTGGTAGGCCCGGAGCGCGCCCAGACAGGCCATGAGCGCGCGGTCCACCCGGGGGCGTTGCTCGGTGTGGCCCGGCTGGCGCTTGGTGCAGGCCGCGGCCCCGCCGAGCAGGGCGAAGACCAGCGCGAGCACGCCCAGATGGGTCACGAGCCTCCTCATCGGCCGCTCCTTCCCGACCCGTCGAACGCGCCCAGGCTCAGCTCGCGGTAGGAGCGCAGCCGGTCGTGATAGATGAGATCGATCCGCTCGGTGGAGGTCTGGGACCGCGGGAAGGCGTGCGGCAGGATGTCCCGGGTGGTGCGCGAGGTCAGGTGCGTGGGGAGGCGCTCCTGTACGGCCGGGGCGCCGGAGCGCTGGAGCAGCCCGCCCGCCACCAGGCCTGCGCCCAGCACGATCACGGCCACCGCAGCGGCCAGCGCCAGGCGCAGCACGCGGCCCGTGCGCTGCGGCTGCGGTGCGGCCGCCTCGGGTGCCGAGGCACCATAGGCCTGCTCCACCAGGGTTTCCAGCCGCCCGGCCGAGAGGCCCACGGCGTGGGCAGAGGCGCGGATCATGGCGCAGGCCCGGAGCAGCTCCCGCACGTCTCCGGGCACGTCCCCGGGGAGGCAGCCCGCGATCATCCGGTCCACGCCGGCCGCCAGCGCCTGGGCGCGCCGCTCCTCCAGCTCGTCCGGCGGCGTGTCCAGCGCGGCATCTTTTCGTTCGAAGAGCTCGGCCAGGAGCTGGTCGGTCACGGCGGCGCCGGCATCCCCGGCGCTCCCTGCGGTGGATCGCACGGTTCTCACCAGACCGGCGAGATCTGCGTCGTCGCCAGCGTCCACCACGTGGAGCGAGCCCTCGAGCCGGGACGCCAGCCGCTCGGCCGCGGCGATCTCCTCCGCGTTCGCGGCCGGCTCGCCCAGCGCTTCCAGCTCGCGTCGGATCTCGTCTTTGGTCCGCTGGTCACTCATTGGTCTTCAGCTACTCATCGATGAACTTCGTCCGGAACGATTTTACGGCCCGGAAAAACAGTACGTCAAAAGTTCCTAGGCTCACGCCCATCTGCGCGGCGCAGTCCCGCCGGGGGAGCTCATCCACCAGCCGGAGCTGGATCGCCTTGGCATAGCGGGGATTCAGCTCCTGGAGCGTGCGGGTGATGC
>JBDRSE010000343.1:0-4497 GCA_043825095.1 bacterium
CATCAACGGCCGTGACGCCATGCTCCCCTCCGGCGGGACCCTGACGCTGCGGGTGATGTCGATCGCGCCGCCGCAGACGCCGGCCACCGGCCCACAGCGGTTCGTGGAGCTGATGGTCCGGGACACCGGCAGCGGCATGCCACAGAGCGTGCGCCAGCACATCTTCGACCCCTTCTTCACTACCAAGCCCAAGGGCAAGGGGACCGGGCTGGGCCTCTCCACCGTGCTGAGCATCGCCCGCCAGCACGGCGGCGACGTGGAGGTGGTGAGCGAGGAGGGCGTGGGCACGACCTTCAGGGTCCATCTGCCGCTCTCCGAGGAGCAGGGGGACGCCCCGATGGTCGAGTTTGCCGCCACGCCCCGCACGAGGGAGGTGCGTCGCGGGCTGGTGCTGCTGGTCGACGACGAGGAGGTCTTTCGCAACAGCGCCCGCCGCCTGCTCGAGGGCCTGGGCTACCCGGTCAAGACTGCCCGCGACGGTATCGAGGCGGTCCAGGTTTTCGATCTGCACAAGGACATGATCGAGATCGTGATCCTCGACCTGGTGATGCCTAACATGGATGGCGAGGCCGCCTACCATGCCCTGAAGAAGATCGACCCCTCGGTGCGGGTGCTGCTCAGCTCGGGGCAGACGGAGCTGGGCGGGGTACGGGAGCTGCTCGCAGCGGGCGCGCACGGTTTCCTGCAGAAGCCCTACGATGTGCGCACCCTTGGCGACGCCATCTCGCGGGTGATGTTCGGCACCCGGAAGTGGCACTGAGCCGCCTGATCCACTGGCACGATCAGCTCACGACCACCATCCTCCCGATTCGAGACGGGCTGGCCCTGGCCATCAGGCGCTGACGGGCCGGGACCTCTGCAGCCTCCCGGTGTTCAAAGGGACACGCGCTCCAGCAGGCGGATGGCACCAGGTGCGGGGACGACTTCGGCACCGCGCGGGGCGACGAGCTTGTCCATGCCCTCGAGCAGTTCGGGCTCCCGGACTACCTCGAACTGCGCGACGTCGGCGCCTCGGGGGTCTTGGTGGTGACACGACATGCACGGAGAACACCATGAGGCGCCGAGGACGTATCACCGTTGATCACTCACCGGGCTTGCGGCACCATCAGGGTGTCTGGCGCGACCTGAGCCGAGAGGCCGCTCTCGCAGCTCGAGGGAGGATCGAACAACATGTCACCGCATGAGGAAGAACCACGATTCGTTCTCGTCCGGGTATTCGGAGACAAACCCGTAAGAGGGGTGCCTGTTCTGAAGTTGTATGGGAAGGTGCGGGAGATCGGCCGCTCCATCAACGCCGACTATCTCGTGACTGCGCCGGCCGTGTCCCGGTCTCATGCAGCCGTGTGGACAGAGGGTGGCGTTCCTTTCATCAAAGACCTCGATTCGTCAAACGGGACATTCGTCAACTCAAGGAGGATCAGCGAGGCGACTGCGCTCGCCATCGGTGACGTGGTGACGATTGGGCAGCACGTGGCGTTCGTGCTGCAGATTGAAGAAGCCGACTGGGCGCTACCGGATGTGCCCACTGCTCCAGAACTGGAGCTGTTGACTGGAGCCAAGGAAGAAGAGACGAAGGTCTTTTCGTCTTCGGCGAGCAATGCTGCTCGATCCGGCGAATCGTCGGGGGACGACGACAGTGGGAGCCGAACCCGCTGAGTTCCAGCCGAGCCCTATGAGGGGCCACCCACGCCGCGCAGCCGAGCCACCTCCCCCACCACCCTCACCAACTCCCGCGCCTCTGGCGGCTTCTCCAGCACCGGCCCCAGAGCCGTGGCCTCTGCCATCTGGGACTCCGTGGCCCCGCCCGTCATGAACACCACCGGCAGCTCCGGCCACCGCACTCGCAGCCGCCGGGCCACCTCCGGGCCGTCCATCCCCGGCATCTGGATGTCGAGAAGCGCCACGTCGGGTTGTGCCTCGTGGTCGAGCGCCGCAGGGCCCGAGGTGAAGGCGATCACGCGGTGGCCCGCCCGCTCGAGCATCCGCCTCACCGCGCGCAGCACGCGCTCGTCATCGTCGACGGCCAAGATGTCAGCCATCTGCCGGCCCCCCCTACTTGGCTCGGATGGACACCTTGATCTCCTAGAGCCCGTACTTCGGGTCCGTCGCCTTCCACGTGAGGCCTTCGTCCCTCAGGACCGACAGGGGCACCCCCGTCTTGTACTCAACGCCGCCGATCCAGTCGGAGGCCAACAGGTCCTCGTCCCAGAGATCGATCTTCAGCGTCGCATTCGTGGCGCCAAGCAGCCCCTCCGCGATGGTGCTTGGCCAGCCGGCAGTGTAGGAGTCCTGGACAACCGAGGTTGTCGCCTTCGGCGTTCCGTTGATCGTGATCACAGCGTACGGATCTGGCATTCCGCCTGGGACGTCCCACGGCTCGCCCGTCGCGACAGTGCTGTAGTCGAGAGTGTTCACCGTGGCGGACAGGATGGAGACCTTGTAGAACAGCATCAGCGGGTTCTTGCACAAGCCCGTTGAGAGGGGTGTGCCGCCAGCACAGACCTCGGTTGGCGGGCACTCGGTGCTCACCGCGAATCCCCCGCACTGGCCGGCCTTGCAGATCTGCCCTGTGTTGCAGCTGTAGCAGGCTCCGCCGCCTTTTCCGCAGCTGCTGGGATCTGTGCCCGCCATGCAGGTGTTCCCCAAGCAGCACCCCGAGGCGCAGGTGCTCGGCCCGCAAGAAATGGGCGCGCACGTCCCGTTCGTGCAGCTGGCGAGGTTGGAGCAGAGCTGGCAGGCCCCCCCGCCTTTGCCGCAGGCCGAATCGCTCGTCCCCTGCATGCAGGTGTTGCCCGCGCAACAGCCAGAGCACGTGCCGGGGCCACAAGGGGCCGCTGTGCACGAGCCGTTGGTGCAGGTCGCGGAGCCAGTGCACGCCTTGCACGCAGCCCCACCCTTGCCACAGGCGCTTGTTGCCATCCCTGCCTGACAGACGCTGCCAGTGCAGCACCCCATGCAGGTCGACGGCCCACATGGCACCTGTTGATCTGGCTTCGGCGGCCCGCCGTCCGGAGGTGTGTTCACGCACTTCCCGAGGCTGCTGCGGGTTCCGCCGGCGCAGTCCGTGTCCGTCGTGCAGTCAAAGGTGCAAGCCCCTCCAGCACCGCAGTACTGCCCCGTTGGACAGTCGCCGTTGCTCGTGCACCCGTCGCCTCCGGGCTCGCCGCATCCCACCAGGAGGAGGCCGGCGAGGCCAATCATGAAGATTCGTCGCATGGCTCTCCTCCTACAGCACGTAGAACATCAGGGTGATATCCGCCCGGCCGCAGCCCGTCACCGTCTTGACTTCGTTCAGCAGGTCCGCGTCGGAAACCCACGGATCGCAGCTGCCTATCAGCTCGTTCGTCAGCAGGTCGGAGTCCCAGATCTCGACGTGCAGGCCGCTCTGGATGGCAAGGGCGCTCGCGTCGATCAAGGCTTCGTTCCACAGCGGGTACAGCGTGTCCTGCTTCTCCGACGAGTACTTCGTCTGGCTGCCAATCTTCATGAACACGTAGGGGTCGGGGTCCGCATACGCCGGCGTCGAGTCCCACGGCTGGCCGTTCGGGTCCGTGGGCAGGATGGATGCGCTGAAGGCCACCACGCGCCACATCCCGAATGGGTTGAAGACGCACTGGCCCAGACTGCACATGGTTCCCGAGTCGCAGATCTGGCATGCGGCCCCACCAGTACCGCAGGCGTTGTCCTGGGTTCCCACGAAGCACGTGTTGTTCCAGCAGCACCCGGTGCAGTTCGATGGCCGGCAGCATCATGTCCGGCGGCGGCTTCATGTCTGGCCACGGGTTGGCATCAGGCCAGGGGTTGGCATCGGGCCAGGGCTTTGCGTCCGGCCACGGCTTTGCGTCCGGCCAGGGTGCCACGTCCGGCCAAGGCTTCGAGTCTGGCCAAGGGCTCACATCCGCCATTGGCGCGGTATCCGGTGTCGGCTTCATGTCCGGCATCGGCGGCGCCGTGTCCGGCGCTGAAGCGTCTGGCTTGACTACGCCGTCGAGGACGCCGGCGTCAGGCTGTGTCGTGCCCACGCACTTGCCGATCGAGCTGCACCTGCCGCCTGGGCAGTCGTCGTTGGTCGTGCAGTCGAAGGTGCAGGAGCCGGCCGCGCCGCAGTATTGGCCGGCGGGGCAGTCCGCGTTGCCGGAGCATGGCCCCTGGCCACTGCCATCCCCACCGCAACCGAGGGCAAACAGGGCAACACCAACGACTGCCGCGCCAAGAAGGCTCCGCATCGCTCCCTCCTCCGTCGCCGCCCACAAAAAAAAGGCGGCACAACAGGCGCCGGACTCGGGACCTATTAGCCGCCCTTCCAGACAACGTGAGGAACCACCCCACGCCGAACTGGTGCGGATGATGAGTCCGGCTAGTGCTCCTTCCCATAAGTTCGTTCCCAATGTTCGTGGTCGGGTTCGTGCTCGTGCTCGGTGCTGGGCACTCGAGTTCGGATCATCGGCTCTCGGGTGTCGGGTGGCTCGGCCGTGCCGTCCCTCTGCCCCTAATGGC
>JBDRSE010000344.1:0-4101 GCA_043825095.1 bacterium
CGCCATGCGGACGGATGCGAGGAGAGACGATGGAGAATATCGGGCCATATTTGACTGAGGAACGACGCTGCAGACGGACGCATGCCGCCCGATCCGGCGACGGGAGCGCAAACCGATCGCCGTTCTAAGGCCTATTCGTGAATTGTCCGAAATGCGATAGACAGACCACCGCTCCCTCAGGGCTGTGCCATACCTGCGGCTATGAGTTCGCCAGTGATTCCCGTGAGTTCCAATCCTGGATTGGGACGGTCGTAGAGAGCCGTTACAGAGTGCTGGACCTGATCGGCCGCGGCGGCATGGGGGAGGTGTACAAGGTCGAGCATGTGCGAATGGGCAAGATCGCCGCCATGAAGCTCCTGCACGAGGAGCTGGCGCGGGAAACCGAGATCGTGGCGCGTTTCCGCCGCGAGGCGCAGGCGGTTTCCAAGCTGTCTCATCCCCACACGGTTCAGGTCTTCGATTTCGGTGAGCAGGACGGGTCGCTCTTCCTCGTCATGGAGTTCGTGAAGGGGCGTGATCTCGGCTCCATCTGTCGGACGGAAGGGTACCTGGGCTACAAGCGAGCGCTGCCGATGCTCGTGCAGATGTGCCTCGCCCTCGAGGAGGCCCACGAAGCGGGGATCGTCCACCGCGACGTGAAGCCGGAGAACGTGCTCGTCTCCCGGGGCACCGACGGCGCCGACTACATCAAGGTGCTGGACTTCGGACTGGCGCTCTTTCGCGAGCAGGGCCCTGAGCAGGCAAACATCACGGCCAAGGGCAACGTCATCGGCACGCCCTACTACATGGCGCCCGAGCAGATCCGCGGGGAGGATGTGGACCATCGCGTGGACATCTACGCCCTGGGCGCCACGCTCTACCGCATGGTGACCGGGGAGACGCCCTACGTGGCGAAGACGCCGGTGGGGGTGCTGACCAAGTGCCTGACCGAGGTCCTGGTGCCGCCGTGCAAACGGCGCCCGGACCTCAACATCCCCGGCGAGCTCGAGTCGGTGATCATGAAGGCCATGGCCAAGGAGAAGAGCGAGCGCTACGCCACCACGCGGCTGCTCCGCAAGGCCCTCGAAGAGTGCATGAGCACGCTGAGCGTTCCCAACGCCATGGTCCTCGGCGGGGATCTCTGGAGCAAGTCCTCGATCCCGCGGATCGAGGTGGCGACGGACTCCCCGTTCACCTCCGCGCACAATCTCCGGAGGGAGGATCTGGACCGGTTCGAGAGTCGGTTGAAGCTGAGGCGGGTCCTCGGAGTGATACTGGTCCCGCTGCTGCTCCTGCTCCTCGGCGGTGCCGGGTTGGCCTACTACCTTCTGCGACCGAAGAGTCAGACGACCGCGGTGGCCAAGGAGCAGGAGCCCAACAACAAGCTCGAAGAGGCGAATCTCATCGCGAAGAATCGACCCGTCAGGGGCCAGATCGGCAAGCGCCTCAGTGAGACGAAGTCCGACGTCGACGTGTACGCTTTCGAGGTCAAGGCAAAGGGCCCTGTGGTGCTGTCCGCCCGGCTGACGGGCATCCCGTACATCAACATGTCCCTGCAGATCTACGACGACAAGTTCCGGGAGATCGTCGCGGTCGACTCTGTTCCGGCGCGACACGACGAGGTGCTGCCCAACCAGGTCCTGCTGCCCGGGAAATACTATGCGGTGGTGCAGGAGGTGGTGAGTAAGACGCCGGGAACCAACATCAACGACTACTATCTGCTGACCGTGGATTGGCGGCCCCTCGCGCCGAGCGACGAGGTCGAGCCGAACGATGCGATCGAGCACGCCAACCGGATCAAGTCGGGCGAGACCGTTGTCG
Source organism: bacterium (assembly GCA_043825095.1). GTDB lineage: Bacteria > Myxococcota_A > Polyangia > HGW-17 > JAJRWW01 > JBDRSE01. The sequence continues at coordinate 1,801 of JBDRSE010000344.1, forward strand.
GCTACCTGTCGCGTCGGGACGACGTGGACATCTATCGGCCCGAGGGGCGGGGAGGCGGGCTCCTGTCGGTGACCGTCATGGGCATTGCGGGGGTGGACTTCCGGCTGCGCGTCGTGGGGCTGAGTCAGGAACGGGTCACGCCGAAGCGGCCGGTGGACGGCGGGCATCCCGAGGGATTGGGCGCGGGGTGGACGCGGGTGTCAGACTCCGGCGGGGTTGGTGAGGGAGAGAAGCTGATCGGACTGCCGTGGCCTCAGCACGCACCGGCGCCGCTGATCATCGTCGAGCGGAAGCCAGACCCCCGGGGGCGACCGGCCGTGGGGCTCGACAAGCCCTACCGTTTGCAGATGGTGTTTCAACGAGGCGCCGCGGCAGGCTCTGAGCCGGCCCTGAAGCGCCCGGGTGCCGGCCGCTCCACGGCGGCGCCACCGGGGCGCCGCGCGACCATGACGCCGCGGCATCGCCCGCCCGGAGCGCCTCGGCCCGCGGGGGCGATGCCGGCCGCGATGACGCCTGCGCGTCCTGCCATGGGGGGCGCGCCCGCCCGGACTCCATCCCGACCGGCGATGGCCGATGCCATGGCGCGTCCGGCGGTGATACGCCCCCGTGCTACTCCCCGGCCGACGCCCCGGCCGAAGCCCCGGCCCCGGCCCCGGGCTCGTCCCGTGAATACGCCGGGGGGGATGCCTCGTCTGTAACGGTGTGAGCCCAATGCTACGGTTTGCACTGGTCGGTGGGCTGGTCCTTGGCGTCGTCTCCGACGCATCGGCGCGTGAGTCCCTCCGGCGCGCCACGCCTCTCAGCCGCCAGGCGCTGCAGCAGCGGCTCCGGAAGCAAGTGGCCCGGCCGATGGCCAAGCTCGGCACTTTCGCGGTGTACATCAAGCGGGCCGGCGGGCCGGTGCTGTTTGCCCGGCGCGGCACGACGCGACTCCATCCGGCGTCCTGCGTCAAGCTCATCACGGCGGCGGCTGTCCTGCGGCGACTCGGCAAGGACTTTCGGTTCGACACCGTGGTCAGGGGCTCGATCAGCGGCGGGAGGATGACCTCGCCCCTCTCGCTCCGGGGCCACGGCGATCCATCGCTCACCCGTGACGATCTGGCGCGCTTCGCCGCGCAGATCAAGGCCCGCGGCGTGCGGGAGATCCCGGGCGGCGTCGTGGTGGACGACACCTATTTCGACGGCCGACGGTTTCCGCCCGGTTTCAAGGGTCCGTCCAGCTCGTCCTACATGACCCCCACGGGCGCCGTGTCGGTCGACGGCAACACCGTCGAGGTGACGGTCACACCGGTGACGGTGGGTGCCAGGGCCAGGGTGGCGCTGACCCAGGTCTCCGCCTATGTGCACGCGAAGAACGGCGTGATGACCGCCGCGGACACGCGACTGTCGGCGTCCGCGTCCCGAGTCGGCAAGACCCTCCAGGTATTCGTGCGCGGGACGATCCGGGCGGGAAGCGAACCGGTGCGACAGTGGGTCCGGGTCCTGGATCCGTCCCGCTACGCCGGGGAGCTCTTCAAGCGCGCGCTGGAGGCGCAAGGAATCCGGGTCGGCCTGGTCCGCCGGGCCCGGGCACCGAAGGCGCCGCTGCTCATTCGGCATCGATCCAAGGCGCTCTGGGAGCTGGTGCAGGTCATGAACCGCACCAGCAACAACTTCTACGCCGAGCAGCTTCTCAAGGCGCTCGGCGCCACGGTGCACGGCGCTCCCGGCACCACCCGGAAGGGCGTCCGGGCGGTACGCGGGATCATGCACCGTGCAGGGGTCAACAGAAGCTCCTATCAGCTGGCAAACGGCTCCGGGCTGTTTGGGAGCACGCGCATCGCGGCCAAGCACCTGGTGCGCCTTCTGGAACGGCTGCGCACCTTACCCTGGCTCTACTCGGCCATCCGGGAGTCGCTGCCTGTGGCCGGGCGGAGCGGGACCCTGGCCAAACGTTTCGTGGGAACCGTCGCGGCTGGCCGTGTCCGGGCGAAGACCGGCACCTTCAAACAGGTTTCGTGCCTCGCGGGCTACGTAGATGGCCGGTCGGGGACCGCTCCCATCGTCTTCGCGATCATCCACAATGGGTTCAATACGTCCCATCGTCGTATCCGCCGGGTCCAGGACAAGATCGTCGAGTTGGTGGCAAGGTACGCGCTCGGCCGCAACTGATCCCGCCCGGGGATCCAACAGACGGTCGGGCTTGCGATCCGTGGATGGACTGGTTTACTCTACGGCAAATGGCAAAATCGAAGCGTCGGAAAAAAGTGCAGCGGAGGGCCAAGGGCAGCTCCGGGGGTACGGCGGTGCCCTCGGGCGGGT
>JBDRSE010000345.1:0-78737 GCA_043825095.1 bacterium
GGAGAAAACGTCGGATAGCAGCCGCGCCCGGGAATGACTTCAAATCGTTGCAGCAGCCGAGGGCCGCGTAGGCCGCCGCCCTCGGCGAGCCCATCGGGGCAGGCGGCAGGATCTGGTGGAATAGATCGTCGGCGGCGGGGGCGAGATAGTCGGGGCCGCGCCACAACATGTACCCGAGCGCCCAGATGGCCTTGGCCACCGATTCGTCGCTGGCCGTGCCTACCTTGCGGCGGGTGTAGTCGAGCCTTTCCGCGATCCGGGTGTGGTCGCCTTCGCCGATCAGCGTCTGAAACAGCGCGAGGCAGGTCTCGGTCAGCTTCAGCGCCTCTTTGCTGTTATGGATTGCATTGAACTTGGTGCCGGCCACCAAAGTCGCCGCCGCATCGTCGAGGAAGTAACCGAAGCTCCAGTCGGGAACCGCATGCCGGGCATGGTGCGACGGACCGGTGTCGTCGGTCAGTCGGAGTACGTGATCGATCTTGGGCAGCGGCAGGTCGGTGTGGGCGAGAGGAGAACGCGTGGCCGATGAGATCGGGAAACCGGTCGGCGCCTGGCAGCGCACCTCGTCGAACAGGTCCAGGTAACTTCGGGCCACGGCCGACCAGACCATGCCGCGGCAGTAGAGGTACGCCCGCTTTCTCATGGCGCTCAGCTTGACCTCGTCATCGAGCAGGCCGATGATCTCGCGCGCCAGGGCGCCGGAGTCACCGGGAGGCACCAGGCAGCCCCGGCCGTCCGCCAGCAGCTCCTCGGCGTGCCAATAGGGCGTCGACACCACCGCCTTGCCGGCGCCCATGGCGTAGGCGAGCGCACCGCTGGTGATCTGCTCCAGGTGCAGGTAGGGAGTGACAAAGATGTCCGCCGCCCCCAGAAACTCCAGGAGCTCCTCGATCTCCACGAACCGGGGGTAGAACAGCACGTGCTCCTCGAGGCCGAGCTCCCGCACCCTCCGTTGCAGGCTCAGTCGGTAGGACTCGCCTGACTTCCGAACCACGGCGGGGTGGGTCGCGCCCAGGATGACGAAGGTCGTCTTCGGGTGGCGCGCCACGATCCGGGGCAGGGCCTCGATCATGTGCTCGAGGCCCTTGTTGGGCGTGAGCAGGCCGAAGGTGAGCAGCACCCGGCGTCCCTCCACGCCGAACTTGTCCTTGAAGTAGCTGGGATCGATGAACGGCGTGTCGTGGATGCCGTGGGGGATGAACGCGATCTTGTCTCTGGAGATGTTGTAGGCACTCTCCAGGAACCCGAAGGCCCGCTGGCTCATCACCACCAGCTTCTGCGCGTGCGCGGCGATCTCCACCAGGACATCCCGCTGTTCGCGCAGGGGGGCTTCGAGCACCGTGTGACACGTCACCACGGCGGGCCGGTTCAGGTCACGCAGAAACGTCAGCACGTTCGATCCGTACTCGCCTCCGTAGATGCCGTACTCGTGCTGCACGCTCACGATATCGATGCGGCTGAAGTTCAAGAAGTCCGCGGCTCGGGAGTAGTCGATGGGGTGGTCCTGCCGCAGCTCGAATTTCACGATGTCCGGATAGGCGTACCCCTCGGCGAGGTCGTTCATGGCCGCCACGATGACCGGCTGATCATCGCTCACCTGCCGGGACACCGCGGTGGCGAGGTCGTGGGTAAATGTCGCGATGCCGCAGGCCCGCGGCAGATAGTTCCCCAAAAACGCGATCCCTCGGTATCGCTGGCTCCTGCTGCTGTAGTGAGGCATGTGTCTTCCCCGGTGTCTTCTTCCAGACGTCGGATCGCGCCCTGATCGTCGCCCGCGGCGCATGGATCCAGCCAATGATCGGGCCCAATGCGAAACGCGGAGGAAATCTTGCAAGATGCGAGCCAGGAGCGGCAGGATGAAAAAGTCGAGGAAATCGGCGGATATCGTCGAAAGAGCGCCGCTCACGGGGAGGGCCCAATCAAAATGATGTACCTCGGTGCGGCAGTGTCCCTGCATTGAAGTTGACGGCCTGCCAGAGTGTCCAGCACGTACTCCATGTCCAGCGCCACCGGGAGGGGCTCGCTGTCGTCTCGGAAGTGCGCGAAGGCCGAAACCGCGTTGGAGCGCATCATGTCCGCGATCTCCTGTTCGGTCTTTCCGGTGAACGGAATGCCTGGTGGGCAGCTTTTTTTTGGGGGCCTATGCCAGGCCGGTGCCCGCAGAGGGCCTTTTGCGCTTGGGAAGCAGGCTTTGGGGAGGTGTCACCGGCCCGGAGTCGACCACCTTCCGGCGTTTCAGATCGTACACGACGCCGGGTGTGAGCACCGAGTAGAGCATATTCGTCACTGCAAACGGGCTTCTGTTTTCGGCGAAGCCGATGTTGTTGATCTCGATGGCACTGCCGTCGAGCACGATGACCGTTCCGGTGCCGATGACCCTGGCCGTGGTCTCGTCCTCGATCAGCAGCCCGGTGTTCTCCTCGATGCCGAGCCCCAGCAAGGCCGGATTGGAGGCGACCGCGTGAACGAGACGAGAAATCCGCGACCGCTGAACGAAGTGGGTGTCGAAGATCATGTCCTTGATCAGCCCCAGTCCCATGGTCATCTCGAGGCCGCCCTTCCGACAGGGCCGGAAGCGGTTGTTCTGAAAAATCATCACCTCGGGGATCACGGCGGCTCCCGCCGAGGTGCCGGCGATGACGCAGTCACCCTGTCGATAGCGTTCCAGTAGCGCCTGGTGCAAGGGCGTGCCGCCGATCAACGAGGAGAGGCGCAGCTGATCCCCGCCCGCGAACATGAGCAGCGTGGTCTCCTCGATGATCCTCGCCAGCGCCCGCGATGCGGCAGCCGCGCGTTCCCCGATGTGGATGGTCTGGATGTCTGCCGGATTGAAAGCCGAAAAAAGCTCCCGATAGTCCCGCGCTCGCTCGGTCGGGCTCTCGCTGGCAGTGGGGACCACCACGATTCGCGCCTTCGAGCCCCCCGCGCAATCGATCATTTGCCGAAAAATCTCAGAGTGGACGGTTTTCTTTTCGTTGCCGCCGATGGGGATCAGAAAGCGGGGCATTTCGGGGGACTCCAATGGTCGATGGTTCGGGGTGTCGACATCGTGTTTTGCCCCAATCGTGTACGTCTCGTGGATCTGACTGTACTACATCACCCCGTCGCGGTACATCTAAGCGATGAAAATCCCGATCGTTGTTTGTCACGGTGGCTCTGCTTCCAGTCCGGCCCTGGCAGATGGGCCCCGCAGCGCCTGCCTGGCCGGACTCGGGATCATGGCCCGCCAAGGGGGAGGGGGGGCGCTGGAGGCAGCCATCGCTTCGACGCGACTGTTGGAAGATGACGCCCGGTTCAACGCCGGCACCGGGTCCAACCTCCGCCTCGACGGCACGACCATCCAGATGGATGCGGCCTGCATGACGAGCGCGGGGGACTTCGCGGCGGTGGCCGCCATCGAGCGGGTCAAAAACCCGGTCGCCGTGGCCCGGCGGCTGCTCGAGACGCCGCATGTGCTGCTGGTGGCCGACGGCGCCACCGCCTTTGCCCGCCGCTGTGGCTTTGTCGACTACGATCCGACGACGCCGGCGGCGAAGGAGAGGTTGCGGAAGGTGCTGGCCGTCACCGGCCCGCTCGACGAATGGTCTCGCGCCGCCCTCGCGGACGCCTGGAACTACGAGACGCCGCTGCGGGAGGTTCTGGGAGGCGACACCGTGGGTTGCGTTGCGTGGGACGGAGAGACCTTTGCCGGCGCCCTGAGCTCAGGGGGCACCACGACGGTGCTGCGCGGGCGCGTGGGGGATGTGCCGCTGCCGGGCTGCGGGCTGTGGGCCGGAGAGCATGGGGCGATCGCCACAACGGGAGACGGCGAGCATATAGCGAGGTCTCTGCTGGCCTATCGGGCCTATGCCGAGCTTGCCGGGGGACTGCGCCCCGAGCAGGTCGTCCAGTTGGCGCTCGATCAACTGGCCCAGAGCGTTGACGTCGGCATCATCGTCGTCAACCAGACAGGATTCGCCGGCGGAGCGCGCCATGGCATGGCCTGGCACGGTGAGCGCGCGCCGGTGGCCGCGTGAAGATCCTCGACCACCGCGCCCTCCGGGGTCCGAATCGCTACAGTCGCCATCCGACCATCTTCATGCTCCTGGACATCGGCCCGCTGGAGCAGCAGCCATCGGACACCCTCGACGGGTTCACGGACCGGCTGGTCGGGTTGATTCCCTCGTTGCAGGACCACCGCTGCTCCGTGGGCGAGCCCGGCGGCTTCATCCAGCGCCTGCGCCGGGGCACCTGGGCCGGTCACGTGGTGGAGCACGTGTCCCTGGAGCTGCAGTGTCTGGCCGGGATGGAGGTCGGCTTCGGCAAAACCTTTGGCACGGCCGAGCCCGGAGTCTACAAAATCGTGTACCGCTACCAGGTGGAATCGGCGGGGCTCCTGGCCGGCCGCCAAGCCGTGGCCCTGGTCGAGGCCACTGCCGATCGGCGCGCCTTCGATCTCGAGGCAGCGGTCGCTCAGCTCGGCGTTTTGCGTGAAAGCGACCTGCTCGGGCCGTCTACCCGCAGCATCGTGGCGGAGGCAAAGCGCCGCGGGATCCCGGCGGTGCGCCTCAACAACGTCAGTCTCGTCCAGCTCGGACATGGCGTCATGCAGCGCCGGATCCAGGCCACGATGACCGATCGCACCAGCGCCCTCGGCGTCGAAATCGCCGATGAGAAATTCAGGACCAAAGAGCTGCTCGGGCGGGCGGGGATCCCGACCCCCGCTGGATCGCTTGTCGACTCGCTGGAGCAGGCGACCCGCGTGGCCGAGGACCTCGGCTACCCCGTCGCGGTGAAGCCGGAGGTCGGCAACCACGGCCGGGGGATCACGGCCCGCGTCGTGGACGTCGACACGCTGGCGGCCGCGTACGACTCGGCGCGCAAGATCTGTGAATCGGTCATCGTGGAAAAGAGCCTGACCGGGCTCGATTATCGAGTGCTCGTCATCAACGGCAAGCTGGTGGCGGCGGCGCTTCGTGAGCCCGCCAAGGCCGTGGGCAACGGCCGCGCGACGATTCGTGAGCTGATCGACGAGATCAACGCGGATCCCCGGAGAGGGATCGGGCACGAGCGGGTGCTTACGGCCATCACGATCAATGACATGACCGAGCGCCTGCTTGCGTTCCGGGGATACGGGGTCGACGACGTGCTGCCTGCCGGCGAGGAAGTGTTGCTCAAATCCACGGCCAACCTGAGCACGGGCGGGACCGCGCGCGACGTCACCGACGAGGTGCATCAGGATGTGCGGCTGATGTGCGAACGCATCGCGCGCATTGTCGGCATGGACTGCATCGGCATCGACATCGTGGCGCCGACGCTGGCTCATCCGCTGCCCGCCGGGTCGGCCGGGATCGTCGAGGTCAACGCTGCGCCCGGTTTCCGCATGCACCTGGAGCCGACCGAAGGCAAACCGCGCAACGTGGCCCGGCCCTTCGTGGAGATGTTGTTCCCACCGGAGCTGGCCTTCGCCGTGCCGATCGTCGCGGTGACCGGCACCAATGGCAAGACGACCACCGCCAAGCTCATCGCCCATACCCTGAAGTACAGCGGAAAGAACGTCGGATTCGCCGGCACCACGGGGGTCGAGATTGACGGCGTCAGCATCGTGTCCGGAGATTACAGTGGCCCCGAGGGCGCCGGCATCGTGCTCCGCGAGCCCACCGTCGATCACGCGGTCCTGGAGGTCGCCCGCGGGGGCATCCTCCGGCGGGGCCTGGGCTTCGAGCGCTGCCGCGTCGGCGTGCTGCTGAACGTCGATGAGGACCACATGGGCCAGGACGGCGTCGACGACCTCGAGGAGCTGGCCCTCGTCAAGTCCACCGTCATCGAAGTCGTCAGCGACGAGGGCGTCTCGGTCCTCAACGCCGACGATCCCATCGTGGTCGGGCTCGCCGAGCGGGCCGGCGGCCGGGTGATCTTCTTCTCCCTGCGGCCGGACAATGACATCATCGCGCGACATCGCGACGCCGGTGGGACGGCGGTGGTGGTGCAAGCTGGCGAGGTCGTCATCCACTCGCCCGAACCCTCTGTGAGCGTGCTCTCCGTGCTCGACGCGCCGATTACGTTGCGCGGCGTGGCCGCCTTCAACATTTCCAACGTGCTCGCTGCGGTGGCCGCTCTGCACGGCCTGGGAGTCGCGGTCGACATGATTCGAACCGGCGTCAGCACCTTTCACCCCAGCGCCACCCAGAACCCCGGGCGCATGAATCTGATCGACTTCGTGACCTTCAAGGTGTTGGTGGACTATGGGCACAACGTCCCGGCGGTGCGAGCCCTGGGCAGAGCGCTGCCGCTCCTGACCAAGGGGCGAAAGATCGTCGTGGCCCACGGCACCGGCAACCGCCTGACCGAGCAGATCCGCGTGTTCGGAGCGGCGTTGGCCGAGGTGTATGATCACCTCATCGTGGCCGACGCCGATCCGCGCCACCGCCAGCCCGGCGAGACCCCTAGTCTTGTACGTGCCGGTGCGCTGGAGGCCGGGTTCTCCGCAGACAACATCGACATCGTCCCAGACCCCCTCGAGGCCATCGATCATGCCTTTTCGATTGTGCGTTCCGGTGAGCTGATCGTCGTACAGGTGGACGAAGTGGAGCCCATGCTCAGGCGTGTCATGAAGCACTTTGATTGCATCGTGGGCACCGTGGTGTCTCACACCCTAAAGTCCTGACGAAGGGATCTCGGCCCGGACGAAGCAGTGGCGAGGAGGCTGACGGGCTGCAGAAAAGAAAGTAGCCCGCTCACGGCAACGTGTACGTGATGATGAGCGGCGGTCGGTCGTAGTCGCCGAGCTGGCCTGCGTTGCCCAGGGCCACGTAGAGGGTGCCGCCATCGGGATCGAGGGTGGCGCCGATGACCGCGTGTTCGCCGCCCGCGTCGAAGGGGATCTCCCAGATGCCGTAGGCGTAGGGCTGGGGGTCGAAGCTGTTTTCCGCGGCGAGGATCTCGGCGACGTCGAAGAGCCAGTAGTAGTTGTAGTAGTCGTCTGTTCCGTAGGGGCAGGGTCCTCCGCACACGGCACCGTCTTGCTGCACGGCCTTGTATCCGATGCCCGTTTCCAGCCCTGCGGTGGAGCCGATGACGGCAAAGGTGCGCGTGCCGGGCACGAAGAAGGCGTACCGACCGCGGGAGAGGATGTTCCACAGGGGATCTGCCGGCGGGAAGGGCCCGAGCTCTCCCTGGGCGGCCCAGTCCAGCGCGCCCGCGCTGAGAAGGGTCCCTCCGTAGGCGTAGTTCATGAAGGCCGTGGCGGTGATCTGGGGATCGGTGCTGGCCGAGCCGGTGAGCAGGTCGGCCGGGTCAAAGGTCCATAGGGACGGCCCCACGCTGTAGCGGGACACGATGGAGTACACCGAGGACCAACCGGTGAAGTAATCGGCGCCGAAGTCAGCTTGCCAGGCGGCCGAGATGGGCCCCATGTACCCGGCGCTGTGAGCCGCGCCGCTGAGCTCGAAGTAGCCGTCCCGGGCGCCCTCGAGATCGTCGGCGTCGGCGATCACCAGGGTAGTGTCCACGTTGTCGCCCGGGGCGTCGTACCACTGTTCGGCGTTCACGATGAGGGAGCCGTCCACCCAGAGCATGCCGGTGATCCGATCCAGCGCCTCGGGATTGCCCCCGGTGTCCAGCACGTCGGCAAAGGGCTGCAGTGGGTCCCCCGTCTCCGGCAGGTCGGCGACCACGGTCTGCATCCCGGGGGTCACGACGGGGTACTCCGCGATGGCGGTCTGGTGGTCGTGGCCCACGATGAACAGGCTGTGATGCTCCGGGTTGTAGGCCAGCACGCCCACGGCGTAGTTCACGTTGGAGATGCCGAAGTCACCGTTGGTGAACCGGAACGCCCCGGCGAACTCGAGGTCGTCGATGGAGGCGAGCGCCGGGTCCCCCGGGTCGTTGTTGTTGTTTGCGCCGGCGTTGTTGTTGGCGTCGCCTGCCGCGTCGTCGCCGCAGGCAGCGGCGCAGAGCACGACAGCGGTGAGCAACAGAGACAGTGCTGTCTTCATGGTTGGGTCACCCTCTGAAGGTCGGACGTTACGGCGCGCAGCGCAGACCCACCTGCACGTTGTCGAAGCGCGCCATGTAGGTGTAGTCGCACAGGCCGGTGCAGCCGGTCTGGAAGTACGGCCCCGTGTATTCGAGCGCGGTGGTCACGTGGGTGGTGTCGGTGCCCGTGCCGCTGAAGCCGAAGCTGCCCGAGGCGGGGTCTGCGAAGCTGGACGAGCCGTCGTCGCGGACCTCGAGCTGCCACAGGTTCGTGTCGGCGTTGTAGGTCACGCGCACGCTGAAGTACCGACTGGGGCTGAACCCGCCCGAGGACACGATGTCGGTGAGGGCGCCGTTGCGGAGCCCGTCCTGGAACCGCACGAGACGCACGCTGCCGTTGCTGCCGCCCATGACCACCGCGTAGCCGAAGGCGGTGGCGCTGGCGTTGCACGTGCTCGTGCTGGCGTTCAACCCGGCCGCCGAGCTGCCGGCAAGGACGTAGGCGAGGCCGACGGTGATTCGATTCTGGCTCGAGGTGGAGGAGCAGCTGAAGCCGCCGTCCGTGGCGTCCGGGTCGTCGCGGCGCATGTTGAAGCTCCACACGACCTCCATGCCGGCGTTGTTTGCGAGCGTGGCGTCGTACAGGGTGTTGTCGTACTCCGAGCCCGCGCCGCCGGTCTTCACGTAGGCGTATCCCTGACCGTGCTCCGGCCAGCTGGTCACATCGTTCGTGATCTCGAGCAGGCCGTTGTTGATGCGCACCCCGTGGTTGGGCAGGGTGTAGGCCGACCAGATGCTGGAGCTCACCGGTGCGTCCGTGCCGGTGGTCCACGAGCTCGACGACGGGGTGGCAAAGGCATCGGAAAACGCGCTCGTCAGGGTCGCCGGGCAGTTGGCGCAGCCGCTGAGATCGAACGCGCAGGTCGAGTCACAGGCGAGGATGCCTCCGGAGAACCCGTGGTATGTGCAGTCCGAACCGCCGAGGTCGGCGCCGTCACACTGCTCGACGCCGTCGATGATCCCGTTGCCGCAGCCCGGCTGAATGCAGCCCGTCTCGTCGAAGACGCAGCCGATCGTGCAGCCGAGGGTGCCGCCCGAGTAGCCTTGACCGATGCAGTCCGCTCCGCCGAGGTCGGCGCCGTCGCACTGCTCGCCGGTGTCGATGGCCCCGTTGCCGCAGCCCGGCTGAAAGCAGCTCGTCTCGTCGAAGACGCAGCCGGCGCCGCAGGCGAGGGCGCCGCCTGAGTAGCCCCGGCTGACACAGTCCGCGCCGCCGAGGTCGGCGCCGTCGCACTGTTCGGCCTCCTCCCGGATGGAGTTTCCGCACAGCGAGCTCAGACAGCCGGTCTCGTCGAACAGGCAGCTCGGCCGGCAGACCAGCGTCCCGCTCAAGTACCCCAGGATCATGCAGGTCGCCCCGGCCAGGTCGGCGCCGTCGCACTCCTCCTGGCCATCCCGCACTCCGTCTCCGCAGTTCGGAAACACGCCGCAGCCGCTGGTGTCGTGGCCCGTGCAGTCCGACAGGCAGGCCAGGGTCCCGGGCAGCATCCCGATGGACTCACAGGTGGCGCCGTTCAAGCTCGGGCCGTCGCAGACCTCGACGCCGTCGACGGTGCCGTTTCCGCAGGCTCCGCTCCCGCCGGTACAGGCGGTCACGTCGAGCGCGCACGACGGGCTGCACTGGAGCAATCCGCCCGTGTAGTCCGCTCCCGGAAGCGTCTCGCAGGTGAGGCCGCCGAGGTTGTGGCCGTCACACTGCTCACCCGGGTCGACCAGCTGATCACCACAGGCGTCGTTGCCGTTGCCGTTGCCTGTGCTCCCCGTAGCGCAGGCGGCCAGGCCCATCGACAAGACGAACGCCAGCCAGCCCTGCGCCATTTGTCGAAGGCGCCTTCCCGGGTTCATACTCAATACATACAGCAAGATCGAGTCTCGACACAAGTCGGACCGGTACCTGTACGCTCGGGAGCGCGGCAGAGGGCCGGGGCGCGTGTTCCTGCTCTGCTCGGCTGCGGCGCTGGCGCAGGAATGCTCAGTATTGGAAGCGCCAGGCTATGACCGTCGGGGTTTCGGCGCGGCGCCCTGGCAGGGACCACCAGCGGTGTCCTGGGCTGCGCTCGGCCGGCGGCAGAAACACCCTGGGGTTGACGAGCTGCCGGTGGGCCTGTCGCAGCCGGCCGGCGCCCTTCACCCACAGTGGCGCGCCGATGATGGTCAGCAGGGCGGCGATCCCGGCGATTCCGACGCCCACCCAGAGGAACTCCGGGCCTTCCGACAGCCCGTAGCCCACGAACCCTGCGCCCGCGGCGAGGGCGAGGAGGCCGGTGTAGACCAGGCTGCGGCCCGCGTTGCGAAGCCGACGGCCCCGGGCCTCCAGCGCGAGGGCCCGGTTTCGGTACGCGACCCTTCGAAGCTGGGCGCGGGTCGGTCGGGCCGCGGCGACTCGTTGTCCGGCGCCGTCGGGACAGGTCTGTACCCGCTGGGGTGTCGGCGAAGGGGGGGGAAGCATCGTGCGGACGAAGGCCGGTCGGCGGGGCGTGCCATAGCCGGCGCGCCGCCGACCCAGCGCGTCTACGGCCTCGAGGTAGTACTGCAACCCCGTAGCCGCGAGCCTGTCTCCAGGGACGCAGCCGACAAAGGCGCCGCGGCCGTCGTCGGTCATGAGCTTGCGTAGGAACGGTCCGGAGGCTCCCCATCGGTAGTACAGACGGAGCTGGGCCAGCTCCACGAAGTCGTCGCGCAGCCGCGCGCGCAGGAACAGCGACTGCCCCGTCATCACGGTGTCAAAGGGGCGGTGGAGGATGCGCCCGGCGCGGCCCCCGGCCGCCGAAACCGACGCTGCCGCAGGCGCCGGCTTCGGCGCTGCCGACACCGGTGTCCCGGCCATCAGGACCAGGACGCCCAGCAGAACAACCTCGCGCAGCATGCGTGATTAATACCACGCGGGGGGTGGTGCGTGGGCGCTCCCGGTGGCTGCAGCCCCTCGCTCCCCGGATCCCGCCGCCGGCTTGGCGGTGCTGAGGCACACCACCCACCCTGCGGTCACGATGGGTCGGTGCGGAGGCGATCGAGGGGCTGGACGGCCCCGAGGGTCTCTGCGACCGCTTACCAGTTTGCTCCGCGTCCGAACGAGCTCAGCGCCGCGCCCAGATCGACGAGCAGGATCTCGGTGCTCTCCTTGACGGTGAGCGATACCGAGGGCTGCGCCGTGACGCCCACACCGTCGCCCTGGGTCAGGGTGACGTCGTCCATCGTCGCCTCGCCGGACACGATGTGGAGCCAGGCGCTCCGCCCCGGCTTGAGCTCGTGGATCAGGTGATGCCCGGGGTCTAAGATGCTCGAGTAGATGACGGCATCCTGCTGGATACGCAGCGAGCCCATGCGTTCGTCCGGCGACGCGACGGCGAAGAGCATGTTCCGGCGCTGCGCGGCCGTGAAGCGTTTTCGATCGCAGGCACTGTCGAGCGCTGCGTCGCACGGGTGCAGGGTGATCCTGAAGACGTGCGCCCAGTCGGTCCCGGATGCGTTTGTCTCCTCGGGGCGCGTGCCGTGGGCGGTCGTCATTCGCTGGAACTCTCCCGTGCGAGTCACGCTCCCACTCGAGTCCCCCTGCGCGAGTGTCCCTCGGTACACATGCGTGATGATCTCTGCGTCCTCCCGTGCTTGAGGCGCGGCGCTTTTCCCCGGTGGGAGCCGCATTTCGGAAAGAAAGGCCAGAGCGCCAAAACCGTCGAAAAGTGGGCCTTGCAGGTCCTGAGGGTAGAATGTGTGCCAGATATCGCTCTTGCCATGCCTGGTGTGGTGGCGTTGAGCGTCTCTGCACAGCGTGATCATCATCTGGATCCTCGGTCCCGGTTGCTATTTCCAGAAGTCGGACAGGGGCCGGATCCTCGCCCACGGCGCACCGATGGTGCCGATCGTCAGGCCCGGCTCGAGCATGGCCATTCGCTTCGGCGCGGCGACGGTCCGGCGCTGATCCGGCGGGATCGGGATCGGGATCAGGCGCTCCTTCGCGCGCGACGACGCGCCGCGACTTGCCGCGAGCGCCGCCAGCGCCGCGAGCCCGAGGGCACTGCCGAGAAGAACAACGAGAAGATGAGCTGGCATTGGGTTCCCTTTCCTCTGTTGGCGCATGGCCCCAGAGTTTTGCCCTGAGCGCACGAGGGTCGGCGCCGGTTTCAGCGTCGGCGGCTCGTCCTGGCGTGACCACAACGTGCAATCATCGCGCCATCGGACAGAGAACAACATACACAACAAAGTCTTATAATTATGTCGGAAACGGAGCGACTGACGGCTGGGCGCTATCAAAATGATGTATACTGTCCATCAGATCGAAGGAGAACCAGGATGCGTGTGGAGGATCTGGATCACCGCGAGCTGTTGGAGCTGGACCCCAACGGGGGAGTGATCCGGTTCGCCGGACAGCGTGCGCTGCTGCTCGACGCGGTGGCCATGGGGCTCCTGCGGCAGTATCTGGTGGAAAACTTCGGCCTCACCGCTGCCCGAGCCGTGCTCACGCAGTTCGGCTTCGCCCACGGCTGGCGGATGGCCGAGGCCATGAAGAGCGAGTTCCAGTGGGACAGCAATGAGGACTGGCGGCGCGCCGGCCTCCGCATCCACACCCTCGAGGGGCTGTTCCTGATCGAGCCGGGAAGCAGCGACCCCATGTCAAAGAACGGCTGCATGCTTGTGGCCTCCTATGAGGCGGAGCAACATCTGCTTCACTTCGGGCGTTCCGACACTCCGGTGTGCTGGACCATCTGTGGGCTCACCAGCGGCTACCTCAGTCGGACCGCCGGCGAGGAGATCTACGTTCTCGAGGATCGCTGCCTGGGCGGAGGTCACGCGGCGTGCCACCTGCTGGGGCGCACGCGTGCAGAGTGGGGGGAGGAGCACGCCGCCGAGCTGGAGTTCTTCGACTCGAAGCGTCTCGCGGCGTGCCTCGAGGTCTCCCTGAGCAGGGTCACCGAGACCCTGAAGGCCGCCGAGCGCAAGCTCCGCTCACACCGCCGGGCGCTGGTGCGCGACGTCCGCGACGTCGAGGAGCCCCTGGGGGTGATTGCCAAGAGCGCGAGGATGCAGCACGTAGTGGACCTGGCCCGGCGAGTGGCGACGGTCGACGCCACGGTGCTCATTACCGGCGAGAGCGGCGTGGGCAAGGAGCGGATCGCGCGGCTCGTTCACGACCAGTCCTCCCGCGCGGTGGGGCCCTTCATCGCCGTCAACTGCGGTGCGATCACCGAGACGCTCCTGGAAAGCGAGCTGTTCGGGCACAAGCGCGGGGCATTTACCGGCGCCGCCTCGGACCGCCCCGGGTTGTTCGAGGCGGCGAACAATGGAACCCTGCTACTCGACGAGATCGGAGAGGTCTCCCCGGGCATGCAGGTCAAGCTGTTACGGGTGCTCCAGGAGAGTGAGATCCGTCGGGTCGGAGAGAACAGGAGCCGCACGGTGAATGTGCGCGTTCTGGCCGCCACCAACCGCGACCTGGCCCGTGGGGTTGCCGAAGGGACCTTCCGGCAGGACCTCTACTACCGGCTCAAGGTCGTCGAGCTGCACGTCCCGCCCCTGCGCGATCGCCGGGACGACATCCTGCCGCTGGCCCGGGTGCTGCTCGTCGACGCGGCGCTCCGGATGGCGCGCAAGATCTCCAGCCTCGCCCCGGGCGCCGCGGATCAGCTCTTGCGCTACGAGTGGCCCGGCAACGTGCGCGAGCTGGAAAACGCCATGGAGCGCGCTGTCGCCCTCGCGCTCGGCAGCCGGGTGGAGCTCGAGGATCTGCCCGAGGAGATCCGCCAGGCCTTCCCCAAGCCGGTGGTCAGCGGCGCCGTGGTTCAATCGCTGCTTGAGGTGGAGAAAGAGTATATCCTGGCGGTGCTGGAGCGAAACGGCGGCAACCAGACCCGCAGTGCCGAACAGCTCGGCATCGGCTCGGCCACGATGTACCGGAAGCTCAAGAAATACGGCATGATCGATGACAGGCGGGCAAGGTCGAAGCCTGCCAGACCGAAGCGCTGAATCACCTGCTGGTGTCCCGCGGCACACTACGGTGAGCTACTGCGTGTCCATTCGAGGTCGCGGCGCCCTGGCAGTCCCGGCCTGCCGGCAGCGGCTGCGCTTCCTTCGTATTGAAGTGATACCCCATCATTCTGAATGAACTCAGCGCAGGCCGGCGGGTCGTTCATCTCGCAACCGGCCAGGCCGGTTCTGATTGCGGCGTTGGCGTGGCAAAATGCAATTGCGTCTCAACCGGTAACCATGGTCAGGACCACGGCGGTGACGAACAACAGGGAAAACCCAACGATGATCCCGATCTTTACTTGCCCGTGAAACTTGCGCGCGCGCGCGGTTTCCAGCTCACGCTGGTGTTTTGTCTGGCGCATCAAACGATCTCCTTCATTGACCACCCATCACGGCGTCGCCCTTGGACCGCAATGACCACGGGGAGATCCGGCAACGGCGCACCTGCAACTCGACGCCGGTCACCTCCGCAGCACAAATTCGGAGGTGAAAAGGGGTCGCCCGCCGCAGCGGTTCCCACCTCAGTGGTGGTTCACGGCTGGGCGCCCGATGTTTCGAAACAGCAACATCTGTACCATTCGAGCAATGCTCAACCTTTCAGGTGGTTACACGATGGTGTGAGGGCAACGGCGGAGGGGTCCATCATAATGATGCGGCTCGTTGCCTCTGACGAATCCACTGCGCTCCGTAACGGCCCAAATATGCAGTCTTTTTGTATTTGGCTTTGGTATTGCAGACGAATCAGCGAGGCTTCGGCCGGCGCAGTCAACAGCAGACCCTGCCAAGGTGGGTGCAGGCGTAGCCCCGCGGGCAGATCGGTGCATCTGAAATGACGAACGATACTGGACTGAGCGAGTTTCTTGTCGCCCCTCAGCACGACCAGGAGGGTTCCGGGACGGATGAAACCGAAAGACTACGGCAGAACCGAAATGACGTCGACAGGGCGTGGGAAAAGGCTCAGAACGAGCGCCGTGCGGCAGAGATCATGCGTCGGGTCAAAGAGCAGTGGCGCGGCCCATTCTACTAAATAACCGCGGCAGAAGCTTCAATAGTAGTCAGACGATTCTTCGCGTTCTTCGCGCTGCAGACGCGCCTTCTCGTCGCGATCGTGAATCTCCTCCTCGAACAGCAACAGCGTCAGCGGGCAGGGCGGCTCGTTGTCGTCCACGTACTGGCATTCCCCCTGGTCGCACTGCACAATGAGCTCGCTGCTGCTTGTCCATCCCGCCTTGGCCTTCTTGCGCAGGTGAATCTTCACCGTCTCGTCGACCACCGAACATTGATACTCCCGTTGCTTTTTTGCGCCCATTGGGTCTCCTGTCACCGGTTCGAATCAGCGCCGTCCTCCCTCCTGCCCAAACGGTTTTCGGTCCAGTCCAAGGAAAGGGCGTCGTTCGGTTTTACCTGAGCAACGATACCACTAGATGGTCACGGAGTTGTCACGAAAGGCAGGAGATCGGCGGTTTCTGTGAAAAAACAACTTCGCCCTGCTTTTCGGCCGCGGCGTCGCGACACTCGTCTCGGCGCTGGGCGGCGTGCGGGTCAGGCCTGCTCCGGGGCCGGCCGTCGCTTGAAGTCCTCCTTGCGCAGCCCGAGCTGTTTCATCTTGTCGTACAGGCCGCGGGGGTGGATCCCGGCGCGCGCGGCGGCCCGGGCGATCCGGCCCTGGGATTCGCGGAGCACCATGGACAGGTACGCCCGCTCTGTCTGTTGGAGCACCTGCTCGCGCACCTGGGGCAGGGTCATCCGCTTCCACGCCTCCGGCAGCCCTTCGGTCGGGGGCGACCCCTCATCAGACGACAACAGCTCTTCAAAGATGCTCGGCAGGTCGGAAAGCGTGATGCGCTCGGTCCGGCACAGGAGCGTGGCCCGCTCGATGACGTTCATGAGCTCTCGCACATTGCCGGGCCAATCGTAGAGACACAGGGCGCGCACGACGTCGTCCTGGATGCCGGCGATCTCCCGGTTGGATCGCTGCACGTACCGCTCCAAGAAGCCGTCGGTCAGCCGTGGGATGTCCTCGAGGCGCTTGCGGAGCGGCGGCACGGTGAGAGCCACCACGCTCAGGCGGTAGAACAGGTCGCTGCGAAAGGCGCCCTGCCGGCTCTCGTGCTCCAGGTTGCGGTTGGAGGCGGCGATGACCCGAACGTCGATCCACACCGAGGTCTCCGAACCGAGGGGACGAATCTCGTAGTCCTGCAGGACCCGGAGCAGCTTGGCCTGCAGGTGCAGCGGCAGCTCCCCGATCTCGTCTAAGAAAATGGTGCCCCGGTGCGCCAGCTCGAAGGCACCGCGGCGGGTGCGGACCGCGCCGGTGAACGCTCCCTGCTCGTGGCCGAACAGCTCGCTCTCGAGGAGCTGTTCGGGAAGCGTTGCCGCATTGACGGTGACGAAGGGACCGGCCGATCGCGGACTCTCGGCGTGGATCGCCCGGGCCAGGTGCTCCTTGCCGACCCCGGTTTCCCCGAGCACCAGGAGCGTCGAGTCGCTGGCGATCACCTGGCGCGTCTCTTCCATGAAGATCTGCATGGCGCTGCTCTCGGAGACGAAGTCGGAGATGCTCGGCTGTACCGAGCCCCGGCGCTCGTAGCGGTCCTTCGTCTGGAGCTGGCGTCGCGACTCCACCGTGGCCTCGATGGCGTCGGCAAGACGGCGGGTGGACAGGCCGGAGTACAGCACCACGTCCGCTCCGTAGGTCACCAGGCTCGCGTGCTCCTCGGGAGAGTCGTCTCCGTGGACGACCACCGTGATCGGCCGCTCAGGCAGGTCGTTGAGGATCGCCAGACCGGAGTCGATGGGCTGCGGCAGCAAGGCCTCATCGATCACGATGATGTCCGCCGAGCTTCGGACGAGCTTTCTCCACACGCTCTTTCCCGACTCGAAGCTCAGAAAGCGAACGTCTGGAACGTCGAGTCGCCGCTCGAGACTACGGCTCAGACCTTTGAGGCTTGTTGCCAGAACAAAACGTATGTACATCGCGGATCTCCGGGGCAAACGGTAAAGATTTGCCTTTTTTGACAGTAGTATTGTACCGATAAGATTCTTATCAGCAACGAAATACTGAAATACTTGCAACGACGCTGACATCAACAGCGCCGAGCGTACAGGTGTCTTCATGTTTTGTGAGCAATTATGAGACATTGTTGATTCTTCGGCGCGCTCCCTGCGGCCGCGAGCCATTGGGGACACCTTCGATCCCCGTTTATCAAATTACGGTACGAATATACTTTTTTCTTGGCAGGTACCGACCGAAGTTCACTGGTACCGGTTTTTGGAATAGAGACATTTTGAGTATAAACAAGTGGTTATACGCGATCTGGAGAAACGGCGTTTTTGGCACGGAAGATGCTGACTGTGGCGATGTTTGCGTGTTCGTCGTGCGGAGAGCTTGCGTTCAGGAGTGAGCCTGATCCCAAGCGCAGAGCGAGCGATGCGGAGCAGACAACGACGCCCAGGGCGTTTTGACGACTATGACTTCTTCGAGGAGCGCGCCGAAGTCGGCTCGCGAAAGAAGGCCACGCGCCTGGGGCGCCAAGTGGAAACAGCACCATCGTCACAGGACGGGAGTGCGGCGACTACGATATCCATGAAAAGGAGCAAACCCATGAGAACATCGGCAGTGATCGCCCCGGACCCCGCGGCACCGGTATGGGGCATCGCCTCAGCGATTGACCTCTACGAATGCGACCCGGACCTCATCCGCGACGCGGCGGCGATTCGCCGCTTCGTGGTGGAGCTGTGCGACCTGATCGAGATGAAGCGCTTCGGCGAAACCCAGGTCGTGCACTTTGGAGAGGACGAGCGGGTGGCCGGATTCTCGATGGTCCAACTCATCGAGACCTCGCTGATCTCAGCCCACTTCGCCAACCTCACGAATGCCGTCTACCTCGACGTCTTCAGCTGCAAGCCCTACGAGCCCGAAGTGGTGCGCGAGTTTGCCCAGCGGTTTTTCGGCGCCTCCGAAAGCTCTGTCCAGGTCGCGATGCGGCGCTAGTTCCATGCACCTCCGCGTATGTGACGATCTCGACGAGGGCCGGGTCCTGTGGCAACACTGCTGGCCCTCGGAGACGATCTTCGACTGCTGGTCGGTACGGCAGTGCTTTGCCGATCAGTATCGGCGCCCGGTCCGGTTCCTCGTCGCGGAGGAGGCCGGTCTCCCGGTGGGGTTTTTGCCCCTGGCGTGGATCGAGGAGGAGGGCTACTGGGGCTGCTTCCCGGGCGAAGCCTGGAACGGCAGGACCTGGCTCGAGCAGAACCGGATCCCCGCCGCCTCGCCGGCTGTCCGGGCCGCGCTCCTCGAAGCGGCGCCCGAGCCGACCCGGCTCCGCTACCTGATCCCGTCGTCTCTGCCGGCTGCCTCGGACCAGAGTGAGTCCGTGGACGAGGTCGGCTACCTCTTCGAGCCGGGGCGTTACGACTACTCGTTCGATTGCTACCACGCGCAGTTCTCCGGCAAGACCCGCAAGAAGCTCCGGCGCGAGCTCGGGCGCCTCGAGGCGCTCTCCGTGGAGTACCGGATCGACCGCGTGTCAGACGTCGACCAGCTCTACCGGTTGAACCTGGACGCCTTCGGGTCCCGCTCCTACTTCCACGACCCACGGTTTCTCCGCTCCTTCGAGGGCCTCGTGGGGTGGCTTGCCGAGCAGGGCCTGCTGCGGGTCACCACCGTGCTCGTCGGCGGCCACGTGGCCGCCGTGGACCTCGGCTCGGTCTGGCGATCCGGCTACACGGTGCTCGCCGGAGGGACGTCGCCGGAGGTTCCCGGGGTGGCCAAGCTGATCAACTTCTTCCATCTGCAGTGGGCGTGCGAACAACGGCTCGCCGTGGTCGACTTCCTCTGCGGCGACTTCAGCTGGAAGCAGCGCTTCCACCTCACGCCGCGCCCGCTGTATCAGCTGCAGGCCCCGGTGGTCGCAGACGAGCTCGCGGCCGCCCGGGCTCGCCGGATCCGTGCCCATGAGCCGCACCTCCAGAGTCCTCGTGGTGGGTACCACGAGCGACTACGTTGACTGGCTGCGTCGGCACGCTCCGGGGCGCACGTTGTTTCTCACCGATCGCCGGCATCGGGAGCGTGCCCTAGAGCCCGCGCCGCCGGCCGCCGAAGAGCTCCTAGCCCACCTGGAAGACCTGGACGGCACCCGCCGGGCCCTGGGGCGCTACCTCGCGGAGCATTCCCACGACGTGCAGGGGGTCACCTGCTTCGACTGTGAATCCCTGGAGCTGGCCGCTCGCGTCGCCGCCGATCTCGGCCTGCCGTATCCGTCCGTGGACGCGGTGCGGATCTGCCGGGACAAGGGGCTCCAACACGAGCGCTGGCGCGCGGCCGGGCTGCCCTGTCCCCGCACGAGCCGGGTGCACTCGGCGGCGGACGCGGCGCGGTTTCTGGGCGAGTGCAAAGGCGGCCAGGCGGTCCTCAAGCCGGCGACCGGCGGCGGCAGTGAGCTGGTGTTCCGGGTGTCTGGCCCCGCGGACTGTGAGCGCGCCTTTTCGTTGATCCGCCGCGGGCTCGAAGCCCGGCGCGACCACCGGATGTACCGCGTCCGCGGGGAAGAACGCGGGGCGGGAAACGACCCGGCCGTCGTGGCGGAGGAGCTCGTGACCGGCGAGGAGTACAGCGCCGACTTCCTCCTCGAGGACGACGCCGTGCGGCTGCTGCGGCTGGCGCGAAAGGTGGGCTGCTCGAGAAGTCCCTTCGGCACCATCCGCGGCTACCTCGCGCCGGTGGATCCGCCGCCCGGGCTGGACTCAGAGCGGCTCGTCCAAACCCTGCGGCGCAGCGCCACGTCCCTGGGCATCGAGCGCTCAATCTGCATGGTGGACTTCTTCGTGCGGGACGGTGAGCTCACCCTGCTGGAGCTGGCGCCGCGCCCGGGGGGCGACTGCCTACCGGCGCTGCTCCGGCAGGCGTGCGGCCTCGACATCCTGGTGCTGGCGCTGGACTTCGCCGCCCGGCGGCCCCTGGGGCTCGACGGTCTGCCCCGGGGCGAGCCGCGCCTGGGGCTGCGGCTCCACGCCAGCCGTGCCGGCGTGCTGCGCGCCATCGACGCCACGGCCCTCGCCGCGGACCCCCGGGTCCAAGAGGTGCAGCTGATCCGGCGGCCGCCGCATGTCGTGCGGCTGCCGCCGGCCGATTACGATTCTTGGCTGCTCGGGCATGCGGTGGCCGTGCCGAACGCTGCCGAGGAGCTCGACGAGCAGTGTGAGCGGCTGCACGCCCTGCTGAACGTGGAGATAGGAGCCTGAAGGTGTCCGAGTCCAAGATCACTCCGTCGGCGGTGCAGGCGCTGCTCGACCACCGCACGCCCACGCTGTCGGCCGCGGAGCTGCGGTCCTTCGTGCATCGCTTTGTGGAGGATCGACAGCGCTACCTGGCGCCGCTCTCGCAGCACGCTTCCCCACTGTACCTCTTCGACGGGGACGCCCTCACGACCCGGGCGCACGAGCTGCGCGACGCCTTCACGGCGGCCGGGCTGGAGGTCGGGTGCTTCTTCGCAATGAAGTCGAACAACCATCCGGCCGTGGCGCAGACCCTCGCGGAGATCGGCTACGGGCTCGATGTCTCCAGCGGCCTCGAGCTCGAGACGGCGTTGGGAACGAGCGCCCGGGAGATCGTGTTCAGCGGCCCGGGCAAGACCGAGCCCGAGCTGCAGCTTGCCGTCCGGAATGCGGCGCGCGTGACGGTGCTCGTCGACAGCTTCTCCGAGCTCGAACGCCTCGACCGGATGGCCGCCGCCGAGGCGACCCGGGTCTCCGTGGGCGTCCGCC
Source organism: bacterium (assembly GCA_043825095.1). Taxonomy (GTDB): domain Bacteria; phylum Myxococcota_A; class Polyangia; order HGW-17; family JAJRWW01; genus JBDRSE01. The sequence goes on from JBDRSE010000345.1 coordinate 20,743, forward strand.
TCACGACGACTCCGACCGGCCTGTGGCGGAAGTTCGGCATCGGCCTCGACGAGCTGCCCGACTTCTGGGAGCGGAGCCGCCGCGCCGCGGGGATCCGCTTCGCCGGCGTGCAGTTCCACGCCAGCTGGAACCTGGACCCGGCGGCCCAGGTGGAGCTGATACAGCGGCTGGGAGAAGCCCTCGGCCGGGCCCCGGAGGGGCTCATCCGGGCGATCCGGTTCATCGACATCGGCGGCGGCTACTGGCCCGCCGACGGGGAGTGGCTTCAGCACGCAGCCACACCCGAGGGCAAGCTCCTCGCCGCGCTCGGTGAAACCACCGCCCGGCCCCTGACGCACTACCGGCTGCCGGCTACCCCCATCCGGGAGTTCGCCGCGCGCATCGGCTCCGCCGTCGACCGCCATCTCCGCCCGATCCTGCGCTGCCGCATCTGCGTCGAGCCGGGCCGCTTCGTCTGCCACGAGGCGATGCACCTGCTGATCACCGTGGTGGATCAAAAAGGCCCGGACCTGGTGATCACCGACGCCGGCACCAACGCCGTGGGCTGGGAGCGCTTCGAGTCCGACTATTTCCCGGTCATCAACCTCACGCGCCCGGCCGCCGAGGAGCGCCCATGCCACGTCCTCGGCTCCCTGTGCACGCCGCACGACGTCTGGGGGTACGCCTACTTCGGCGCGGATCTGCGAGTCGGCGACGTCCTACTCCTCCCCAACCAGGGCGCCTACACGTACAGCCTCCGCCAGCACTTCATCAAGCCGCTGCCAGCGGTGGTAAAGATCTGACGCCCCTCGCCTGCCGGTGGCCAGGCTCAGGGCCGGCGCCGCTCCCGCCGATGGAGGGTGGAGACGTCGATCCCCAGCAGCCGGGCCGCGCGCGTCTTGTTGCCGTCGCAGGCCTGGATCGCCCATTCGATGTACGCCGTCTCGAGGTCCTTCAGCGAGGGCATCTGTCCCGCGGCTGCGTGCAGCGATTCGAACACAGACAGCGGCAACGGATCACGGATCTCGGGTTCGCTCGGATCGCTGTCTGCCCGCAGGGGCTCGGTCGGGCCGTCGGGTGAGTGAATGGCCAGGTCGGCGGGGGTCACGGTTTCCGTGGTGGCCAGCAGCACGGCGCGGCGAATGGCGTTGTCGAGCTCGCGCACGTTGCCCGGCCAGTGGTGGCTACGCAGCGCCAGCAGCGCCTCTGGAGACAGCCGCCGGGCGACGCTGGCGGGCGACTCGTGCCGGGCTTTCTCCAGGAAGTAGGCGGCCAGCGTGGGGATGTCGTCGGAGCGCTCCCGCAGGGGAGGCACCCGCACCGGGACGACGTTGAGGCGGTAGTACAGGTCCTCCCGGAAGCGGCCTTCTTCGACGAAGCGCGTCAGGTCGCGGTGCGTTGCGGCGATGACCCGGACGTTCACGTGCTTGGGGTCGTCGGCACCCACGGCCCGGACCTCCCCGTCCTCGAGCACGCGGAGCAGCTTGGCCTGCAGCGCCGGCGCCATTTCGCCGATCTCGTCGAGCAGCAGGGTCCCGCCGTCCGCCTCGCAGAACAGGCCGCGCCGGTGCGTCGTGGCGCCCGTGAACGCCCCGCGCACGTGCCCGAACAGCTCGCTCTCGAGAATGGACTCGGGCAGCGCGGCGCAGTTGACCGCGACGAAGCGCCGGTCGACCCGCGGCCCCAGGGAGTGAATCGTGCGCGCGACGATCTCCTTCCCCACGCCGCTCTCCCCGAGCACGAGCAAGGGCGTGTCGCTGGAGGCGACCCGGTCCATGGTCTGCCTGAGCTCCAGCATGGGCGGGGTGTCGCCGATCAGAATGCGGTGGCCCGAGCGCTCGACGACCAGCCGCTGGAGCGTGCGGTTCTCCTCTTTCAGGCTTCTTTCGGCGAGGGCCCGCTCCACCTGAATGAGCACCTCGTCGAGCTGAAAGGGCTTGGTCAGGTAGTGGAACGCGCCCAGCCGCATGGCCTCGATGGCGCTGTCCACCGCGCCGAACGCCGTCATGATGATGACCGGCACCAGCGGGTCGATGCGCTGCATCGCCGCAAGCACGTCGAACCCGTCTACGGGCTGCATTCGCAGGTCCGTGACGACCACGTCGGGGACCCGTCTCTCAGCGAGGGCCAGGGCCTCCGCGCCGCTTTCTGCGATGTCCACGGCGTAGCCGGCGCTCTGGAGCTGGTCCGCCAGGAGGCGGGCCAGCTCGATGTGGTCGTCAATGACGAGTAGGCGTGCCTCAGACGCTTTGCGCATCGTGCTCCTCCGGGTGTGTCGGCCAGGTGAGGATGGCCCACGTGCCGCGCTCGGGCTCGCTGTCGAACCGGAGCTCTGCGCCGTGGTTCCGCAAGATCTGGGCGACGATGAACAGACCGAGCCCAGTGCCTTGGCCGGGCTTCTTGGTGGTGTAGAAGGGGTCGAAGATCCGGTGCGCCACCTCGGGCGGGATTCCGCTGCCTTGGTCGTGGATCTCGATCCGCACCGCGGCTTTCCCGCCGGTGCTGTTCTCCAGCGGCTGCGGCGACGCGAGGAGGCGCACCTTTCCGCCGGGCGGGCTGGCGTCGAAGGCGTTCAGCAACAGATTCACCAGCACTTGCTGGAGCTGGTCAACGCCGGCGGACAACGGCGGCAAGACGGCCGGCAGCTCCACCGAAACGGTGATCCCGCGGCGCTCCGCCTCGTAGCGCAGAAGGTCCACGGATTTTTCGGCCAAGTCCTGCAGGGGCACCGCGGCGACCTGCGCCGGCTCGGTGCGGGAGAAGTCCAGGAGCTCGCGGACCGTGCGCGCGATGCGGTCGGTCTGGTCGATCACCGTCCGCAGGCTGCTGGTTTCCGGGTGGTCCGGCCCCAGGTTCTTGAGGACGTACTCGCTCCGGCCGCGGACCACGGTCAGGGGCGTGCCGATCTCGTGGGCGATTCCGGCCGCCAGGGTGCCGATCGTCGAGAGCTTCTCCGTGCGCAGGAGCTGGTTTTCGAGGGACTTGAGCTCGGTGACGTCTTCGACCACCAGCAGCACCCGCGCCTCGGTCAGCGGCGGTGTCAACGGCACGGCGTGAACCCGGTAGTGCCCGGCGGCGCCGAACAGCGACAGGCGCTCGCCGACGAGGCTGGTCGTCTCCTGGATTTCCCGGGCCTGCTCCACCAACCGGGTCAGGCGCGCGACGGTCGATTCGGAGGCCGCGGGGAACGTCTCGGCGAGCGGAGTGCCCGGCACGAAGTCGGGCAGCCAGCGCCGCATCGCCCCGTTCAGGTCGGAGACCAGGTCCTGGTCTCCGAGGACCAGCACGCCCGTGGGGATGCTCTCCAGGATCTTTCGGGCCTTCTCGTGCAGGTGGGCGATCTCCGTGGCCCCGCGGACACGCTCACGAAGCACGGCCTGGTGAAAGGAGGAGCGCAGAACAAACGCGCCGAAGGCGACGACGAGCAGCGCGATGGCCAGGGCTCCGGCGCCGAGCCGTTGGACGAGCGCCTTCTCGTGCCGGCGCAGCTCGGCCATGTTCGTGACCGTCGCCACCGACCAGTACACGCTGCCGCGGATTCGGATCGGCAGGTACGCGGCCACCATGTCGGCGTCCCCCAGCTTCAGGCGCTTGGCTTCGGACTCCGGGATGCGCACCGTACCGCGGCGGCCCAGGCGCATGTTCTTCACCAGGCCGAGCAGGGCGCCGCCGGATCGGCTGGACTTGGCCCTGCGGAGCGCGCGGACGAGGCGGCTCTTGCTCGCCGAGGCGATATCACCATCCGGACCCAGGATGAGCAGCTCGGTCCCGCGCGTCATGGAGGCGAGACGGAGCTTGCCGAAGCGCGATCGCATGTCGACGACGAGGGCGACGACCCGCGCCGGATGCACGGAAGAGGAGCGGACGTTGGAGGTCGCGAAAATCCGGAAGCGCTCCTTGCCCCGGGTGACGGGTGGAGAGATCTTGACCTCGTGCGGCTTCGCCTGGAGCGCCCGTACAGCGGTCTTGCGCAGGGCGGCGTCGATGTCGGGTGTGCGAATGAAGGGTCGGCGAGGGTTGACGACGGTGAGGTACAGACGCTGGCGACTGTCTAACAGCACCAGCGCCCGGAACGCCCGCGCGGTGCCGAGCAGCGCGATGAGCGGTCTGCGCAGGTCGTCGCGGGTCGTGCTCGTGTGGATCAGCCGGCGGGCCAGGCGCAGGTCGTCGATCAGGTCCTGCATGTCCTCCTCGATGTCGTTGGCCACCAGCTCCAGGATGCGCAGCCGCTCCTTGGAGAAGTCTGTCGCGAGGCGCTCCCGGGCGTGCTCGGCCCAGGACCAAGTGGCCACCGTGAGTGCCACCAGCAGCATGACCATCACGATCAGCAAGGTGATGGTCTGCGGTCGAAGGATGAGCTTACGCCACTGCATTGCTACCCGTTTCGCGCCGAAGGGAGTCCCGCACACGAAGGCCGCCAACGCAGCCCCCGCCCGGCCTGCAAACGGCTGGACCGCGGACCGCGGCGGCCCTTGGCGCGGGGCGATTGGCCACGCAGCAGCGTCTCCGGGGGGTGAAACGCCCCACGGCTGCAACTCCACGTCAGCGGTTGCCGCAACGGCCCATCCTGGAATTGTTGTTTTGTCACGAGATGCTGCTGCTTGGGCGTTCGCTCTTTGCCGCCATTGCTCCGGACGATTTGCAAGTGCCGTGCCTAGGACCTGGACTTGGTACAGACGCGGGGCGTTTTGCCTCGCAGACACCGTGGATCGTTGCGTATTGCCCCGGTACTGCGTTGCGAGATGCACGGGTTGCCCGGTTTGGCAGCGCGGGGGGCTGGCCTCCGATGGCCTGGGGCGGTGCGCGAAATGTCGGGTTGGATTGGTCCTGACCCTCCTATTCGTACTTGGGAGCATACCCTGGGCTTGTGGCACAACGGTTGCAGCCAACGGCTGCTCGTCGGTCATCTCGGGAAAACCAGAAGGATTGGTATATGCACCCGGACAGACCCTTGAGAGTCGCGGTCATCGCCAATGCCAACCTGCCCATCCCGCCCTACTTTGGATACGGCGGAACGCAGCGTGGCGTCTACGATTTTCTGGTCGAGCTCAACCGGAAGGGACATCGCTGCACGCTCTACGCGCCGCTCTCCTCGCAGGTCGCGCACCTGGAGAATGTGACCCTGCGCGGGGAGCTCCCGGTGGGGCTCTGGGAGCCGGGCAACTCCTATACCGCCGCCGAGCGTGTCGTCTGGAACGAGCGCTTCATCGACTACGCGGTCAGGGACGTGGGGGCGCAGGACTTCGACATCGTGAACGTCCGCTCGGACGATCCGCTGCTGTTGGATCGTTTGCTGGAGACACGCCACGGCCGGCGACTGGTATACAGCCTGCACAACGTGCGGTCCATGGCCACCCTCAGGCCCATCGTGGAACGCCGCGTCCAGTGTGTTGCCCACTGCGCGAACCACCGCCGCCAGTACGGGGAGCTCGACAACATCCGGGTGATCACCTACGGCATCAACGCGCTCGAGTATCCCTTCTCATCGAAGAGCCTGCGGCACAGCTCTGAGGAGCCGACGTTGCCGCTTCTGCGGCTGCTCAAGGACCGCGGGCAGGACTACCTGATCGTGCTGGGCAGCATCCGGCCGGAGAAGGGGCAGCGGACGGCCATCGAGCTGGCCCGGCGCGCGGGGATCCCGTTGGTGATCGCGGGGACGCCGGAGCGGAGGAGCTCGGATCAGTTCGTGCGGTACTTCGAGCGCTTCGTGAAACCGGCGGTGGACAATTCCCAGGTGTTCTACTTCGGCAACGCCTGCGAGGACGACAAGCAGGAGCTGCTCAAGTTCGCCAAGGGGTTCCTGTTCCCGTCCGGGTACGAGGACCGGCGGTGGGAGGAGCCCTTCGGGCGCGCCCCGGTGGAGGCGATGGCTTGCGGGACACCGGTCATCGCCTTCGCCCACGGCTCCATGCTCGAGATCATCGAGCCCGGCATCAGCGGCTATTTGTTCTCGACCTTCGACGAGGCGCTTTTGCAGGTGGGGCAGGTGGAGCAGCTTGATCGTGCCGCGACACGCCGCTGCGCGGTGACGCGTTTCGATCGACGGCGGGTGGCTGATGAGTACGAGGCGCTCTTCTACCAGCTGACGGCACCGCCTCCGGCGCTGATCCAGGCCTCTTGGCCCGTGGAAACCGCGCAGGCCGCGATGCTGACCAGCTAGATCGGTGCTCCAGATGCCGGATCAATCGCTGCAGCCAGGCTCCGCTCCGGCGTTTCGCGCCTGGCGACCGAGGCCCGGCGGGCTCTCGCGTCCGGTCGACCCTTGACGTCGCCCGGGGCGGGACCCTGGCGCCGGACCCTCGGGATCCTCGTCCTCGGGCAGGTGGTTTCGTCCATCGGCTTCAACCTGGCGCTGCCCTTTTTGCCCCTCTATCTCGGACAGCTCCACACCCTCAGCGGGGGCAGCGTCGTCCTGTGGACGGGCGTGGTCTTCGCCGCGCCGGCCCTGGGGATGATGCTCGCGGCCCCGGTCTGGGGCTGGGTCGCTGATCGATACGGCCGCAAGCTCATGCTCGTTCGCGCCACCTTCTCCGGCGCGGTGATCCTGGCGCTGATGGGGCTGGTTCAATCGGTCGAGCAGCTCACCGTGCTGCGGGTGCTGCAGGGACTGCTCACCGGCTACATCCCGGCGGTCAATGCCCTCGCCGCGGCCACGGTCCCGGCGGACCGGGCCGGTGCGTCCTTCGGGTTGCTACGCACCGCCACCTGGGTGGGCAGCGGCCTCGGCCCGCTCGTGGGGGGAGTGATGGCCGAACAGGTGGGCTTTCGGGAGAGCTTCTGGCTCGCCGGAGCGCTGCTCGGGTTGACCGGCCTGCTCGTCCTGCTCTTTGTGCAGGAGTCCTTCGAGCCGCCCGCGCCCCGGGAGCGACGCTCCTTTGTCGCCTCCTATCGGCTCGTGCTCGGCGCGCCCGGCCTGCGCTGGCTCTACACGTTGAGCCTGTTGGACAACCTCGCCCGGTCCTTGATTGTTCCGCTGATCCCCTTGTTCATGCTGGCGCTGATGGGCACGTCCGGCGGCGTCGCCTCCATGACCGGGCTGCTGTTCGGGATCCGCGCGACCGTGGCCGCCCTGGCCGCTGTGTTCCTGGGCTACCTCGGGGATCGTTACGGCCACGTGCGGGTCATCGCGGCGTGCGCGGCGTCCCTGGTGGCGCTGTATATACCGCAGCCATTCGTGACCAGTGCGTGGCAGCTCATCGCCCTGCAGGCGCTCACGGGCGTGGCGGCGGTGGGAATCATCCCGAACCTCAGCTCGCTGTTGATGTTGCGCTCACCCGAGGGCAGCTCCGGCGCCACGTACGGGTTGGACACGAGCTTTCAGAGCCTGGCCCGGGCCGTCGGTCCCCTGCTGGGCGCTGGTGTCGCCTCGGCGTTCGGCCTCGGCAGCGCGTTTGGCTTCGTGGCGCTGATCTATTTGGTTGCCATGGTGATCGCCGGAGCGCTCAGCGGGCGTGGAGCGGACGCCGGCCGGCGCGCGGCGGGCGAGCCCGCCGCGCCTTCGTTGGGGGCTCGATAGGAGGCTGGTCAAGATAATCTTGAGCAGCCTCCTTAGCGCCGCTGCCGATGGAAGTGTGCCAGCCACGCGCGGTGCTTGCCGATCACGGGCGCGCCGAACCGTGGGGTCAGGAACCGTTCGCCGTACAGCGTTTCCACGGGGCGGTGGTAGTCGTGCACGAACACGTGGGAGTTGTCGTGTGACAGGCGGGACGACATGTAGATCGACACCATCCGTCCCGCCGTTCCGGGTTTGCTGCCGTCCGGCCCGTCGACGAGGATCACGTCGAACCGCAGCTTCTGGATCTTGGCTGGCAGCGCCAGCTGCAGGCGGGGTTCATCCCGGAGCAGGCTCTGGGCCTGCTCCAGCCGGGTGGAGTAGCTGACCTTGACGATGGGGCAGGTGATCTCCTTGGCAATCATTCGGGCCCATTTGGGGTGGTCTTCGAGAAAGATGGTCGTCCCGCCCCGGTTGACCGTGCACCAGAGCTTGGAGTCGTACCCAACCCCCCACACCAGCAGCTTGCATCCCGGGATGCTCCGCACGATCTTGACGATGCGGATGAGGTATTTGCGATGGAGCTGGATCTTCGACGAGTAGAAGGGCAGCTCGGTGGACGACTGGTGGCGGGGACCGCTCCGGGGGCGCGCCGTGGAGGCCGCTCCGGATCCGCGCGGACCGCAGGCGCCCACCGACATCAGGCCGGCCAGCGCGAACAGCACCCACCGGAACATCCCTTTACGCGTGTACATCGAATTCCCTCGGCGGCCAGCCGGGCCGTGCCGGACCGAGCTGAGATCTTACCCGACCCATCGATCGGTAACCAGCGGAAACGGCAGCCTGGGGAATGGTCGGCGCTGTACGCCGGTGGGAGGCTTGCCTTGGAAACCGCCGCTCTACTCACTACGGCCGTGGAACTCGCCGGCGGTGCCTGCGCGGGACCAGGCACACGATGAGCAGGGGGACGACCCAGGGTCAGTCCGCGTCGCAGGGGCCGCCAGTGCCGGCCGGGGTGGAGCCGCCGCCGCCGCCGCCGCCCCTGCCTTTCCCGTCGTCGATCCCCGGCTCCCCCAGGAGCTCACACACGCCAGCGTCGGTGCACTCGTGACCGGCGGGGCAGGGTCCGCAGGGCGCGCCGCTGTCGACGATCCCGCCGTCACCGCAGCCGCCGTCCGGACACTCCACGGCCGCGCACTCCTCCGGAGGAATCGTCGTCCCCCACAGCAGGGTGCGGGCGAGCCCTTCGGCCAGGGCCGCCCCGGCGCAGAACTCGCCGATGGACGTCGGCCACTCGATGAACCACATGTACGGGTCCTGCAGATCGTCGCCGAGCCGGAAGTCGGAGAGCAGCTCCCAGGCGTAGTAGTAGCAGGGGCCCATCTGCAGCCCGCCGGCCGTCAGGGAACGGATGTCGTAGCCGCGGCCCTCGACCTGGGGTCCGACTGTGCTCACGCCGCGCTTGCCGCGGTTGGTCATGCCCACGAGGTCTGAGTACTTGTCGGCGCTTCCCGGGGTGGTCCCCATGTCCCACCACTCGTCCCACCCCCAGTTCTCGTCGAACAGGATGGAATTTCCGACCCCATCGGCGTCCACTCCGCCCGTGAGGTCACCGATGAGCTGATAGGGCGGTGGTAGAGCAGCTCGAGCGCCATCTTCGCCTGGTTGATCTCGTCTGTGAGCGTGGCAACGGTGGATTCGAAGGACACCCGGGTGGCCGTGTCGAAGCAGGCGGCGTTGCTGCTGAGCTGCTGGAGCGCGTTGGCATAGGCCGCCGTGCGTGCGTTGAGCCGCTGAAGCGCGGCGCCCTCGACCTGGTTTGATTCATCAATGCACCACGCTCCTTTGATGCCGAGGATGAAGCCGCAGCGGCGATCATCGAGGGGACGCCCAGTGCGCAGGATCGCTCCATCACGCGCAGGAAACCATACAGCGCTTCGTTCTGGGGTTCAAGAAGCCGCGGCGGCCGTTGATCGCCACGCGTGGGCAGAGCCCTGGTTTGTCATGGCTGCTCAACGGCGTAACGGCACCGGGGACGGCAGCGCGGTGATCGATATGGGGAGGCACGAGTACGCGCCTTGGCCCGCGGCGTGGGGATGACAACTGTGGGTCGCGGGGGGAGTACAAACGTGCTATCCAGTCGGCAACCACGAGACGAGGCACATCGATGAAACTCGCGGATTACTCCAGCTCCTACAGCGACGTCGCCGTCCACAAGCTGATGCTGCAGGACGTGGTTCGCACCGAGGCCTACGAGAGGGCCCTGGAGCAGGTCGTCCGGCCGGGAAGCAAGGTCATGGACTTCGGCTGCGGGACCGGGGTGATGTCGATCTTCGCGTCCCGCGCCGGGGCGGCGGAGGTCTACGCCGTGGACCGCTCGTTGTTCATCCAGGTCGCCCGGAACATCGCCCGGAGAAACGACATCGGGAACATCTACTTCTATCACGACGACCACGAAAGCCTCGAGCTGGACACGGAGGTGGAGCTGATCGTCTCGGAATGGATGGGCCATTTCCTGTTCTACGAGGCGATGCTGGCGCCGCTGTTGGCTGTCCGCGACCGGTTCCTCGCGCCCGGGGGGCTCATGGTCCCCGGGAAGGTTTCGCTCTACGCGGGGCTGGTCTGCGACGAGTACTTCCACGAGGACCTGTCCTATTTCCGCCAGCGCCCCTACGACATCGACTTCACCGACATCGCCGAGGTGCCGCTGCACCAGATCGAGGCCGAGAACCTGCTGCCACACCAGATCCTGGCCTCCACCGTCCCCCTGGGAACGCTTGATCTGCACACCCTCGAGGCGCCGCCGCTAGAGCTCGTCGGGCGCGTCGTGCCGAGTCGGGAGGCGAACATCTACGCGCTCTGCGGCTGGTTCGAGGCCCACCTCACGCCCTCGGTCAGGCTCGGCACCGGCCCCGCCGACCCCCCGACCCACTGGTGCCAGATCCTGTTCCCCCTCACCGAGCCCTTCGCCGTGAGCCCCAGCCGTGAGGTGACGGTCCGGATCTCTCCCCCGCAGGAGACGGGCACCGGCGACCTGGGCTGGAGCTGGTCCATCGCCGACGATGAGCAGAGCATCCAGATCACCGATCTGGACCACCCGAGGCGGCTCGACCCCGAGCTCCCCCGCGGGCTCCTGCCCTGACAGTGACTCACCGCGTTCGCACGAAGAACTCGAAGATAATTTTGATTTTCCTGCCTTGACGCATTGACAGGGCGCCGGCCCTCTGCCAAAGCCAAGGCCCATGTCTTCTCCAATCCCGCCGGGTGACGCCCGAGCCACGCCCGCCTTCGGGGAGTTCGAGCTGGACCCGCGGTTGCAGCATAGCATCGCAGAGCTCGGCTTCGATACTCCCACCCCGATCCAGGCCAACGCCCTCGGCCCATTGCTCGAGGGACGGGACGTGGTGGGCCGCGCCCGCACCGGCTCCGGGAAGACCGCGGCCTTCGGATTGCCGCTGCTGCAGCGGGTCAGCGACGGCGCGTCGGTGGGCGTGCAGGCCTTGGTGCTCGCCCCGACCCGGGAGCTGGCGCTCCAGGTCACCGAGGCGCTGCGCACCTATGCCGCGGGCCTGGCCGTGCGGATGTTGACCGTCTACGGCGGCGCGCCCTACGGCCCCCAGGTCAACGCCCTGCGGCGCGGCGTGGAGGTGGTGGTGGGGACCCCGGGGCGCCTGATCGACCTGCAGAGCCGCGCCGTCCTGGACCTGTCGTCGGTGCGGTTCGTGGTGATCGATGAGGCGGACGAGATGTTGCGCATGGGGTTCATCGACGACGTGGAGCGGCTGCTGGCCGCCACGCCGCCCGCGCGACAGGTGGCGCTCTTTTCCGCGACGATGCCCCCGCCGATCCGGAAGGTGGCGGAGGCCTACCTGAGGGATCCCGTGGAGGTCCAGGTGGAGCAGACCGTGCTCTCCGTGGGCCACATCGAGCAGCGCTGGATGTGGGTGCCCTATCACCACAAGCCCGAGGCGCTGCAGCGGGTCCTGCGCGACGCGCCGCAGTCCACGGCGCTAGTGTTCGCCCGCACCCGGGTCGAATGCGCCGAGGTCGCCGAGGGGCTGGGCCAACGGGGCTTCTCCGTGGAGGCCCTGCACGGGGATCTCAGCCAGCCCGCCCGGGAACGCGTGATGCGGCTGTTCCGGAGCGGCCAGGTCTCCGTGGTGGTAGCCACCGACGTTGCCGCGCGGGGGCTGGACGTGGAGCACATCACGCACGTGATCAACTTCGATCTGCCGGACAACATCGAGTCCTATGTGCACCGCATCGGCCGCACCGGGCGGGCCGGTCGAAAGGGGGTGGCCATCAGCTTCGTCACGCCGCGGGAAATTCGCCGCATCCCCCTGATGGACCGGCTGCTGAAGGTGCGAATCCTGGAGACTGCGGTGCCCTCCGACGCCGACATCGCCGCGCACCAGATCGAGGGGCTCGAGCGGGAGCTGCGCGCCGCGCTCGAGGGCGCTGCCAGCGCGGCGGGAGCGGGAGGCGTGGCGGGTGCGGTGGATGATGTGGGCGCGGTGGGCCCGGAGGCCGGGAGCGGTCGGGCCGGGCTCGCGCGGCTGCTGCAGTCGTCGGGATGGTCTGCAGAGGACGTGGCCGCCGCGGCCCTGTCACTGCTTGCGAAGGAGCGCGGCGTGAGCCTCGAGCCGAGTCGAGACGATCGCCCCCCCCACTGGGCGCGGACCGTACGGCCGGCCCGGCGTGAGCCGGATCACCGACGGACGACCCGCGCGCCCGGCGGCAAGGGCACACCACCCGGCTCCGAGGCCGCCAATGAGGTGGAGCTGTTCCTGTCCACGGGGCAGCAGCAGGGCGTGCGTCCCTCGGATATCGTGGGGGTGCTCGCCAACGAGATGGGGATCCCGGGCCGGCAGATCGGCCGGATCACCCTCCTGGACCGCAAGTGCTTCGTGGGCCTCCCCCGGGACGTGGCCGAGGAGCTGCTCCGCGCGACCTCGACCCTGAGCATCCGCGGTGTGGACGTGCCCATCGCCCGGGCGCGCCCGCACGCCGAGCGCGCCGCCCCGCGCCGGAAGCCCCGGTTACGACCCCCGCTCGGTAAACCCGGTAAGCCCTCCAAGCCCGGTAAGCCCTCCAAGCCCGGCAAACCGGCGTGGGCCAAGTTCGGCAAGCAGGCCCGCCGGGGCCGCGTCGCGCCCCGCCGGGCCCGTCCCAAGCTTCCCGGCAAGACCCCGCACGACTGAGGGCGATCAGGGCAGCGGTGCGCAGTCGGAGTCGTTGACGTCGTAGAAGCGGATGATGAGGCCGAACGTGGGGTTCCCAGAGGTGCCGTTGTCACTGCCCACGATGAGGCCCTCCTGACAGAGGCTGTTCGGCCGCCAGTCCACGCCCTGCAGCAGGGGGGTCGGCGCCCCCCCCGGCATCGAGCAGGCCGCCGTCGTCCCAGCGATCATAGGTGAAGTACGCCAGCCCCGAGTATCCGGCTGCCAGATGGGTGAAGATGTGCATCCGCAGATCAGACTCGCTGGGCAGTCGGGCGTTCACGTTTGCCCACGACTGGATGAACGCCCAGTAGGGGAACGCCCAGTAGGGGATGTTGGCCGCCAGGGCTTTGGCCGGGACCGTCATCAGATCGCTCCAGAACCCGCTGGTGGTTTCGCCGTCCGACTCGAAGGGGCAGTGGTCGTACATCAGGATGTCGGGATCGATGAGGGCGATGAAGTCGTCGAGATAGGCGCTGTAGCTGTATCCCGGATTCGATCCGCGGGGGATCCCGTCAGCCGTCCGCGGGGGAGCCGGTCTGAAAGGTGTGGCGGGCGTGGATGCGCTTCCACATCTCCGCCAGGCCCGTGACCAGGATGTGGACGACCTCGATGCTGAGGTTGGCGTCGGTGGCGCGGTCGAAGTAGACGCTCAGCTTGGCCTCGAAGGGGGGCTCGGGTTTCCAGTAGCAGAACAGGAGCGGCACCTTGGGGAGGGGGTGGAGAATCACCGAGAGGTCGGCCTCGAAGCCCTGATCGGTGTGCCTGCCGCCGAAGAGCTCCAGCAGGTCGGAGAACAGGTCCAGGTCATCGTCGGCCAGGCGCCGAAAGGCTTGCTCGCAGCTCGTGGAGAAGAAGTCGGACGCCGACATGGCGTTCCCGAGCTGGTCGAACTTGATCCACTCTCCCGTGGGCTCGACCGCAGATCCGTCGGAGCGTCGCGCGGGATCGGCGTGCGCAATGTAGTCGAGCAGGGGGATCAACACCCAGAAGTTGGCGTGGCACTGGGATCGTATTCGCCCCTGGGGATCCACCGTGAACTCCCGGCCCAGGCAGCGCACCACCAGGTCTTCGCCCGCGAGCCGCGCGCCGAGCGCGTCGGTCACGGCGGCGTAGTCCACGTGCTGTGCGGCGCGGGTGAGCTCGTCGAGCACCTCCTCCTCGTCCCTGCCGGCGGGAAGGGTTTCCGCGGCGAGGTCCCGTACCTGAGACAGGGCGGCGGGATCCAGGTAGGGACAGTCCTGGGGCGCGCGCTGTCCCAGGGCGACCTGGTTGGCAAAGGCCAGGCACGTGGGGAGCCGGCACTCCCGACAGTTGGTCCGCGGCAGCTGCTTGAGGACCTCCAGAGCGTTCAATCTCGCGCGGCGCATTTAGCGACAACGGTGGTGGGTGGGCGGGGCGCGGCGGACGAGGACGCCCTTCTCCCAAACCACGGGCACGTGCTGCCAGACCTGGCCCAGGACCTTGCAGTAGTCGGTGTAAAAGACGCTGAGGTCCCAGCGGAGGTGGTCCCCCAGGACGGTGGCGGCATAGAGGTGGTGGCGATGGAGCTGCAGGTGACGGAGGGGGCCGTGCAGCCGGGCGTAGGCGAGGCGGTGACCCCGGCCCAGGCTGTAGAGCGCCAGCTCGCCACTTGCATAGCCGACGATGAGTGTGCCCTGGGGGCCGGCGAGCAGGCGGACCACCGGGCTGGACGGGACGTCCTCAAAGGTGACATCGGGTCGTTTGCCCGCCCCCATGGGGAGGAGCTCCAGGTTCCCGTCTCGGAACCCCACGACGAGCCAGTCACCGGCGCGTCCGACAGCCGTCGCGGCGGTTCCCCCGGTGTGACTCTGTAGCGGCTTCCCGTCCGAGTCGAGCACCTTGATGGTACCGTCCGCCACGACGAGCAGCGTCTCTCCGTGGCGGCGGAGCGCCGTGGCTCCGCTCTGCAGCACCTTGGTTCCGCCGTCTCGGGCGTGGCGTTTCACAATCCCGCCGGCCAGGGTCACGCACCCCTGCGGGAGGGCAATGACCTCGGACAGCCCAGGGAGCGGCTGATCGAACAGTCGTCGATCCGTAGCGAGATCCCAGAGCTCCAGTCGGCGGTCCAGGGTCTGCATGCAGAGCAGCTTCCCCGCGGGCGACTCTGAGGCGGACCATGCGCGTTCCTGCAACGCCTTGGTCCACCGACGGGGTGTGGGCGGTTTGGACGCGCGGCGCAGGTTCTTCCAGCCCAGGTGGGTGAACAGGGTTAGCGACCTCGGCCGCAGGAGCGGAGCCCGCCAGACCGGTCGGCCGGTGGCAGTGTCCCAGAGCCGCAGCGTGCCGTCGTCCGAGGAGGTGGCGAACAGGGCGCCGTCGGGGCTGAACTGCGAGCAGTTGACCTCCCCCCGGTGGCCGAGGATTTCCCGGCAAGCACTGCCGCTCAGCGGGCAGAGTCGGATGATGCCGTCGGAGCCCGGGAGCGCCACCAGCGTGCCGTCGGGGTGGATGGACAGGTAGTACTGACGGCCCCCAAAGGTCCCCAGGACGCGACCGGGTCCCTTGGCCCGGGGCCAGATCCGCCACGTTCGGTCGTCTCCGGAGGAGAGCAGCGAATCTCCCTTCGGGGTGAAGGCCAGTCCGCGTACCGAGCCGGTGTGCCCGGTGAGGGTGCGCTCGTGACGGCCGGTGGCCACGTCCCAGATGCGGATCGTGCTGTCCGCAGAGCCCGTGGCGAGCAGCTTGCCGTCCGGGCTGAAGGCCACTCCGCTGACGATGCCTCCGTGGCCTCTCAGCACGCGGACAATCTGTCCGGTGGCGACCTGCCAGAGGCGCGCGGTCTTGTCCGAGCTGGCCGAGGCGAGCAGCTTGCCGTCGGGGCTGAAGGCGACCTTGGTGCTCGCGTGGGTGTGGCCGCGGAGCACCCGCTGCTGGCGGCCGTTCCGGGTGCGCCATAGCCGGATCGAGCGGTCGGAGCTGGCCGAGGCGAGCAGCTTGCCGTCCGGGCTGAAGTCGACGTCCCAGTTGGGTCCGTCGTGGCGGCGCAGCACCTGCTTGAGCTTCCCGCTCGGCACCTCCCACAGCCGCACGGTCTTGTCGTGGCTCGCGGTGGCGATCAGCCGCCCACCGGGGTGAAAGGACAGCCCCATCACGCCGCCCAGATGCCCACCTTGCAGTGGGGTTCGGGCATCGGTGGACAAATCGAACAGCCGCACCGATTTGTCCGAGCTCCCGGACACCAGCAACGCCGACCGGGGGCTGAACGCCACGTCCCAGACGCCCCCCCGACTGCCGAGCAGCGTACCCCGGCGCCGACCGGTGGCCACGTCCCACAGGTGGACGGACCCTTCGCTGCCTGACGAGGCCAGGAGCTTGCCCTTGCGATCGAAGCCGACGGACCAGACGGTGGCGGTGTGGCCTTGCAGCAGGTGGACTACCAGGCCGGTGCGCGTGGACCAGATCCGGACGCTGCCGTCGCCGCTGCCAGAGGCTAGCCGGGTGCCGGTCGGATTGAAGGCCACGGTGTTGACCGCGGCGGAGTGCCCGGTCAGGACCCGGACGACGCGGCCGGTGGAGACCTTCCAGAGCCGCACGGTTTGATCGTGTGCTCCGGACACCAGCAGCTCGCCCTGGGGATGAAAGGCAAGGCCGCCCACGGCGGCGGTGTGACCCTTGAGGGTCTGTCGGAGCTTGCCGGCCCGCAGGTCCCAGACGCGGATGTGCTTGTCTCCACCGGCGAAGGCCAGCAGGCGCCCGTCCGGGCTGAAGGCCACGGCGTTGACAGTGGTGCGCTTGCCAGGGAGCCTGCGCGCGCGCCCGGTGGTCAGGTCCCAGAGCCAGACCCCGGCGTTCCAGGTGGCGGCCGCCAGCTGATTCCCCGTGGGTGAAAACTCCAGGGCGAAGATCTGATCGCCCTGGCCGCGAAGCACGCGCTCGCGGCGGGTCACCACGTCCAGCAGGTGAACCGAGCGGTCGCCGCCCGCGGCCGCGACGGTGCGCCCGTCGGGCGCAAAGGCCACTGTGTAGACCTGGCCGCCCAGGCTGCGGTGCCAGCGCAGCCGGCGCTGGCGGAGCTGCCACCACAGCGCCCGGTTGCCCGGCGAGTCCGCCGCCTCGAGTGAGGCGCGCAGGCGCGCCCGGGACTCGAAGACGTCTCCCCGGAGCAGCGCGGAGCGGGCGCCCTCCTGGAGCGCCTCGGAGCGGCCCCGGAGCGCGGCTCGGCGCTGACGGCGGGCTTCGTTGCTCTCGCGCTCGGCCCGCCGTCGCTCTCGCTGGGCCGCCTGCTCCTTCCGGCCGATGAGCACCGTGGCGCCGATGGCCGCGAAGGCCACCAGGGCCAGGATCGTCATGCCGCCCACCCACAGCGCGCGGCGCAGGCGGGCTCGGCCTTGGGAGCGCCGAAGGCCGGCCTCCAGGAATTCGTCTACCAGCTTCGGGATGACGCCGCAGCGCGCGGCCTGGCGCTTTGCATCGGCCAGCGCGTCCCCGTGCCAGACCTCCTCGCCCGCCCGCCCGCGCTGATCCCAGAGCGCTGCGGCCTGGCCCACCTCCGCCAGGAACTGCCGCTCGTCCCGGCTCTCCTCGAGCCAGTGCCCCAACCGTCCCCAGTTGGCAATCAGGGATTCGTGCACCAGCTCGCACACCGACTCGCCGCGCCCCTTGCGCACGAGCACGATGCGCTCTTGAGTCAGGCGTTCGAGCACGGCCTGGGCGCCGTCCCCCAAGCCCTCCAGCAGCGCGGAGCGGGCCAGCACCTGGCGCGTGCCCTCGGGTGTAACCAACCGCACCAGCAGCGCCTTGGCGTCGCGCTCATCATCGGCAGAGAGCCGCTCGATGATGCCGTCGGCGTGCTGGGCCAGGGCTCCGGCGACGCCCCCCACCGCTTCGTAGGCCGCGCGGGTGAGCTTGCGTTCCGAAGCGTTTCGACGCTGCCAGAGCTGTTGCCCCGCGAACTGCAGCAGCGGCAGGGCCGTGGGCTCGCCCTGCACGGTCTCTACCATCTCCCCCACGAGTCGGGTGTCGCCGAAACGATAGCCCGCGGTGGCGGCGCTTCGCTCCAGGATCTCGGTGAGCTCGTCGGCCCCGGGAGCTCGCAGCACCGTGGCCTGTCCCAGGGTGCGCCGTGCCGCCGGGCCCTCGGCCACCCGTCCCAGGAAGTCGTCGCGGAGGGTAAAGATCACGCGCACCGGCCCCTCGGGATCGTCGGCGGCGCTGCAGATCGCCTGCATGAACCCCTGTCGCTCGTGGTCCGGTGCGCCCAGCGTGTAGAGCTCCTCGAGCTGGTCCACCAACAGGAGCACCCGGGTGTCCGCGCTCTCGGCGATGTCTTCCAACGCCAGGGCGAGACGCGTGGGCGCGGCGCGCAGCTCGGTCGCCAGCGCCCGCTCCGCCTCGAGCTGCTCGGCGCGGGGGTCGCTCAGGTCCTCGGTGGTGGGCGCGCTCTGGGTCACTCCGGTCGACCGTTGTCGCCGGCCGCCAAACAGCAACCGCGCCGCAAGGGTTTCGAAGGGCTGGTCCCCCGGCCGCAGCCGGAGGATCTTCCAGCGATCCAGCTCGTGTAGCCGCGGGATGATCCCCGCCTGGACGAAGGAGCTCTTGCCCGCGCCCGAAGGACCGATCACCGGTAGCACTGGGAGCTGACGGAGCCGCTCCAGGAATTCGGCGATCTCCGCGTCGCGGCCGAAGAAGCGATCCGCGTGGCGCTCCGTGAAGGGCAGCAGCCCCTGGAAGGGGCTCTCCTCGTCGCCGAGGCTCGGCCGGTCGGTCTGGAGCAGCCGGCCGAGGGCTGTGACCACTTCCGTGGCCGTGGGGCGGCGGTCGGGTTGCTTGGCCAGACAGCGATCCACCAGCTCGCAGAGCGACACCGGCAGGTCCGGGGCGAGCTCGCGCAGCGACGGCAGGGGCTCCTCCCCCGTGGCGCGCAGGCACATCTGGATCATCGCCATGCCTTCGAATGGATGGCGGCCCGCGCAGAGCTCGTGCAGCACCATGCCGAGGGCCCAGATGTCGATGGCCGGGCTCAGCGGCTTGGCCTGCCACTGCTCCGGCGCCATGTACCCGGGCGTGCCGCGAACCCCTCCGCCCCCCTGCACCTCGCCTGTCTGCTCCGTGGCGCCCTCCTCCCACAGCGACATGGTTTTGGCTTCGTGATCCACGGCCGCCCGGGAGGCCCCCTTCCAGCCGGGGTCGGTGCGAACGTCGACGTCGGCCGGCTCCAGGGTGATCCGCCGGGCCAGGCCGAAGTCCAGCACGCGCAGGCGGCCGTCCCCGGACAGCACGACGTTCCCCGGCTTGAGATCCCGATGCAGCACCCCAGCCCGATGCGCCTCCACGAGGGCCTCGGCGATGGAGCGGCCCAGCCGCAGGATCTCCTTGAGCGGGACGCGCGCCTCCTCCTGGCGCTCCTTCAGGGTGCGTCCCTCCAGGTACTCCAGGGCCAGGTAGGGTCGCCCCTCATGGGCACCGGCGTGATACACGGTCACGATGTGGGGGTGGTTGAAGGCTGCGGTCAGCCGCGCCTCCTGCAGAAAGTCCCCGAGCGCCTTGGACGCGTCGAGGATCTCCGAGTGGATCAGCTTGAGCGCGACCTTGCGCCCCAGGCGCGTGTCCCGCGCCAGGTACACCTCGCCCATGCCGCCTTCCCCGATTTGGCGGATGACGCGGAAGTGCTCCACCTCGTCGCCCGGCGCGAGCCGGAGCTCTAGCTCTGTTTCGACTGCCATCTCGTCGTCGTGCCGTCAAACCGACGGCCGGGGGCCGATTCTAGCAGGGATCGACGGTGGAGTGCGGCAGTTAGCGCCGTCTGCGGAACCAGAGGAAGAGCAGGGGTAGGAGCAGGGGGATGGCCGCAGAGTTGTCCGACGGGCCGGTGGAGCAGGTGAGGCCGTTGGAGTAGGGCGAGTCCACGCCGCTGCCGGTGTCCGGGGTGCCCGCGCCGCCGGTGCCGGGCTGGACCCGGGTGAAGCGGATGGCGTCGAACACGAGTCGCGTGTTGGTGGAGCCGGGCTCGCCGGTGAGGTCCTCCAGCAGGAGCTGCTGGTTGCCGCCGGCGGCGAACTCGAAGTCGCCGATCCGGGTCCAGCCGTCCTCGGACGTCTGGTCCACCGAGACCACGGTGCTGGTGCCTCCGTGGGTGACCTTGTACTGGGCCTGCTCGGACTCGGCATGGGACGCGGGCAGGTAGGCCTCGAGCATGTAGGTTCCCGCCTGGTCGAAGGTGAGGTGCCACACGACGTAGTTGTAAACCTGGGAGGCCACGGTGTTGGTCCAGACCAGGGAGCCGCCGTACCCCGCCTGCTCGGTGCGCCAGTACTGCGGGTCACCGCCCCACTCGAGGCAGAGGTCGGTCTCATCGATGGTGCGGCCCTGGGGTGGGACCGACTCGCAGGTGGCCGGCCCGGAGACCGGTGTCAGGCGCAGGGCGTCGAACACGAGCCGGGTGTCGGTGGAGCCGGGCTCTCCGGTGAGGTCGTCCAGGCGGATCCACTGGCTGCCGCCGGCGGCGAACTCGAACACCCCCACCTCGGTCCAGCCGTCGGAGACGGTCTGGTCCACCTCGGCTACGTCGCTGGCGCCGTTGTGGTGCACCTGGTACTTGGCGTGCTCGGATTCGGCCCAGGTCGCGTCGGTGTACGCCTCCACCCGGTACCAGCCGCCCTGATCGAGGGTGAGGTTCCACACGGCGTAGTTGTAGGCCTGGGAGGCCACGGTGTTGGTCCAGACCAGGGAGCCGCCGTGGCCGCCTTGCTCGGTGCGCCAGTACTGCGCGTCGCCGCCCCAATCGACGCAGACGTCGGTCTGATCGATCACGCGGCCCGCGGCAGGCACGGAGTCGCAGGAGGCCGGGCCGGACGCCGGGGTCACCCGCAGGGCATCGAACACGACCGCGGTGTTGCTGGAGCTGGATTCCCCAGTGAGGTCCTCGAGGCGCACCCACTGGCTGCCGCCGGCGGTGAACTCGAACACGCCCACCTCGGTCCAGCCGTCGGTGACGGTCTGGTCAACCTCTGCCACGTCGCTGACGCCGCCGTGGCGGACCCGGTACTTGGCGTGCTCGGACTCGGCCCAGGTCGCGTCGGTGTACGCCTCCACGCGGTACCAGCCGGCTTGGTCGAAGGTGAGGTTCCAGACCGCGGAGTTGAACGCCTGGGTGGACACGGCGTTCGTCCACACCAGGGAGCCGCCGTAGCCGTCTGGCTCGGTGCGCCAATACTGGGAATCCCCCTCCCAGTCGAGGCAGACGTCGGTCTGGTCGAGCACCCGGCCGGCGGCGGGCACCGGCGCGCACACGGGGCAGTCGCCGGGGCAGGAGGCGTTGTCCTCGCCGCCGTTGCACACCCCGTCGCCGCACACGGGGGGAGCGCCGCCGCCGTAGGTGAGGGACTGCAGGTCTGCCAGGGTGCCGTTGAAGACGTTGCGGTCCACGCTGCTTCCGGTGATGCCCGGCACGGTGCCGCTGTCGGTGTACTGGTGGAACTCCCAGTTGGACCAGCCCAGGGGCGTGGTGGGGCAGGTGACGTAGTAGTGCGCGAGCCACAGCGGGTAGCTGGAAAAGGCGCTGCTGTTGACGTAGGAGGACCAGAGCCCGGGGCTGGTGTAGATGATAGGCGTGACGCCCAGGGCGTTCTCCACGTGGTCGAGCCACAGCTGCACCCGGGAGGCGACCTGGCTCTTGGTGAGCCCGCCGCTCGCCTCCACGTCGATCACCGGCGGGAGATCTCCGGGGGTCATGACGCCGCCGAGCTCGTTGATGAGGAGGTTCGCCTGGGCGATGGGATCCTGGTTCGGCCGGAAGAACTGGTACACGCCGCGGATGATGCCCACGCGCTGGGCCTCGGACCAGTTGTACTGGAAGTCGGTGTCGTAGGTGTTGACCCCGTCGCTGACCCGGATGAACGCGAAGGAGATGCCCGACGCGGCCACCTGGTCCCAGTTGATATTAGGCTGCCAGTAGGACACGTCTATGCCGTCCAGGGTCGGTCCGGAGGCACAGACCGAGAGCGACTGCTCCACCGTCTGGAACTCGGTTTTGCTCGCGCACCCTGCCACCAGTCCGAAAACGAGCATCTGCGCCACGCTCAGCCTTGCCATGTGACGTGTCATGGTCTTCCTCCACTGCTTTGGGCTCTTGGCTTTTGCGACTGTAAACACAATGTATACTATACAGGCTGTATACTCGGCCGGTCAACAAAAAACATGCTATTCGACAATGGTTACACATACATGTAAACACCTTGTATACATACTCCTACATCGTTGGCATTCATTAATACATTTCACAATTCCAAGTAGTTAGCGGCTACTCATTTAGCCATCTGTGCTTTTGGACTTCTTCTACTACGCGGGCCGCAAGCGCCAGACGAAATTGGCGCACAAGTAGTTTCCCTCCCCCGAACCGTATGCTATCATCTCGGTAGGCTCTACAGTATGTATACCCGAATTGCCGGGAAGTGACGCTGGGAGCCGGGATGACGAATGGCAGATTCCACGCGCAGATGGTTCGGAGCCAGCCAGACCCGCACCCGTATCATCGAGGCCACCGCGCGGGCCGCTCTGGAGTACGGGCTCCGAAACATGACCGTTCAGCACATCCTCGAGCAGGCGTCGCTGTCGAGGCGCACCTTCTATCAGCACTTCCGGAACAAGGAGGAGGCGGCCCTGGGTCTGTACCGCAGCGTCTCCCGTGCCCTGGTGAGCGAGGTCCGGGAGTCCATGCGCAAGACCACGGACCCCGGGCGCCGGCTGACCGCCGGTCTGGAGGCCTACGTCCGGTTTCACCAGGAGGTCGGTGAGCTCGTCGCGATGCTACAGACCGAGGCGGCGCCGGTGGACTCGATCCTCGCGCCCCTCCGCGAGGAGACCGTGGACTCGCTGGTGTCGCTCGTGGACAAAGAGGTCCGCGAGAGTCGCGGCAAGGCCCTGGACCCGGCCATCTACCGGTGTTTGATCCTCGGGCTCGACGGGCTGATCATCCACCACCGCGCCACCAACGGCCGCAACGCGGACCTGGGACGCATCAAGCGGGTCGTGGCGAGCCTGTTCACGGCCACCCTCGCGGTGGCCTTCGACATGCCCCGGGCAGACGACGCTCCCTAAATGCGAATCGTAGGGTCTGACCCCACGATTCGCACTTAGCCGTCCAGCTTCGCGTGGATTCGCTCGGCCGCCCGGTGCGCCATGGCCATGACGGTGAGCTGGGGGTTGACCGCGGTGGGGCCGGGCACCGTGGAGCCGTCCACCACGAACAGTCCGCGGACGTCGTGGGTCTCGTGGTCGAAGTCCACCACGCTCTTGTTCGGGTCGGCGCCCATGGCCACGGTGCCGAGGGGGTGGAAGCTGGTCCAGATGAAGTCCGAGGGCCCCACGGTCCGGTTGCGGAACTGCTCGAGCTCGCGCTCGGTTTCGACGACCGGCATGCGGTGTCCGAGCGGATAGCAGCGTGTGGCCCCGGCGGCGAAGAACATCTCCATGATGTAGGCGACGCCGCGCTTCACCTGCTCGAGATCCTCCCGCTGCAGCCAGTAGGTGATCAGCGGCTCGCCACCCATCCCCACGCGCACGGTCCCGTTCTGGGTGGCGTCCTTGACCAACACGCCCAGGGTCCCGATGTGATCGAAGGCGTCCATGATCTCGGTCAGCCGCTGGCCGTGGTAGGGGAAGATCAGCGCCCCCACGTTGATGGGGCACTGCGCGCCGAGCAGCAGGATCCCGTCCCGGTGGAACTGGTCGATCCCGACCCCTTGGGGGATGTGCCGGAAGCCGTCGACCTTCTCCTCGAACAGCCCCGACACCGCGCCCCCCGGGTGTAGGGAGAGGTTGCGCCCCACCTGGCCGCTGCGGTTGCAGATGCCCTGGCCGAGCAGCAGCGCCGGGGTGGGCACGGCGCCGCCGGCCAGAATCACCGCCTGGGCGCGGAACGTCAGGGTCTTGCCGCTGCGCGTGGTGCGGGCCTCGAGCCCCACGGCGCGGCCCTTCTCGATCAGCACCCGGGTGCCCTTGGTCTCGGTGAACAGCACCGCGCCCCGGGCAAAGGCCTTGGGCAGGATCGAGATGTCCATGGAGCGGCGCGCGGCCGACGGGCAGCCGAAATCGCAGCGCCCCTGGGCGTCGCAGTCCGGGGCGTTGCGCGGCACCTTGAAATGAGACCAGCCGAGGTTGTCGCAGCCCCGGGCCACGATCTTACCGATGGGGCCGATGTACTTGTCCTCGTTAATGCCGACCTCGATCTGGCGCGAGACGGCGTCGAAGTGGCGCTGCATGCGATGGGGCGCGAGCTCGTCGGTCTGCAGCCGCTCGCACCACTCGTCGAGGATCCAGTCCGGCGCGCGGAAGCTGGTGCCGGTGTTGATGGCCGTGGAGCCGCCCACCAGCTTTCCCATGAGCACCGGCACCATGGTGTTGCCCCAGGAGGCGACCTTGCCCTGACCGCGGTAGAACTTCTGGTGAGCGATCAGCGAGCTGCCGGTGAAGGCGTCCCGCCGGTACAGCTTGCCCTCCTCCAGAAACACCACCGCGTGTCCCTGCTCGGCGAGCTCCCGGCCCACGATGGCGCCGCCGGCACCCGAGCCCATCACCACCACGTCGCACTCGATCACGTCGTCGGCCTCGAGCTCCTCGCCGCTCTGCACCTGCTGGGTCCAGCGGGCCGGCTCGGCAGGCCCGCCCAGCTTGTGCTCCGCCTCGAAGGCCTCGTACACCTCCGGGTGATCGAAGTGAGCCGTCTTGAGGATCCCTCCCAGTCCGAACAGCGGCCAGCGCCACACCGGCGACTGCTCCCAGTTGCGGATCAGCTTCTCCTGGGCCAGCGGGGAGAGGTTCTGGAACCGTCTCCCCGTCCGGAGGACGGCGGCCCAGTCCAGCAGCCCGACCAGGTGCTTGAACATCGGCCGCCCGGCCGCTGACATCTCCACGGCGAGCTTCTCCGCCGCGAGCACGGTGCGCAGATTCGCGCCGGGCAGGCGCGTTCCCTGAGGGATCATCGCCCGCGCCAAGCACAGCGCCGCCTTGAGCCGCTCCGCGTGGTATTGGTTCACCGGGTGCTCGTCATCGCGTTCGGTCATGCGCTGCATTGGACAGAGTTTCCAGGCGGAAATCCAGGAAAAAGCGATCTTCAGCGGGCCGCGTTGGACGTGCAAAGCCGACAGCGCTTCGTGGTAGTGTACAGCGTCATGGATCGTGACGTGCAGGCCTCGAGACGGGGCGTGGATGGCTCCGCGGGAGGGGTGGGCGCGCAGTTGTTGCTTCTGCTTGGCTTCACCGCAGCGCTGTCAACGCCGCTTGGGGCGAGTTCGACACCTCGGGATCGGGTCCGGCCCGCGGCTGAGAAAGCGAAGGCTTCGACCAAGCGCCAGAAAAAGCCGCGGCGGAACATCCCGGTGGTGCTGGCGCGGTATACGTTTTTCGGGGAGGTCCCCGTGCGCGCGGCCGCGGGCGGGCAGAGCCACGCAGTCACCACCCACTTTTTGCGGATGCAGGCGCAGTTCGGTCACTTCTTTCGCAGGTCCGGGACCGTGGTCGCGGGCGCGCTGGGCTACGATCAGGCGCAGCTCGGCTTCCGAGACGACTCCGGCGCCTACGGCTACACTCCGCTCCACCACCTGTCGGCGCGGCTGGTGCTGGGCCAGCGGCTGCGTCGGCGGTGGATGTTGACCGCCTTCGTTCGGCCCGGGGTCGCGTCCGATTTCCAGGGCATCGACGGTCGGGACGTGCGGGTGAGCGCCGGGGCCGTGGTGCGGTTCGCCTACAAGCCGCGGCTCAGCTTCGCCTTTGGGGCGCTCTACAACAACGGCGTGTTCGGCCACCTGGTCCTGCCGGTGCTCAACATCCAGTACCGGACGCGGCTCCTGCGCGTGTTGATCCGGTTTCCTCATCAGTTCCAGGTCTGGCTCACACCCCACCGGTCGGCCGAGGTCGGGCTCGAGGCGCGCGTCGTGTCGGGCCTGTTTCGGCTGCACCGCGCCAGCGTGCTCGGAGACAGCGCCTCCCTGCTGTACGTCACCTTCGGCCCGGTCGTGCGGCAGATCTTCCTCGGCGGTGTCTTCGCCCAGCTGAGCGGTGGCTACGCCGCGCGCTACCTGCAGCTCTACCGCGACGACCAACGCACCCACGCCACCCTCGACTTCCGCGGCTGGTATCTGAGCGCCACCCTCGGCTATCTCATCTGAACTGGTCCGGGTTAGAACGCGATGCCCGCGCCGAGCTGGATGGACGGGGTGTAGTCGTTGATGACCGGCTGATCCACGTCGCTCGCCCTGTGAAAGGGCAGGTCCAGCATGGCGAAGAGGTCCAGCCGCACGGCGTAGTGACGCAGGAGCTCCACCCCGGCCCGGAGGCTCACGGCGAACAGCGCCACCACCACGTCGCGGCGAAGGCCCTCCACGGGGCCGTACACCTGAAAGTACTCCACGCCGGCGAGGCCGGAGAGGTAGAAGGCCGAGCGCGCGTTGCCAAAGAAGGTGACGCCGGCCTCCACCTTGGCCGTGCCGTGGAAGCGAACGAAGTGCTTGCTCGGCAGCTCGGGCACCCGCTGCGGGTTGTAGGCGAAGGAGATCCGCGCGCCCAGGAACCAGCGGTCCACCGCCCGGCGAAAGCGGAACGCCGACCCGGGAAGCGCGGCGTAGGTGTTTTTCGTCCAGAGGATCCGCTCGGAGAACTCCAACCCGAAGAAGTACACGCCGTGCTTGAGGAGCGTCAGCTTTGGTTGATTCAACAGCCCCGACGTGGAGAGGTTCTCCACGAGGTAGACCGGCTCCCGCTTGAGCAGAAACGACACCAGCTCCCGGATTTTTTGGGGCAGCTCCTGTGGGCTCGCGACCTTGAGCCGGTGCGGCACCGCGCCCCCCACCTGCCCGGTCAGGAATCCGCCGCGACCGATCTGGATGAACTCCAGGCGCAGGTGGGTCGAGCATCCTCGCTCCACCACGTGGTGCGTCGGGTGGTGCCTGAGCTCGCTGACGAGCAGGCGCTGGTACCCCTGCCCGTGCTCGAGGGACGGGCCGCGGAAGGAGGCGCAGATCGACACCTTGCCCAGGGCCGGGCGGGGCGCGGCCGCGATCAGCGCTCCGAGGACCGCCACGCGCAGGATCGCCGACCGGGTGTTGCGCTTGGTTTCCATGACGACCTCAGAACATCATGCCGACCGTGGCGCCGAGCTCGGGGATGTAGGTCTTCACTCGTTTCGAGTTGGGGCCGGCTTCCGGGGCGATCTCCACCATGTAGACCGGCGCGCTGAGCGCGATCTGGATGAAGAACTGCGCCGTGCTGGCGCGCATGAACTCGAAGCCGATCACGAAGTCGAGGTTCAGCCCGCCGCCCGTGAAGCGATCCCGGCCGCTGTTGGGCGCCAGGGGCTCGATGGCCGAAAAAAAGGTCAGGTCGAACAGCGCGCCTGCGCCGTAATAGAACGAGATCATCCCGTGGGGATTGTAGTAGCGCAGAAAGTGCAGCCCAATGCCGAAGAGCCCGTCCAGGTCCACATGGCCTCCGGCGGTGTTGTTGACCGCGGATTCCCGCTGCAGCCCGACCCCGCCACGGACGAAGGCGTCGATGCCCCAGGCGTTGAACCGTCCTCGGTAGCCCAGGGAAAAGGTCAGCGGGGTGAGCGGGCGCCACTGCGTCTCCACGAGTCCCGAGTGGCCGTCGTAGGTCGGCAGCTGGGCGATCTTAGGCGCCGCGCCGAGGGAGAAGGTGAAGTGGTGTGAGCCCTTGATGGTGCGATACTTGCGCAGCGAGTCCGCCTTGAGGATGGTGCGGAGGTTGGCGGTGGTGGCGATGTCCTTGCCATGGAGCAGCGCCTTCACGGCCCGCTCGGCGAAGCGGATGAACTCGCCGAACTCCAGCAGATCCACCTTCTCTTCGCTGGCGCGTTTGGAGTACCGCGCGAACACGGTCCAGCCGCCCTTGACGGGATACATCTCGAGGTCGATGCGCTCCGCGCAGCCCTGCTGCACCGCCACGTGGTCCTTGTCGTGGGTCACGTAATGCTCCACCAGCCGCTTGAGGTACACGTGGGGCGGGTAGGGGTAACGGGCGCTGCTGCGCACCGGGAGACTCCAGCGCCGCCCCCGCGCCCGCCAGCGCGCGGAGGACAGCGACCGCACGCGGCTGGGCCGCGTTGTCCCATAGGGGCTGCTCCACGAGGTGACGGGTCGCGGTCGCGGCCGGGCCGCAGGGGGGCTTGTCCCCGCCGCCGCGCCCCGGGGGCTACCGGGCTCGTCGGGATTCGACGCCGGAGCCATGACTGTCGGCCGCGCCGGAGGGCGCGGCGCCGGCCTGGGCGTGGCGTGACGCGCGGGCCGTTGTGGGGGGTTCAGCGCCTCCTGGTAGGTCTTCACCTGCACCTCGACGCAGATCTTCAGTGGCTTCGCAGTGGCGATCTCCGCGGGGATCACCAGCAGCGCCGGCGCGAACATCAGGGTCAGCGTTTTCATGTTCCAGAGCTCCTTTCTGCGGCCGGGGCGCACCACTGCGGTCGTCGAAACGGCGTCGCCCGTTCCGGAGGTGCGGCTCCCCGGCGTGTTCAATCACCCCTGCGGGATTCATCGATCAGTGCGGTGACTGTGCAACCGCCGTGCCAGCGACCCCAGGGGGCATTCGCGCCGACAGGGCGCGCCCTCCGGCGATCGAAGCCTCGCTTCGAAGCCACGGGTGTGCAGCGCGTTGTACAGCGGTGTGCGGATTCCAATACAGGGTGTGACGATTTCGACACAGCACGCGTGCGCCGCGTCGGAGGTCAAAGCGAGATGCCGAAGGTGATTGTGAACCCGAGGGGTGAGGAGTGCTGCAGGATCCCGAGCTGAAGCCCGAGCCGCTTGGCAGCGCGGTACTGGTAGTAGAGCGCTGCACCCGACAGGCCGGGCCAGACGATGTCGGAGAAGGTGAGGTGCGCCCCGATGCGCAGCTCGTGTCGTTCGTGCTGGTCGAGATGAATCGGGATCCCCATGGCTGTGCCGTGGATGAACTTGAGGGGTTTGATCCCGCCGAGCCGCAGCGCCTCCCAGTAGAAATACTTCGTGTGGAGCACAAAGGCCGTTACCTCGGCGCCGGCGGCCAGCTCCAGCGCCCCGCCGTGGGACTCGTTCTTGAGGAATCCAACCAGCCCCCGAACGCCGATCCACTCCACGCGATTCTCGTGCTTGGGAGCGTAGACATACGGCGCCCCGAATTCACGCACCGTCCGCGCGAGGCTCGTCGGACTCGCTCGCTCCGGCGTCTTTGCCGGCGCCTGCGCCGCAGGGAACGAGGTGTGCACCCGTGCGAGGATGTCCAGTCGGATGGAGCCGACGGTTCCATCCTCGAGCTCCACGACGACCTCTTCGTCATCCACCCGCAGGATCTTCGCGAGCACCCACTGACCGTCGAGCCGCTCCAGTCCGACGACGCGGCCCTTGTGTGCCGCGACCTCCTGCGCGGAAACCTCGGCCCGAGCGCCTGTCGCGAGGCCGAAGGATCCGGCCAGCCACAGGAGCACGGACAACAGTACAGCGTTCGATCGATACATCGCTACCCTCCGATCGCGTCGGCGACTCGGCAGCCGCTCAGCCGTCGTTGTGTGTGGATTGACTTAGCAACAACGGTGCCAAGCCGGACACACCCTGGGCACGCGCGCGAGGGGCGGAACGGGAGGGACTACGAGATCCCGTACTTCTTGAGCTTGCGGTAGAGGGTGACGCGGTCCATGCCGAGGTACTGGGCCGAGCGGGTGCGGTTGCCCTGGTGGAGGCGGAGCGCCTCCTCGATCCGATCCTGCTCCCGCTCGGGCTCGGCGCCGGAGGACTTGTAACGGCCCGTGGCTCCGGCCAGCTCGGGGGGCAGATCGTTCACGCGGATGCGGCGGCCGGGGGCTAGGGCGATGGCGTACTCCAGCGCGTTGATAAGCTCCCGCACGTTGCCGGGCCAGGGGTACTCCACCAGCTGCTGGAGCGTGGCCGGGGTGAGGGTGAGGCCCGGGCGGTTTCGGCGGGGCGCCAGATCGGCGAGCAGATGGGCCGCGAGCAGCGGGATGTCGTCCCGGCGCTCCCGCAGCGGCGGCAGCTCGATGGGAATCACCTTGACGCGGTAATAGAGATCCTCACGGAATCGCCCGGCGGCCACCTCCTCGGCGAGGTTGCGGTTGGTGGCGGCCACGACGCGCACGTCCGCGGTCCGGGTGCGGCTCTCTCCCACGCGCTGGTACTCCCGCTCCTGGAGGAACCGCAGGAGCTTGGCCTGCAGAGACAGCGGCATCTCTCCGAGCTCGTCGAGAAAGAAGCTCCCCCGGGCGGCCTCCTCGATGCGTCCCGCGCGATCCCGCTCGGCCCCGGTGAAGGCGCCGCGCACGTGGCCGAAGATCTCGCTCTCCAGCAGCGTCTCGGGCAGCGCCGCGCAGTTGATGGCCAGGAAGGGGCCGTTTCGTCTGGAGGAGCGCTGGTGGATCGCCCGCGCGGCGAGCTCCTTTCCGGTGCCTGACTCGCCGGTGAGCAGCACGGTCACGTCCGTGGGTGCCGCCTGCTCGATGACCCGGTAGACCCGGCGCATGGCCTCGGATCGGCCGACCATGCCGCAGAAGGTGGCGTCCGCGTCCACCGCGTCCAGGGCCGCGCTGTGGGCGCTGCGGTCCTCGATCACGATCACCGAGCCGATGGCGTTTCCGCCCTCGTCCCGGAGGGGAACCGTCACCTCGGAGATGGGCAGCCTGCGCCCGGCCGCGGTGACGATGTCAGTGGAGCGCTCCGCCTCCTCGTCCCCACTGTCCAGGCAGTGCTGGGCCGGGCAGTCCTTGTCGCACAGCGGTGAGGTGAGCACGTCGTGGCACCGCATGCCGATCACCTCGGCGGCCTTGCGGCCGGTGATCACCTCGGCGCGGCGCGAGAAGCTGGTGATGCGGAAGTCGGGGTCGATGGTGATGACCCCCTCGGCGATGGAGCCGAGCACCGCGGCCTGCAGCCGCTCCCGGACCTCGATCTCCACGCGCTGGGAGCGACAGCTCTCGATGCGGGCGGTCAGCTCGGTTTCGTCGCGGAGCAGCTCGATGCCGCCGACGATCTCCCCGGCGTCGTCCTTGAGCACGAAGGCGTTCTTGCGCACCTGGAGCGTGCGCCCGTCTTTGGAGCGCAGGGCGATGTGCGCGTCGTCGATGGACCCCTTCTCGAACAGGTTGCACTGGTACAGGCACTTCTCGCACCGGATGCCCGACAGACAGTGCCGGCCGAGCACCTCCTCGGCGTCGTAGCCGGTGAGCAGCTCGGCCTGCCGGTTCCAATAGGTGATGTTCTGCTCGGAGTCCACCACGAACAGCGCGTCACCCACCGTGTTCAGGAACCGGTCCAGGAGCGGTCGATCATCTGCGAGCAGAGTGGCGAGATCCAGCGCGTCGGTTTTCTTGGCCATGGGCTCGGTGCTCCGGGGTCTGTTGCGGCGAATGTTGCATATGTTGCATTGTGAGGCAAGCGGCAACACTAATGGGTATCGCCATCGAATGATTATGTAATAATATCAATGGTTATTTGTGGTGATTGAGTTGGCATGAGGATTGTATCATCAAGGGCCATGATGAATCCGAAGTTGAAAATGGCCCTTGGAATCACGGCCGGTGGACTGCTCGGCTACGGCTACTACGCCTTGATCGGCTGTCGCTCCGGAGGCTGCGCCATCACCGGAAATCCGTGGATCTCCACCGCCTTTGGCGCAGTGTTTGGATTCCTGATGATCGGCCCCAAGGAGTAGCCATGTCTTTTGATCTCCTGGGAATCTTCGGCGCGGGCCTGGCCACCTTTGTGACGCCCTGCGTGCTCCCGCTCATTCCCATCTACCTGGCCGCGCTGTTGGGCGGGAGCCTGGAGCAGGCGAACCGCGGCCGGCGCGGCCAGCTCGTGGGCCGCGCCGCGCTGTTTGCCGTGGGCTTCATCCTGGTGTTTACGGCCCTGGGGCTGGTGGCGTCCTCCCTCGGAGCGGCGCTGATCCGGCACAAGGTCGTGCTCCAGCTCGGGGGCGCGGTCCTCATCGGCACCTTTGGGCTGCGGTTCCTCGGCCTGATTCGCATCCCCTGGCTAGACCGGGTTCTCAAGGCCGATGACCGTCGGCTGCAGACGCGGTTCGGCGGGCTGAACGCCTTTGTCATGGGCGTGGTCTTTGCGGCGGGGTGGACCCCCTGCGTGGGCCCGGTGCTGGGCTCGGTATTGACCTACACCGCGTCGGTGAGCTCGAACCCCTGGACCGGCGCGGGCTATCTGGCGGTGTACGGGCTCGGGTTCGCCGTGCCGCTGCTGCTCACCGCTGTCTTTGCCGAGGGTGGGCTGCGGCTGCTAAACCGCATCAAGCCACAGCTTCCCAAGATCGAACGGGTCCTCGGAGCGCTGCTCGTGGTGGTGGCCGCGTCCATGATCTGGGACGTGGTCGCGAGCGGATCCCTGGGCCCGCGCGCAGAGTCGCGCAACCGGCAGCTCACCACTGCGGCCGACGGAACGCGGTTGCCCGCCATGGTTGAGCTCTACACCGACGACTGTAAAATCTGTAAGCAGATGAAGCCCGTGGTGGATCGCATCGCCAAGCTCTGTAACGGCCGCGAGGTCCTCGTCCGCACCGTGAACCTGTCGCGGAAAGAGCACCGGAGCCTGAGTGAAACCTATCGGCTGGTGGGTGTGCCCACCTTCCTGTTCCTCGACCGTGACGGGCAGGAGGTGGCGCGACTCATCGGGCGCCAGTCCGAGGGTGCGCTGAAGCAGTCGCTCTCGGCGCTCCGGGGTCGATCCTGCCCAGGCGTGGGCGCGCTGCCGCAGCGTGGCCAACCGGCCTTTACCAAGGGAATATCCAACAAGGAGACAAGCTCATGCCGCTCTACGAATACGTCTGTGACGAATGCAACGAGGAGTTCGAATCCATCCAGTCCGTCAAGGACCGCAACGACGCCGATTGCCCCGCCTGCGGCAAGCGCGCTCGGCGCGTGCTCTCAGGGTTTACCGTAGGCAGCAGCGGCGGCGGGGGCCGCGCCTCGGCCGGCGGCAGCTACGGCTCGGGTGCTTCCTGCACCTTCACCGGTGGGTGAGGCTAGTCCACGCCCGTCCGTGTGACGGGCCGCCACATCCTCTCCCAGCCACGCCGCAGCCTTTCCCAGCCGCACCAGTGGAGACCCACCTGTTTGAGCCGGCCGGTACGACAGCTGACGATGTCTAGCTGTCGTACCGGCAGCTCCAGCCGACCGTGGCGCAGCTGATCCACATGCAGGTCTCGGGGTTGGCGGCGGTGAAGCAGTCGGCGTTGTACATGCAGATGAAGGTGTCGTAGAACTTGATCTGGGCGTCGGCGTCGGCCTGCTCGAAGCAGGTGGTCTGGGCGCAGCCGAGGTCGGTGGCGCTGCAGCTCGTCTGGACGCAGCTGATCGCGTCCCAGCACAACAGGGCGCCCGTGTTGCAGCACGCGTCACCGAGCAGGTGGCAGCTCGGGTCTGCGTCGTTGCAGTCGAGATCTGCGCAGTCGCCGAGGCCGTAGCCGTCGGTGTCCCCGTCGCTGCAGGGCACGCAGCAGGCATCTCCCGGGGTCTGGCAGGTGGGGTCCGCCTCGTTGCAGTCCGGGCCCATGCAGCCGACCCCGTCTCCATAGAAGTCTCCGTCCGGGTCGAGGCACGGGCCGCAGCAGGCATCCCCGGGCGTGTGACAGGCGCTGTTGGCTTCGTCGCAGTCCGGGCCGGCGCAGCTCGGCAGCGCGCCGTAGCCGTCCCCGTCCTCGTCGACGCAGCAGCAGTCGCCGTCGGTGAAGCAGGCAGCGTCGTTGTCGTTACAGTCCGGGCCGAGGCAGTCCCAGCCCGTGCCGTAACCGTCTCCGTCCTGATCCCAGCACCAACTACCGCCGCAGCACTGGTCGCCGTCCTGGTGGCACTGGGCGTCCTGCTCATTACATTCCGGGCCGAGACAGTCGGACCCATCGCCGTAGCCGTCTCCGTCGGGATCGTCGCACGCCGGCAGGGGGTCGCAGCAGGGATCGCCGGGTGTCCAGCACTGGGCGTCCTGCTCATTACAGTCCGGGCCGAGGCAGTCGGGCCCGTCGCCGTATTCGTCCCCGTCGGGATCGTCGCACACCGGCGTGGCGTCGCAGCAGGCGTCTCCCTCCATCCAGCACTGGTCGTTGCCGTCGTCACAGTCCGCGCCGAGGCAATCAGCGCCGTCGCCGTAGCCGTCCCCGTCCAGGTCGGTGCAGCTCGGGCAGCACTCGTCCCCGCTCTCCCAGCACGTCGCGTCCTGCTGGTCGCAGTCCTCTCCCCGGCAGTCGGTGCCCTCACCGTAGCCGTCGTTGTCCGGGTCGACGCAGTCGACGGCAGCGCAGCAGTCGCCCTCCCAGCACGTGTTGTCGGCCTCGGTGCAGTCGTCCCCGTCGCAGTCGTCCCCCACGCCGTAGCCGTCTCCGTCGGGGTCTGTGCAGTTGACATTCCCCTCACCGAGTGGCTGTCCACCACACGCCGCCAGGATCAGTGCTCCGGCAGTGAACCACGCTGCAAAGGCCGTACGGAACATGGGATTCCTCCTCTGGGCTGAGCTGCTCCCTTTCACATCATTCTGGAAACCGGAGGCAGCGTATCACGTCAGGCGGAAGGTCGCGCAAGCATAAAAAATCGAGGACCGTGATCCCACGTGCGCCGTCGCGCATCGTGAGCTGCGCGAAACCTCGTCTGACAAACGACGGTGAGCCAGCGAACCGGGAGGCCCCGGGGGCGCGCTACAGCCACACCTCGCGGTCGTTTCGCACGCGGCTGGGGCGCGGTCGGCGCCGGCGGAGCATGCGCCGCACGACCTTCTGGACCTGCGCGTAGGTGAAGCCCG
This sequence comes from bacterium, assembly GCA_043825095.1. Taxonomy (GTDB): domain Bacteria; phylum Myxococcota_A; class Polyangia; order HGW-17; family JAJRWW01; genus JBDRSE01. The sequence continues at coordinate 55,185 of JBDRSE010000345.1, forward strand.
CGCCCTGCACGTAGCTCCGGACCACGCCGCGCCGGTCCACGAACAGCAGTGACGGGACCACCTTGACCCGGTTTTGCTTGCCCACCAGGTTCGTCGCGTCGTGCGCCACGGTGAAGGGCAGGCCGTACTTCTGCTCGGCCTGGCGGAGGCGCGCGAGCTTGGCGTCCCGAGAAATGGCCACCACGGCGAGGCCGGCCGCTTCATAGCGCCGGTGGAGCCTGGTGAGCAGGGGCAGCAAGCTCTTGCACACGTCGCACCAGGACGCCCAGAAGAGCACCAGCACCACCTTGCCGCGGAGCTTCGACAGGGCCACCTGTCCCGGCGCGACCGCTTGCGGTAGGGTGAAATCGGGCAGGGGCGCGTGGACCAGGAACAGCCTCAGATAGCCCGGGCCCTTGGGCCGCCGCTCGACCCGCACCGAGGCCGTCTGAGCCTGGGCCCCGCGCCGGAGGGTGACCCGGTGCACCGAGCCCTTGGCCCACGCCACCACGGTCGGTCGGGCGGTCAGGGGTGCGAACACGGGCCGGCCGTCCAGGGCGGTAATCACGTCCCCCGGCTTCAGGCCGGCCCGCTCGGCCGGCCCCTGATGGGAGACCCGGGTGACCTTCAATCCCCCGGGCGTCTGCTCCACCGCCGCCCCCAGCCACGAGCCTCTGGCCGCCCACGCCGACGCGGGCGTCAGGGCCATGAGCATGGCCGCGAGGAGGGCTGCCGTGGGGACCAGCACCGCTGCTGAATTCGAGCGCCTCACGACGGCGCCAGCCGAGGAACGAACTAACATGCGCCAATCATCCCGCAACCCCGGGCCGCGCGCAAGGAGCGCTTGTGGAAGGGCTCGTGAGCACCAGGTCGATATCAGGGCTCGGTCGCGGTTCTCCGGAGAAGATTGCGGCGGCAGAGCCGGTCACCATGTGCTCGATGCCCAGGCCCTCCGCCGGGCGAACGACTCCTTCCGGGCGGCTTCCCGGTGGTTGTTGCCAGGCCCGGGAAGCGGACTTACCATAGCTGCTGTCCCGGGAGCGGCGGCCTGTCTCACGAGCGGCGGCCTGTTGCGGGGCGTTGCCACCGGGGCGTTGCCACCGGGCCGAGGCCATGAATCTGCTCCTCACGAACCTGCATCTCGCGCGACTCCCTCTGTTCCCCCTGCCGGGGACGGTGTTCTTTCCCAACACGCTGCTGCCGCTGCACGTGTTCGAGCCGCGCTACCGGGCGCTGACCCAGCACTGCATCGACCGGCAGTGGCCCTTGGCGGTGGTGCTCATCGAGCCCGGCCACGAGGGGGAGCAGGCGGGAACGCCGCCCCTGGCGCAGCTCGCGGGGATCGGTCACCTCGTGATGCATGATCGCCTCACCGACGGGCGGTTCAACATCATGGTGCAGGGGCTCTCGCGGGTGCAGATCCTCGAGGAGCTGCCGCCGAACGGGTCGGGCTATCGGACCGCCCGGGCCCAGCTCGTCTCCGACTATGTCCACCCCGATCGCGAGCTGCTGCTGCGGAAGACCCACTCCGTGCGTTCGGCCCTCACGAGCCTGGTGGCGCGGGACCGGAAGATCGCCCAGATGGTGAGCGAGCCGCTGTTCGGGACGCGCTCTCCGGCCGTGCTGGCCGACGCCCTCAGCGCGCTGGTCTTTGTCGACCCGGCCAAGCGGCAGGAGCTGCTCGCCAACACCCGGGTCCACGAGCGGCTGGATCAGGTCCTGGTGCGCCTGACCGACCTGCTGGCCCTCTCCAGCCTAGCCGGCGCGTTCGGCGCGGGCTCCGAAGTCAACTGAACGTAGACGGTCCAAGGGCGCTCCCACCGGTTCGAGCCGTGCGTCGGTTCGTGGCGCATTGGGACGGCTCGGGGAGGAACGCCGAGGTTTTGTACAGCACGGTCGGCGGGGCAGGTTTTCACTGGATGGGGCAGGAGGACTGCCTGCGGGCGCTGTGGTCTACAGCGCGTTCATCACGCGGTCGAGCTTTTCGCCGACCTGGGTGGCGATGGAGGCCACGCCGGGGTTGTCCACCACCTTGAACATCTCGGCCGGATTGACGGCGGACACGGTGACGGTGCCGTCGTCCTCTTCGAAGACGATCACGTTGCAGGGTAGCAGCAGCCCGATCATCGGCTCCCCGGTGAGCGCCTTGTGCGCCAGGGGCGGGTTGCAGGCGCCGAGGATCCGATAGTTCCGAAAGTCCACGTCCAGCTTCTTTTTGAGCGTCGCCTTGACGTCGATCTCGGTGAGCACGCCGAACCCTTCGGTCTTCAGCGCGTTGGTCACGCGCTCCAGGGCTGCGTTGAAGTCAACCTGTCCCAGACTCTTCGTGATTCCGTAGCTCGCGTCCGTCATGATCCACCTCCTCCTTTGTTTCCGCTCCCGGAGTCGTGCTGTCTGTCGGGACCCGACAGGAAGGCGCCATTCACGTGGACACCCCGAAGCGGGGCAGTACCCAGAGCTGGAGTACGAGCCAGCCGACGAAAATGACGATGAGCAGCAGTGTGTCGTCCATGGGGCGGATCTCGGTTCCTAGTTTGCCAGCGCTTCGTCGATCAGCGCAGTGAAATCTTTTTTGGGCCGGGCACCGACGAGCGCGCCCTTGACCTCACCCTTGTGAAAGATCGCGATGGTGGGGATGGAGCGGATGCCCATGGCAGCGGCGATGCCCTGCTCCTCGTCCACGTTGACCTTCACCACCTTGGCCCGTCCGTCATACTCTGTGGCCACCTCCTCGAGCACCGGCCCCACGGCCTTGCAGGGCCCGCACCAGGGCGCCCAGAAGTCCACGAGCACCGGCACGTCACTCTGTACCACGATCTCTTCGAAGTTGGCGTCAGTTCCATTTTCGATTTTCGTATCCATGTGAGATTCCTTTCGTGAATCTGTTGTTCACTACCCTGTTTTTCGGTAGCGCGTGCCGGTTATTACAAACCGCGCTTTCTCAACAGTACTGTGCATTCTTCGTGCCACCAGGCATGTTCACGGATTAATCAATAATTACAGGCAAAAATGTCTCGTTGGTCGGCCGGGGTCTGTTGCAGAATCGACATAATGCAACAATCGCAACGGTAATTGCAGCGGAAACCCTTCACAGTGGCAGTCGATAACCTCGGTCGAGCCGATGTGCTCGCACCGGTGTGCTCAAGGAGAGTCGGCATGGTCATACTCTTCGATCGCGGAACAGTGCTGCTTCGGAAGGAGCCGCCCGGGGTTCGGATGGACACCCTGCCGGGGGTGTGCTGGGACGGGCGGGTGCAGGCCTATCGCGCCCCGGCCTTTCGGCACCGGGGGATTGTCGAGTCCTTGGGGAGCCAGGGGGTGTCGCTGCGGGACGAAGCAACGAGCTGGCAGTGGACAGGCCAAGGGCTTTGGGAAGCCGTGAAGCTTCGGCCCTATCAGGCGGCAGCGGTGTGGGCGTGGCGCGCGGCGGGCTGTCACGGCGTGGTTGCGCTCCCCACCGGAAGCGGCAAGACCTGGGTCGCCCTCGCCGCCGCGGCGTCCGCGGGCATGCCGTGCCTGATCGTCGTGCCCACGCGGATCCTGCTGCACCAGTGGCGGCTGGCGCTGGAGCGCGTGTACCGGGCCGAGGTCGGCTGCTGGGGAGACGGGCAGCGTCGGCTCGAGCCCGTCACGGTGACGACCTTCGAGAGCGCCTATCGCCACATGGCTGCCTGGGGGCATCGCTTCGGCATGCTGGTGGTGGACGAGGCGCACCACTTCGGCGGCAGCGAGCGGGACCTGCTGTTGGAGATGGCCGTGGCGAACGTGCGGCTCGGGCTCACCGCCACGCCGCCGGGTGCGGGCCCGCGGGCGGATCGGCTCGCCGAGCTCCTGGGCCCGCAGGTCTACGGGTGCAGCCTCGCCGAGCTCTCGGGGCGCTACCTCGCGGAGTTCGATCGGATCACCATGGTGCTCGAGCTCAGCCCGGCGGAGCGGAGCGCCTATGAAGCGGAGTACGGGGCCTTTCGAGCGGTGTACGGGCCGTTCCGGCAGGCCACACCGGCGGCCCCCTGGGCCGACTTTCTCCGGGAGGCGAGGCGGAGCGACGCGGGTCGGCGAGCCGTGGCCGCCTGGCGGGCGAGCCGGCAGCTCCTCGGATACACCCAGGCCAAGGACCAGGCGCTGCGGTGGCTGCTCGGCGAGCACCGTGCGCAGCGCGTGCTGATCTTCACGGCCAACAACGAAACGGCCTACCGGATCGCCAGGGAGCAGCTCGTGATGCCCATCACCTGCGACATCGGAAGACGCGAACGGGGGGACGCTTTGGCGGCCTTTCGCGAGGGCCGGCTCCGCACCCTCGTGTCCGCCCGGGTGCTGAACGAGGGACTCGACGTACCCGAGGCTGAGGTGGGCATCATCGTGGGTGGGAGCCAGGGCGCGCGAGAGTACGTCCAGCGCCTCGGGCGGCTGCTGCGACCGGCCCCTGGAAAGCGCGCGGTGCTCTACGAGCTGATTACGCGGGCCACGCCCGAGACGCGACAGGCCAGAGAGCGGGAGTTGAGCCTTGATACCCTGGTCCATCCTGTCCCATAGCGAATCCGGTTCCGAGGTGGTGCTGCACTACCTGCGGGAGACCGACCATGCCTGGCTGCGGTCGCTGCTCGACGTGTACCTGCGATTCGCGGGCCGAAAACAACGGGAGCTGGACGAGCACCTGCAGGCGCCGCTCCCGGTGGCCTGCTCTCCGCTGCGGCTCAGCCAGGCCCGCTGCGTGCTCGACAAGCTGTGCCGCTCCCCCGGGACTCCCCCGGTCCGGCCGCGAGCGATCCGCTCCGCGGTGTTCGAAACGGCCGCTGCCGACCTGCCGCGCCAGGAGGTGCTGCGGCGGGTGGCGCGCCGCTACAAGATGACCGTCCCCGGTGTCGAAGAGGCGCTCTTCGCGGACCTGCCCGCGGAGCTGCGGCTGGCCGCGCCGCCGCCGGAGCTGACCCCCGGCGTGCTCGCGCTGCACGTCAACCTCGCCATGGTGCAGTCGCTCCTGCACCGGGCCCACCGGGTCCTGCTCGACCTGGAGGGACACGCGCGCACCGTGCTCGGTCAGGCGCGGTGGCTCGGGCTGATGTGCGTCGTGGGCCCGGGCGACGAGGGGTATCGCTTTCGCGCCGAGCTGTCCGGCCCCATGGCGCTGTTCCGTCGAACCCGGGTGTACGGCCGCGCGCTGGCCGGCCTGGTGCCCCAGCTCGCCTGGTGCAACCGGTTTCACCTCCGGGCCGAGTGTGAGCTGGCCGGCGAGCCGCGCTGGTTTCGTCTGCAGTCCGGGGATCCGGTGCTGCCCGCCGCAGCGCCAGCACGTTTCGATAGTCGGGTCGAGGCGAGGTTTCACGAGGACTTCCTCCGGCTCGCCCCGGACTGGGACCTGATCCGCGAGCCGCAGCCGGTGCAGGCGGGCCCCCACTGGCTCTTCCCCGACTTCGCCATCCAGCACCGTCGCCACGTCTGGCGCCGGTGGCTCCTGGAGATCGTCGGGTTCTGGACGCCGGAGTATCTGCGCCACAAGTGCGACAGGCTCCTGCGGCTGCGCACCGCCGGGCAGCCGCGGCTCCTGCTGGCCATCGACCACGACCGGCAGTGCGGCACCGGAGAGCTCCCCCCGGAGCTGCCCATCGTCTGGTACCGGAAGCGAGTGGACCCGGCAGAGGTGCTGCGCATCATCGAAGCCCCGCCGTGATGCAGTGTCCCATGCACAATGATCCACGAGCCGGAGCGTTTTCTCAGCTCCTTCCCGGCGGAGCCGGAAGTGCAGCGAGACCAAGCCATTTGCCTTCTGGATCGCCGCTTCCGCCGGAGATGACAAGGAGGACGAGTTGCCGGCCCGCGCCGCAGGTTTCGCACCTCCCGCGGTCAGAATGAGGCACAATGGGCGGGCGCAGCGCGGGAGGTCGGGATGCCCGATTTCGAGGAGCTGGCCAGCGAGAAGCCGAACATCGGCGCCCTGGAGGGGGCGGGGCGCTGGCACGACGTGGTGCTGGCCATCGAGTTCCGACTGCAGGAGGGGCCGGATCCGGAGGAGCTGCTGGAGCTCGAGCTCAAGGCGGCGCGCGTCTGCGCCGACCGGCTGGAGGATCCCGGCAGGGCCGTGCACTGGCTCAAGCGGCCGCGGGCCCGGGACCCGGGGCGGGCCCTGGAGCACTCCGAGTATCGGGAGCTCTGCGAGCAGCTCGGCGCGACGCACCTGCTCGAGCCGCCCCCGGTGGAGCAGCCCGGATTAATGGGCGAGGGCGCCCAGGATGCGGCGGTCGAGCCGGCCGTGAAGGAGCTGCGGCTCCGGCTGCCGGCCTGGGAGCCCTTCTGGCGCAAGAGCTTGCTGGCCGGGGGGATCTGGACCGCGGCGTGGCTCCCGGTGGTGCTTGTGGTCGCGCTGGCCAACGGCTGTGAGGGGCTGTCGGCGGCGGCTTGGCCGTTGGTCACGGTCCAGGTTGCCCTGTCGCTGTTCATCGCGGGGTTCTACTTCTACCGCTACCTATGGTCGGCGAGCCAGCGGGCGCTGGAGGTGGACGCGACCGAGGTGATCCTGCGGGACGGGCGCGGCCGGGAGCTGCTCCGCGAGCGCCGGGAGCAGTTTTCGCCTGTTGTGGGCAGCCTCTCCGAGTCTTGGAGCGTGTTGCAGGAGCCGGAGCCGGCGCTGCAGATCGTGGGGGTGGGATTTCGACCCATTACGATTCGCTGTGCGGAGAGCTCGGTCAGGGTACACTACCTCTGCGAGCCCGTTCGCGGCGGCGTTCGCTACGTCCTGGACCGCGCCTCGTGGCAGCGACTGATTGAGGCGCTGGGCCTCGATACGGATCCGTGGGGGGAGCCGGACGTAGAAAAATAGCCGTTGACAGATTTGATACGGGACCTAATAGTTAGTGCATTAACTATTAGGAGTGCCGCCCATGGCCAGGTCCCGCAGCACGCCCGGACAGCAGCCTCGACGACAGCCGGCCGCCCCGCTCACGTTCTCGCCTGAGCGAGTGCTGGCGTCTCCGCCCCCGACCATGCCGGAGCTCTTTGCGCAGATCGACGCCGTTCAAAAGCAGCTGAACCGCATTCAGCGCGAGACCGTCGGTGGGTCGGGACTGACGCCGCCGCAGTACTTCCTGCTCACCCAGCTGTGGGAGCGGGACGGCCGTCCGCCCAAGGACCTGGCCGCGGCGGCTGGAACGTCCCGGGCGACCATCACCGGGGTCGTGGACGTGCTCGAGCGCAAGGAGCTGGTCCTGCGCACGCCGAACCCTGCGGATCGGCGGTCGACCCTGCTGCGGCTCACGCCTCTCGGGCGGGCGTTGCGGAAGAAGACCGCCGGGCTGGAGCGAACCTACGACCAGTGCTGCCATGGGCTCGAGCCAGTGGAGCGTCGGGCCCTCGCCGGGCTGCTGCAGAAGCTGAGCGATTCCCTTGTTCCACCCGTGGCGGATTGAGCGCGGGAAAGGAGTGATCATGATCAAACTCGTGAACCGGCGACAGCTCCAGGCGCTCGTTCATGCGCTCGTGGGTTGGATGCTCTGCGGGAGCCTCATCGGCATCGGCCGCATTGTGACGTCCATGGAGAACACGCTGATCCTGCACGCCGCGGGCGTACCCGTGGCCATCGCGCTGATTGCCTGGCACTATTTCCGACGGTTTCCGGACGCCTCCGTGCCAGTGACAGCGACGCTGTTCACCGGCCTCCCCATTGCGCTGGATCTCCTGCTTGTCGCCCCCCTGGTGGAGGGGAACTTCGAAATGTTCGCCAGCGCGCTCGGCACCTGGATCCCCCTGGCGTCCATCTTTGTCACGACCTGTGTGGTCGGTCTGCTACTTCGTCGAAGGTCCCACGAACGTTACCCGGCCGAAGCGTGAGGCGCGGTGGAAGTTGCCCTGGCCGAGGAGGGGGGACCAGGCCAGGGCGGCGCGCTGTCCATCGCGGAAGCTGTAGAGGTTGATCCGCCAGACGTCCCCGGGTTTGGGCGGGATGGCAACCGAGGATCCCGGGGGTGGTTTCAGCGAGCTCCATGGCAGGGCGAGCTCCACGGTGTACTGCCCGCGGTTGCGGTCGACGACGACGGTTCGCTCCACGCCGCTCACCCATTGCTGATGGCCGTAGCGCCGCCCTCCGCCGTGGCGCGTGATGGGGCGGTTGTAGTCGTCGAACCTTGTGTCCCAGATCGCGCCGTGCACATCGACCTGGAGCTCGTAGTAGTGGCGGTTGTTCCCCGGGTCACCGGGCTGGATCATCAGCTCCACACCGGAGGCGCGGGCCCAGATGTGCGGGTCCACGGCGTCCCGCGGGAAGGGAGAGGAGGGGCGCTTGTCCAGCACCACGAAGCCGACGTAGAGCGCGCGCGAGTCCCAGGCGAGCTGTGCCGTGGCAGCGACGGGCGAGCGCACCTCCCGGCCGTGGCCCGGGTGCACGAAGGGGCCGGTGGACTGCGTCCGCTTCCAGGCCGCCTCGCCCAGTCGTCCGTCGACCCGGATGGCGCCGGGGGGGACCTGGGCTGCGTTCAGCGCCGGGAGCGCGCCGTTCGATCGGTCCACTCCCCCGGGGACCTGGTTTCCGTGCCTCTTCTTGCAGCCGGAACTGAACGCGGCCAGGGCGCACACGAGCAGTAGGGTTTCACGCATCCGCTCCTCCGGGTCAATGCGCCCATGGTGACAGGAAGCGCACCGGTCCGCAACGCCGCCCAGGGAGTGGCGGGAGGGCCCGAAAGTTGGCCGTTGGAGAACCGGTCGTCACCGCTATAATTGCGCCCAGCAATCTTGGGCAAAAGACGGAGGGTCTTATGGGCGACAAGAAAAAGGACAAGAAGAAGAAAAAGCCACTGGCGAAGATCATCGCCGCCGCTGTGCCGTCCATCCTGACCCTGGTGATCATCGGCGGCGCGGTTGCCTATCAGATGTCCGGCACGCTGCAGGGTAAGATCAAGGTGTGGATGTGGCGCGGCAATTCCACTCTGCGCTGCAGCGGCGACCAGGTGATCAAGATCAAGGACAAGACCGTCGACATCGACAGCATTGTGATCTACGCCGGCGGCAACTGCAAAGTCTACCTGGAGAAGGTGGACTTCACGGGGCGAACCGGGGTGTACGTCTCCGGGAACGCCAAGGTCACCATCAGAGCCAGCAAGCTCCACGGCCGGAGCCACGGGATCTATGCGGGCGGCGGTGAGGTCGTCGTGGAGAACACGAAGGTCCAAGGCAAGGACGCGGCGATCTACGTGGGATCCAACGCCCAGGTGACCGTGAACGGGGGCAGCCTGGACAGCGAGCGGCAGGGGGTCTATCTGAGCAGCAAGGGCAGCCTGAACCTTACGGGCGTGAAGGTGACCGGCCAGCGAGACGGGATCTACGTCGGCTCGAACGCCGAGCTCAACACCACCGGCGGCACCATCGAGGGCAAGAAGCAGGCGCTCTACATCGGCACCGACGCCAAGGTGAGCATGAAGGACACGCCGCTCAAGGGCAAGGTCTACACCGGCCGGGGCGCCACCGTCACCGGGATGAAGCCGGACAAGATCACCGACACCGTCCATTGCTCGGGCACGGCCACGATGACCCTCAAGGACAAGAAGGTGAAGCTGCGGAAGCTGATCATCGACGCCAGCGGCCACTGCAAGCTGAAGCTGGTGAACTGCGAATTCCACGGTCGCCCGGTGGCGATTCGGGCTCGGGACCACGCGCAGATCCACCTGGTGGGCGGGTCCTACGACGGACGGAAGCACTCCCTGGAGGCCTTTGACTACGCCATCCTCCTGGTGTCCACGGAAACCAAGCTGATCAAGAAGATCGGGGTGGCCAGCGGCACGGTGGTGGTGTCCCGTCCCACCATCGATGTCAAGGCCGTGGCCGCGCAGCTCGAAGGGCTGGCCGCAAAGGAGAAGGGCTACAAGAAGGGCGCCTGCGACGACTTCCTGCAGTGCTACAAGGAGCACCGGTACAACGGCCAGTACGACGCGCTCATCTACATGACCCCCGACGACAAGGGCAAGATCAAGAAGGTCAAGATCGACAAGTTCCGCGGCAAGCGCAAGATCAGGAAGTGCCTCATGGAGGCCGCCAAGGAGAAGACCATCGCGAACTACGAGGGCCCGCCCGGCAAGCTCTACTGCCGCATCTGGGGCAACCTCACCGGCTTCATGGAGGCTGTCAGCTCCCGCAGCGGCTTTCTCTGGGACGAGCAGCCAAAACCCAAAGGCGTCAAGCCCCTCGACCTGCCTGCCCCGAAATAAAATGCTGTGATGGGGTCAGACCCCCCTACGGCATTTAGGCGGCGTCGTGGAGGGCGAGGGTTTCTGTGGCGAGGGGGGTTGCGGGGACCGGCCGGGGTTCATGGGTTTCGATGTCGCCGGCGTTCCAGGTGAGCAGGGAGGCCGTGGTGACCTGGCCGAGGGAGGAGCGGATCCAGGCGTAGGTGCGTTCGGAATCCACCGGTCGGGTGCACTCGGGATCGGCAAAGGATGGGGCCCAGGAGCCGGTGTTGATCAGGGTGACGTTGCCGGAGAGCTGCTTGCGCTGGGCGCGGTGGGTGTGGCCGAAGACCACCACGCGATCTCCGGTGAGTCGCGCGATCCGGGTTGCGACGCCGCCCAGGCCGGCCTCGTAGGCCTTGAGGTCGTTGTCGGGGGCCAGCCGCGCGTAGGTGATCAGGCCGCCCGTCACCAGCGCGAGCACGGTCAGGGTGACGAGGAGGGGGGCCAGCAGCGCCGTCGCGGCCACGGCCAGGGCGGCGAGGCCGAACAGGGCGAGCCGGTCCAGCCAGAGCTCGTGCAGGATGGCAAAGGGGTGATTCGAGAGCGGGCGGGCGTGCAGCTCGCGGAGCTGCCGCAGGGTGGTCGTGGGAAGCGCGGCTCCGGAAGCTTGCGCGGCCAGGGCGTCCATCCGGGCGGCGGTGGAGGGCTCGATGCCGGCGCGGTGCTGCCCGAGCATGTGGCGGGTGCAGCGCAGGGCGCCGAAGAACCAGGTGCTGACCAGGGAGTGACCCTGTCCACAGGAGTAGCGGAGATAGTGCCTCACGTAACCCAGCAGGCCGCCGAGCAGGAACGAGCCGTTGCTGTGGGGGTTCATGGTGCCGATGCCGCCGAGGATGTGGCGGTATCCGGCCGAGCCGAAAGACTGCCAGAGTCCGCGGCCGTCCCTTCGGATGGGGAGGAGGGGATCGGGCGTGGCGGCGGCCGGGTCGTGCTGCTGGCCGTGCTCGACGTAGACGCCGTCCCGGGTGCGATGGAACCACTGGCGGAAGCAGACGCGCTTCCGGAGCGCCGGCGCGGAGTAGCCGCTCCCGGCCCGGCGCGCGGCCCGCACCAGATGCCTCCGCAGGACCTGCCGGGACGTGGGCCAGTACAGCCCCAGGTCGTGGTTTCCGGCCACGAACACCACCCGCTCGGCGCGATCGAGCAGCCGGCCCAGGGCGGCCACGAAGACCGGATGATCCCGCAGGATGCGGTCCAGGGCGAGGGACTCGGCGGCCTCGTTGCCCTCGTCTTCGGGCCGCTCGGCGGCCTTTCGGCGGTAGGCATTGGCGCCGTCGAGCTCGAAGGTGTCGCCGTTGAAGACGACCTCGAGGGGCTCTCCGGCGGTCTGCTCGAGGATCCGTTCCACCAGGGCAGTGAAGTCGTCGTCGATGAAGAACCGGCGCTGTCGGAAGCGCATCCAGACGCCGCGGCCCGGCTCCTCGAGGGAGAGATGCAGATCAGAGAAGACGACTGTGTGCTTCATCGGTCACCTCCGGGGTCCTCCTGTGGGTCCCTCTTACACCATGACCGGTGAATGTCACCGAGATGTCATGGGTGTCACTCCTGATACGAGGAATCCGCCGCCAATGTGCCCACCACGTCACCGAAATGTCTCCGCGGAGCAGACGCGGATCGCGCCGCGTGGTGGTATAACAGGTGCGTCGGCCCGGCAGGGGCGCACCGGAGGACGACATGACGCTGCGGATCGTGGCGATCAGCGACACCCACGGCTTGCACGACCGGCTGGAGGTCCCGGACGGCGACCTCCTGATCCACGCCGGCGATCTGACGCGGAGCGGCGAGCTTTCACAGGTGCCGGCCTTTGACGCGTGGATCGCCGGGCTGCCACATCCCCACAAGATCGTCATCGCGGGCAACCACGACTTCTGCTTCGAGCGCGCGCCGGCAGAGGCCCGTCGGTTGCTGCGCCGGTGCACCTACCTGCAGGACGAGGCGGTGACCGTTGCGGGGCTCAAGCTGTACGGCAGTCCGTGGCAGCCCTGGTTCTACGACTTTGCGTTCAACCTGCGGCGCGGAGAGGCGCTGCGGGAGAAGTGGGCTCGGATCCCACTGGACACCGACGTGCTTATCACCCACGGACCGCCGCAGGGCCATGGCGGGCTCACCTCCGGCGGTGTCGACGCCGGCTGCGAGGAGCTGCTGGCGGCCGTACAACGCATCCGGCCGCGGCTGCACGTCTTCGGCCACATCCACGAGGGCTACGGCGTCACCGAGGAGGGGCGCACCCGGTTCGTCAACGCGAGCGTGTGCAATCTGGGCTACGAGCCGCTCCAGGCGCCCGTGGTCATCGAGCTGGTCGTCTCTGGGGAGCGGGAGTCGCCGTGAGTCTGCCGGACCCGGCGGGCCGGGGAGCGCTTCGCCGCTTCCTGTTCACCTGGATTGCGCTGGGGCTGTACGGGCTGTCCCTGGCGCTCACACCCTGGTTCGGGCTGCCGGCGTGGCTCGGCCTGGCGGTGGTGTTTGGACTTGGATTGCCGGCCGTGCTCCTGGTGGCGCAGGAGTGGTCGGCCCACCGGCCCGGGCGTTCCCAGGCCGCGGTGCTGGTCGCGGCGGGTGCCATCACCTGGCTCACCACCGCCCTGCTCGTGCGCGCCGGGCAGCCCTGGTGGATCTGGCAGCCGTGCAACGGCGCGGCGCTGCTCGTGACCACCTATGTGGTCGGGAACTGGCTGGCAGGGGAGCTGGAGCGTCCGGGGCACCTGGTCGCGGTGTGCGTCATCGGCGCGCTGGCCGACCTCTGGAGCGCTACGGCAGGGCCCACCCGAGAGCTCGGTGCGCAGGTGCAGCAGGCGAGCCTCGCCGCACAGCACGTCCAGACCGGGCTCCCCACGCCGCCCCCGCCGCTGGTGTCGTTTTTGATCCTGTGGTGGCCGGTGCCCGGGGGGGGCGGAATGGTCACGCTGATCGGATTCGGCGACCTGGTGTTCTTCGCGCTGCTGCTGGCGGCGGCCCAGCGGTTCGCGTTGCCCCGGTGGCGAGGGTTTTTCCTGGTGCTGGGCGGGGTCGCCCTGTCCATCGCCCTCGCCGCCGTGCTGTCGCGGCCGCTGCCCGCGTTGCCGGCCATCGGCGCGCTGTTCGTGCTCGGCAACCTCGGTCGGCTGCCCCTGCGCGGCCGGGAGTGGCTGGTCACCGCGGGAGTCGCAGTGACGCTCGGCCTGTTCGCTCTGCTGTGGGCACTCCGCTGAGCCGAACACTTCGATGGCGTGGGGCCGGGCCGTGCGCGGCGTTGCCGAATTCAGCCGGGCCGTCGGACCGGCACCCCGGGCGCCGGCGTCACACCATGGCGAGCGCGAACACGAGCACCAACGCAAACCCCAGGCCCGCACCGAGGCAAGACATTTTCACCAGATTGCGCATGTCCTTTTTCGTCAGCATGGCGGTCTCCCTTCATCCCGAGAACCGTCGCGGTTCCGGGTCAGAAACGGTCTTCTCAGCAGAATCTCGGTCGTCACTACAAAGACACGAGCCCGGCTCTGTTGTTGCAGATTTTTTTCGGGAGCCAGGCTAGGGATTCGCGCGCTTCATCTCGTCGAGGTACAGGAAAGGGATCCTCGAGGAACTCGAGCTTCAGCGGTTCGGTGTCGATACCGAGGCAGAAGCAGCCTGTTTTGTGGGTCTTGCGACTGAGGTTGGCTACTCCGGGAGCTTGGGGTAGCCGGTGATCCGGCGGATGTCGTCGTACAGGGGCTTCAGCCGCTTGTACATCTTGAGGTAGACCCGGTGGTAGAGGTCGTCGTAGAGGCGGCGGTTCTCGGGAATGGGCTCGAAGGTGTCTCGTACCCGGGTCATCTCGGCCACGGCGGCCTCGAAGCTCGGGTGGAGCCCGAGGCCCACGGCGAGGTCGATGGCCGCGCCCAGGCCCGAGGCCTCGTAGACGTGGGGGCGCGAGGCCGGGATGCCGAAGATGTCGGCGGTGAGCTGCATGGCCGCGTCGGACTGGGAGCCGCCGCCGGCGACCCGGATCTCCCGCATGGTGATCTTGGCGCGCCGCTCTGTGCGCTCCTTGCCTTCGCGTAGCCCGTAGGCCAGGCCTTCCAAGATCGCCCGGTAGACGTGGGATCGGGTGTGCACGTCGCCGAAGCCGATGATGGCGCCCTTGGCCTCCGGGCCGGGGATTTTTACGCCGGGGGACCAGTAGGGCTGGAGGATCAGGCCCATGGATCCCGGCGGCACGGCGTTGACCAGCTCGTCGAAGAGCTCCTCGGGTTGGATGCCCCGCTCCTCGGCGATGCGCTGCTCGCGATGACCGAACTGCTGCTTGAACCACGACACCATCCAGTAGCCGCGGTAGATCTGCAGCTCCAGGCTGTAGGCGCCGGTCATTGCCGACGGATAGGGCGGGATGAGGGGGATCGCCTCCCGGTACCGACGGAGCGTGGTGTTGATGGTGGCCGTGGTGCCGTAGCTGAGACAGCCGACCTCGGGCTCGACACACCCGGCGCCCAGCACCTCGCAGGCCTTGTCCGCCGCGGCGGCGATCAACGGCAACCCGGCGGGGATTCCCGTGGCCTCGGAGGCCTCGGGTGTGATCACTCCGAGGGGCCGGCCCGGGGGCACCAGGTCGGGCAGCATCTCTCGGGCGACGGGAATGGCCTTCCACTTCCAGTCCTTGGGCCCGGCCCAATCCAGCCCCTTGTAGTCGAACGGCACGTAGCCCACCTGGCAACCCACCGAGTCCACAAAGGACCCCACGAGCCTGTGGGTCAGAAATCCCGAGAGGAAGAGAAACTTGTGGGTCGCCTTCCAGATCTCCGGCTGGTGCCGCTTGATCCAGTTGGCCTCGCTCTCAGCCTGGAACCCCCGCACGGTTTCGCTCGCCCCGGCCAGCTTGAACAGCAGCCCCCATCCGCCGCCCACCGGGGTCAGCCCATCGGTGCGCCGCTGGTCCAGCCAGACGATGGCTGGCCGGAGCGGGTTTCCCTGCTCGTCGACATTGATCATCGTGGCGCGCTGGGTGGTCAGGGCCACGCCGGCGACGGCCTCTTTGGGGATCGAGCTCTCCGCCCACAGCGTTTGGCAGGCCTCGCACAGGGACTTCCAATAGTAGAGCGGATCCTGCTCCGCCCAACCCGGTTGGTCGGAGTAGTAGGGCTCCAGTGCGACCTGCGACTTGGCCTTGAGCTCCCCCCGGAGGTCGTACAGCAGCGCGCGTACGGACTGGGTCCCGTTGTCGATCGCCAGCAGGTGGTCCTTCTCAGTCATCTCGTCCACTCCAGTCGCCTCTTTTTATCACACTCCCGCTACTGCTCGGCTGCCGGCTCGTCGGGCGCGGGTTCGGACGACGGCGCGGGGCCGAAGACCCGGGCCAGGTGGTAGGTCCGCTCGGCGCTGTCCGCGGCGTTGCTGTCGGCCACGGCCACGGCCACCAGCTCGGGCCCCTGCAGCAGCGCAAAGATCGTGTCGGCGGGGAGCGGCTCGCAATCCAGCGCGGTCCACGGCAGGACCTGTCCCTGACGGGTGCGCCGGGCACCGTCGGCGGTGAGCTCCGCGCACGGCATGGCCTGGGCGACGTAGTCGCGGGGCGTGAGGAGGTGCTCCGCGAGCTGCGCGGTGGTGAGGGTGTCCAGGGCGACGGCCTGCTCGACGCGCATCCGGCCCACGCGGAGTCGCCGCAGGGAGCGGACGTGGGCGCCGCAGCCCAGGGCGTCGCCGAGGTCGGCCACGAGCTGGCGGATGTAGGTGCCCTTAGAGCAGGCCACGCGGAGAGTCAGTTCGGGAAGGGCGAGGGCGGTGAGCCTGAGCTCGTGGATGGTCACCCTGCGGGTGGGAGTGGTGACCTGCTCGCCCGCCCGGGCCCGCTCGTGCAGCCGCTTGCCCTCCACCCTGACCGCAGAGTAGCGGGGAACCTGTTGCTCAAAGGTGCCGCGGAATTGCTGCAGCGCGCGCTCCACGGCGACCCGGTCGAGGTGTGGGGGGACGGCGGTGCGATCCACCGGCTCCCCCTCGGCGTCCAGGGTGTCGGTGCGCATTCCGAGGAGGGCGGTGGCTTCGTACTCCTTGTCGTCCGCCGTGACCCAGGGGCTCAGCTTGGTGGCCTCGCCGAGCAGCAGCGGGAGCAGCCCGGTGGCCAGGGGGTCGAGGGTGCCGGCGTGTCCCAGGCGGCGCTGGCCGGTGAGCCGGCGCAGGTGGTCGACCACGTCGTGGGACGTCCTGCCGGAGGGCTTGTCGACCAGCAGCACGCCGACCAATCCGAGATCGACCTCCGGTGACCGCCCGCGGCGTCGTCCGCGGCGGCTCACAGCCCCTTCCGGTCGGCGTGGTCGAGCGCTTCCTCCAACAGCCGCTGCACACGCTGTTGCACCGCCTCAGGAGATCCTTCGAGCACGCAGCCTGCTGCGTTGTGGTGGCCGCCCCCGCCGAGTCGCTGGGCGAGCTCCCCCACGTCGATCCGGCCCTTGGAACGCAGGGAGATGCGGCACCGGTCACCCTGTTGGAGCACCTGCACGGCCACCTCGACGCCGGCGATGGAGCGGGCGTAGTTGATGAAGCCGTCGAGCATCGAGTCGTCGGCCTTCGCCTCGCGGAGCATCTCCTCGGTGATCGCCAGGGAGGCGATCTGCCCGGACGCTGACACCGCGATGGTCTGAAGCACGCGGCCGAGGAGCTGGATCCGCTCCCGGGGGTTACACTCGTAGAGCTGCACCGACACATCCCAGGGGTGAATGCCGGCCTCCACCAGCTCGCCCGCCAGCCGGAGCACCGACCCGTCGGTGCTGGAGTACCGGAAGCCCCCGGTGTCGGTGTAGAGCGCGCACCAGAGCGGCTCGGCCAGCTCCGGGGTGATCTGCACCTCGAGGGCGCGGGCCAGCTCGGCCACCAGCACCCCCGTAGCGGCGGCGGCGGGCCGGTGCCAGCGGAGATCGCCGAAGGGGGTCGCCGAGCCGTGGTGGTCGAGCACGATGACGGTCCCGCGTCGGCTCGCCGGGGGGAAGTCGGGCCCCAGCAGCTTTTCGTCCCCGGTGTCCACGGCGAGGGAGACGTCGAACCGGGCGTCAGCGGGCAGCCTGGTCACGACCCTGTCCGTCAGGGGCAGGAACGCGAATTGGGATGGGACCGGGTCCGTGCTGTACAGCGTGGTGCGCTTGCCCAGCTCGCGCAGGATCAGTCCCACGGCCAGCAAGGAGCCCATGGCGTCGCCGTCCGGGCTCCGGTGACAGGTCACCAGGATCTCCTCGGCCTCGCGGAGGGCCCGCACGATCAGTGGCAGCTGGGGATCCATCACGGGTCGGTGTCCATCTCCTGCAGGATGGCATCGATGCGCCGTCCGTGTCGAATCGCCGGGTCGATGCGGAACCGGAGCTCGGGAATGCGCTTGAGCGCCACGCGCTTGGCCAGCGCGCTCCGAAGATAGGCGGCGGCGCTGGCAAAGCCGGCCATCATCTGCTGCACGGTGTCCGGCTCGTCGTTGGTCGCGGTCACGTAGACGGTGGCCACGCTCAGGTCTGCCGACACCTCCACACCGGTGATGGTGATGAGTCCGGCCTGATGCAGTCGCGGATCCTTCAGCTCGGACCGCAGCACTTCACCGAGGGCACTGTGCACCGTGGCGCCCACCCGGGCCGCGCGTCGAGAATCAGCCATCGTGTCCCTCGAAGGGCTCGTCGTGGTAGGAGTCGTCGTCCCCGAAGGAGACCACCTCAGAGGTGCGCGTCAACGGCTCGGCCAGGTGCTGATCGTCCAGGAACTGCATGATCTGGGATAGCATACGCTCCAGGTGGCGGCCATCGCTGCCCACGACAGCCACTCCGATGGCCGTGCGCTGCCACTTGTCCTGGTAGTCCACCTCCCCGACGGAAACCTTGAATTTGGCGCGGGTGCGGTCGATCAGCCTGCGGAGGACGTGCCGCTTCGCCTTCAGGGAGCGCGACGCGGCAATCCGGTACTCGATGCGTGCGATGCCGACCAGCATGGTGCACCCCATCTGTTGGGCAGGGCGGGTCTGCTGCGAAGCGGAGGGCCGGACCTCTACAGGTCCGCGGCGGTTTCCTCGATCTCGAAGGCCTCGATCAGGTCATCGACTTTGATGTCATTGAAGTTCTCGATGCCGAGGCCGCACTCGTAACCCTTCTCAACCTCTTTCACGTCGTCCTTGAAGCGACGCAGGGACGACACCTTGCCCTCGTAGGCCTGGACGTTGTTGCGAAACACGCGCAGCAGGGACGCCCGGTTGACCTTGCCTTCGATCACCATGCAGCCGGCGATGGTGCCCTGCTTCGGGATCGTGAAGGTGTCGCGGACCTCGATGCGCCCCACGACCTTTTCGGTGCGTTCCTTGGGCAGCAGCCCGCGCATGGCGTTTTTGACCTCGTCCAGCATCTCGTAAATGATGTTGTAGTGCTGGATGTCGACGGTCTCGCGCTCGGCCAGGTCGCGGGCCTGCTTCGTGGGCCGGACGTGGAAGCCGACCACCATGGCCCCGGAGGCCTTGGCCAGGTTGATGTCGGATTCGTTGATCGCGCCCACAGACGCCTGCACCACCGTGAGCTCCACCTTCTCGGTGCTGAGCTTGAGGAGGGCGTCCTTGACGGCCTCGCTGGTGCCCTGCTGGTCGGCCTTGAGGACGATCTTCAGCTCCATCTGCTCACCGCGGGCCAGCCGCTCCAACAGGCTGGGTCCGGGACCCGCCGTGGCCACCTCCCGCCGGCGGCGCTGATCCTGCCGGTGTGCGGCGACCCGCTTGGCGTCTTTTTCGTCTTTGACGCCGTTGAACAGCTCGCCCGCCTCGGGGACGCCGTTGAGCCCCAGCACCTGGACCGGCGTGGACGGCGGCGCCTCCTTGACGGTGCGCCCCCGGTCGTCCACCAAGGCGCGAACCTTGGCGACGACCTCTCCGGCAACGATGATGTCGCCGGTGCGCAGGGTGCCCTCTTGGACGATGACCGTGGCCACCGGGCCGCGCGCCTTGTCCAGCTCGGCCTCGAGCACGACGCCCTTGGTGAGCTTGTCCGGGTTTGCCGTCAGCTCCAGCATCTCCGCCTGAACAGTAAGCATCTCGAGCAGCTGATCGATGCCCTGCTTCGTCACGGCGGAGACGTTGCAGAAGATCGTGTCGCCACCCCAATCCTCGGGCACCAGATTGAACGCCGTGAGGTCCTGCCGGACGCGCTCCGGCTGGGCGTCGGCCTTGTCGATCTTGTTCACGGCCACGATGATCGGCACGCCGGCGGACTGGGCGTGTTGGATCGCCTCTTTGGTTTGCGGCATCACGCCGTCGTCTGCGGCCACCACCAGCACCACGATATCGGTGCAGTTGGCGCCCCGGGCGCGCATGGCCGAGAACGCCTCATGGCCCGGCGTATCGATGAAGACCACGTCTCCACTGGGCGTCTTCACTTTGTAGGCGCCGATGTGCTGCGTGATCCCGCCGGCCTCCGACGAGACCACGTCGCTCTTGCGGATGGCGTCCAAGAGCGACGTCTTGCCGTGGTCGACGTGACCCATGATCGTCACGACCGGCGGGCGGCTCACCCGGCTCTCGTCGGTTTCGACCGCCGCCTCGAAGAGCTCCTCTTCCTGGAAGGCGACGTTCTCTACCTCGAAGCCGAACTCCGCGGCGAGCACGCCGGCGGTTTCATAGTCCAGGGTGGTGTTGATGGTAATCCCGGTCATGCCGAGGCCCCAGAGCTGCTTCAGCGCTTCCGTGGCCTTGATCCCCATCTGCTTGGCCAGATCCATGGTCGAGATGGCGTCGTCCATGCGGATCCGGCGCTTGTGCTCGGCGGGCGTCGTGATCTCGGTCTTCCCTTGCGACACCTTTCGCACCTGCTTGCGTTTGCCCTTGCCGCCACGGCCGTCCTGCTGGGCAAACCGGCCCGGAGGGCCGCGGCGATCCTGTCGTGGGAAATACTCCCGACGCCCCTTCACGCTGCCGGGCTTCTGTCCCAGGTCGGTGATCACGACCCGCGGCACACTGGCCTTGTTCAGATCGATGAAGCGGCCCGTGGGTCCCAGCTTTTCGTCCAACGCTCCGGAATCCGCGGGGGCGGGCTCGACGTCCGGTTTGGCCACGAAAAGGTCCAGCTCCGGTGCCTCGGGCGCATCCTCCGCGGCGTCGGCGGCCTGGCTCGGGACAGCGGGTGCCTCCTGCGGGAGCTCCGGTTCGGGCGCAGCGTCCTCCCGAAGAGGCTCGGTCAGAGGCCCTCCGGCGGCCGCCGCGGTGGACTTCGGTGCGGCCACAGCGCGCTTGGTCCGGGCGCGCGTCGGCGCCGCGGTGCTCGCGGCTGTCTCAGGCGCGGCGGTCGCCGGTGCGTCTTTCGCAGGGCCGGGGACGGACGCCTCGTCGGACGCGGCCGCCGCGGTCACCGGAGCCTCCGGTTCCGGAGCCGCCCTCGTCGGTGGGGCTACGTCATCGACCGGCACCGCCACGGGCGCAGTATCGGCTTTCGCGGCGGCCTCCGGGGCCTCCCCTCGGGCGACCTTTCGGCTGGTCTTTGACCGTCGCCGGATGACCGTTGACTTGACGCGTCGCTCCTCGAGGCTGTCCTGGCGTACCTTCTCCAGGGCGCGCTTGACTTGTGCGACATCGTCCGGGTCGAGCGTGCTCATGTGGTTCCTGACCTCAACGCCCATGGCGCGGATCGTGGACACGAGCTCCTTGTTCGGGACGCCCAACTCTCTGGCGATTTCGTAAACTCTGACCCTAGCCATGAGCTTTCGCCAGGCCTCCTTTCGGTCTCTGACCAGGGCGCACGCCGAGGTGTGCCCCATTACCGTTCGGTGTCCCTGGCGGAGTCGCCTGGGCCACGGACTGCAGCGCCAAGAGCAGCGTCGCGAGCCGCTCCCGTTCTGGCCCGGAACCCGGACACCGTGCGATTCTCTCGAGCCGCGACCCGACCACGGTCGCGGCAGAGAATGCAATCTGCTCTGGGGAATGCGGTTCGCCGCGGAGTCGTAGTCCGCGGAGGATCGCCCCCCTGCTCATCGCTTGCGCCAGACACCGCTGGCGCGCGCAGACATAGGCGCCACGCCCCCGGCGGTGAACCAGCTGCACCGTGGGCCCCTGCTCCCCGCGGCCGAAACGCACGAGCTCGGCCTGGGGCGCACGGCGCCGGCAGCTGACACACATCCGGATGGGAACGCCTGCTGTCATCATCCGTCCTCTGGCTTGGCAGCGTCACTCGGAGGTCGGTACTCCGTGATGACGTCCTCTCCGCCGGGTGTGAACTCCTTGACGATGTCTTCCCCCTCGGGTTCATCCACGTCCAGGAACCCACGCGCCGCCTGCTGCAGCTCGTCGAGCGCCTCCACCGTCAGGCCGGTGGCGTCTGCCATGGCGGCCAGGTCCGACTCGGCGATGATGTCCTCCACCGCGCGGTAGCCGCCCCGGGTGAGCTGCGCGATGATCTCCTCGGTGACCCCGCGCACCTGCAGCAGCCGCGCCTCCTCGCTGGGGGCGCCGATTTCGGCGCGCAGCTTCTCCCGCTCCACGGCGAGCAGTGCGTTCATCTGGATCCGCCGCGCCGCCTCGAGCCCGCCGAGCCCCGGGATTGAGGCCAGCTCTTCCACGTTGGCGTTGGCGACCTCTTCGGCGCTCCGCCAGCCGAGCTTGAACATCGTCTCCGCCAGATCGTTGTCCACGCCGTCGATGGACGCGATCTCATCGCGGACCTGCTCCTCGAGCTCCCGCACCTTCGTCTCGGAGTGGATGTCGATGCGCCAGCCCGAAAGCTGAGAGGCCAGCCGGACGTTCTGGCCCTTCTTGCCGATGGCCAAGCTGAGCTTGTCGTCAGGGACAATCAGCTCCATCGTGTGGGTCTCGGCGTCGATCAGCACCCGGGACACCTCGGCCGGCGCAATGGCGTTGCAGACGAACCGGGCCGGATCCTCGTCGTAGGGGACGATGTCGATCTTCTCTCCGCGCAGCTCCTGCACGACGGCCTGGACGCGAGAGCCCTTCATGCCGACGCAGGCGCCCACGGGATCCACGTCTCGATCCGACGAGCTGACCGCGATCTTGGAGCGGGATCCGGGCTCCCGGGCGCTGGACTCGATGCGCACGATCTTTTCGTAGATCTCGGGGACCTCCATCTCGAACAGCTTCTCGAGGAGCCGCTTGTGCGTTCGGGAGAGCACGATCTGCGGCCCGCGTGCGGCGCGCTCGATGTCGGCCACGTAGGCTTGAATGCGATCCCCGGCGCGATAGGACTCCCGGGGCACCTGCTCCGAGATGGGAAGGATCGCCTCGGCGCGGCCGAGGTCGACGATGATGTTGCCCCGTTCGAAGCGACGCACGATGCCCGTGATGAGCTCGCCCTTGCGGTCTTTGTATTCGTTGTAGACCTGCTCCCGCTCGGCTTCCCGCACTCGCTGGATGATCACCTGTTTGGCGGTCTGCGCGGCGATGCGACCGAATCCGTGCCGCTGGCTGTGGAGATCGAGCAGGCTGCCGTAGGATTCGTCCTGCTCCTTGGCGGCCTGCTTGTCCTCGGGGCTGTAGAAGATCTGAAACAGGAGCTCGTCCCCCTCTTGGGCCTCGGTGTCAACGAGGAGCGCCTCTTCCACCGTAATCTCGCGCCCGCGAATCGGATCCGACTCCACCACCTCCACGGCCAGGTAGAGGTCGACGGTGCCCCGCTCCTCGTTGTACCGCGCTTCCATTTCGCGGTGCTGCCCGAAGGTCTTCTTGGCGGCGGTCAGAATCGCCTGCTCTAGGGTTTGCACAAGGACAGCGCGATCGATGCCTTTGTCCTTGCCGACCTGTTCCAGAACCATGTTCAGATTCGGCTGCATCAGAAGTCCCCTTGGTAGACGAGATTCGCCTTGGCGACGTCGCCCACTGCGAAGCGACAGAGCTCGCCGTCTACCTCCATGGATACCTCACCGGTGTCCACGCCTTGAAGGGTGCCTTTCAGTCGCTTTCGACCCGTGGGCAGCGGTGCGTGTAGTGTCACCTTCGCGAGCCGGCCGGCGAACCTGATGTAGTCGGATTCACGGACCAGCGGGCGGTTCAACCCAGGCGTCGATACCTCGAGAGAATAGGTACCGTTGATCGTGCCTTCGACGTCCAGGACGGGGCTGAGTCGGCGACTGATCGTTGCGCAGTCGTCGATGGTCACGCCGGCCTCCTCGTTGTCGATGTAGAGCCTCAGCACCCGGCGGCTGTGCTCGGTCGCCCACTCCAGCAGGAGCAGCTCAAAGCCCGCCTCTTCCACCACGGGGCGGCAGAGCTGTTTCAGCTGGTCGATATGAGCTTCCTTGTCGGCCATTTTTGGTGCGCTCAAAAACCTCAAAAAAAAAGGCGGGTCCCAAAAGGGACCCACCTCACAGAGGGGCTACCCAATATGGTGGGTTCATATATGCCAAAGGCTGCGCTAGTCTGCAAGTGTTTTTTCGGGGCTTCCACCATGATGGAAAATCTGGGGAT
>JBDRSE010000346.1:0-2065 GCA_043825095.1 bacterium
CGAGCCTGGCGGGGGGCGAGGAGCAGGGGAACCTGTTCACCGAGGCGGGGGCGCTGGAGCCTCCCTACGACCCACTTGCGCTGTGCCTGCTGATGGAGCACTCCAACGCTCTGCGGCAGAACGTCGACGCCTACGCCGTGAACATCGACGGGTACGGACACCGGCTGGAGCCGGCCATCGACTTCGAGGATGAGGACGCGGACGAGCGGGTGGCTGAGTGCGTCTACCTGGAGCGGGTTGCCGCCGCGGAGGGTGGAGAGCTCACGGAGGGGGTGGACCTCGAGCCAAGCCCCGAGGACGTGGCGACCCGGCGCAAGGAGCTCAAGAGGCTGGCGCGGGTCGAGAGAGCCCGGCTGAGCTCGTTCTTCAGCTACTGCTGCTTCGACCACTCATTCGTGGACCTTCGCCGGCGGACCCGCCAGGACCTCGAGACAACGGGCAACGCCTACTGGGAGACGCTGCGGGACGGCCGGGACGATATCGCCCGCCTGATCTACGTGCCGTCCTACACGGTTCGCCTGCTACCACTGGACGAGGAACCGGTGGAGCTCTCCGACCGTATCCAGGTCTCACCGGTCAGCTTCGAGACGGTCTCCACCAAGCGGCGGCTTCGACGCTACGTCCAGATCCAGGGGACCGAGCAGGTCTTCTTCAAGACGTTCGGCGACCCACGGGTGATCTCGCGCAAGTCGGGGGAAATGTTCGAGGACGTGGAATCGTTGCTGAAAGCCGACCCCGAGGATGGCCCGGCCACCGAGCTGATCCACTTCGCAATCCACTCGCCCCGCTCGCCCTACGGGGTCCCCCGGTGGGTGGGGACCCTGCTCGCCGTGCTGGGCTCACGCCAAATGGAGGAGGTCAACTACCTCTACTTCGAGAATAAGTCCGTGCCCCCGCTGGCCCTGCTGGTGTCCGGGGGCAAGCTGTCGGATGCCTCGGTGCCGCGCATCGAACGGTTCATCGAGGAGAACCTCAAGGGCAAGGACAACTTCCACAAGGTGCTGATCCTGGAGGCCGAGGGGGGTGGCGGATCAGGTGAGCACGCGCGAGCCAAGATCGAGCTGAAGCCACTGACCGAGGCTCAACAGCAGGACGCGCTCTTCCAGCTCTACGACGAGCGGAACATCGACAAGGTAGGAGCGGCCTTCCGAGTGCCGCGGCTGCTGCGCGGGGAGAGCCGCGACTTCAACCGCGCAGTGGCCGACGCTCAGCTCCGCTTCGCCGAGGACCAGGTGTTCCAGCCGGAGCGGGATGAGTTCGACTACCTGGTCAACCGCCGGCTGCTGGCGGACATGGGGATCCGTTTCTGGCGCTTCCGCTCCCAAACGCCGGTGACGCGGGACCCAGAGCGACTCACCGGGATGGTGGAGAAGCTGGTCCGGGTGGGCGTGCTCACGCCCGAGGAGGGGCGCTTTCTGGCAGGTGACATCTTCAACCGGGAGCTCCGCAAGATCGGAGACGACTGGGTGAAGCGCCCCATCACCCTGACGCTGGCAGGCATCCAAAATAACGGTCCCGGCGGTGACAGTCCGCAGCCTGGCAGCGAGAGGTCACTGCTGCACGACGCGCGGAGCCTACTGAACCTACGCGAGGAGCTGGCGGCAGAGGAGCAGCAGCTGGCCGGCCGTCGCATGACCCTGGCCCGTCGGTACCTCCGTGAGCCCGAGCGCATCTCCGTGCCGGACGACGAGTTCGCCGCCTGGTTCGAGCCCGGTGACGACGGTGAGGTCGGGGGAGACGCGCGCATCGAGGAGAACGCATGAGCACGAACATGAGCGAGAGACACGGTCGCCCGCGGAAGTGTGGCCGAGAGCAACGATCAACCCCTCGTCCCAGTACCATGAGCCTGGCCGCCCTACGGCGCTGGCACAAGGAGACACACGATCCGGCCGCGCCGACGCCGAGCCATGGTCGGCCGACGACTCGGGGTGAGTGCAGGCAGGGTCCTCGGCCCTGCCCGTTCGTGGGCTGCCGGCACCACCTGTACCTGGAGGTGAAGCCCACCGGCGCGCTCACCGTGACCTGGCCGCACCTGGAGCCCTGGGAGATCCCCGAAAGCTGTGCT
>JBDRSE010000347.1:0-16829 GCA_043825095.1 bacterium
CCCGGCTCGCTTTGTTGCCAGGCGGTCGAATATTCCCGATATGCTCCCTTCTGGCGCCTCGCGAGCCGGGCGCCTCGGCGCCCTGGTCCGAGGAGTTGTCCATTCGCGACCCCTTAGATCACGCCATGCTTTTTTCCGACCTTGATGAAGGCGTCGGCCACGTGATCGATCTGCTCGGGGGTGTGGGCGGCGGAGAGCTGCACGCGAATGCGGGCCTCCCCCCGGGGCACCACGGGGAAGGAGAAGCCGATGACGTAGATGCCCTCGGCGAGCATGTCATCGGCCATATTGTTGGCGAGCCGGGCGTCCCCCAGCATCACCGGCACGATGGCGTGGTCGGCGCCGGCCAATTTGAATCCCGCCGCGGCCATCCGCCCTCGGAAACGATCTGCGTTGGCCATGAGCTTGTCGCGCAGCGCGGTGGATTCGCTCAGCTTCTCCAAGACCTTGAGGGTCGTGGCGGTGATCACGGGGGCCAGGGTGTTGGAGAACAGGTACGGCCGGCTGCGCTGCCGCAGCATCGCGATGATCTCCTTGCGTCCGGTGGTGAACCCGCCGGAGGCGCCGCCCAGCGCTTTGCCGAGGGTGGAGGTGATGATGTCCACCCGCCCCATGACGTCGTTGTGCTCGGGGGAGCCGCGCCCGGTCTTGCCGACGAAGCCGGTGGCGTGGGAGTCATCCACCATCACGAGGGCGTCGTACTTGTCGGCGAGCTCGCAGATCCCGGCGAGGTTGGCGATGATGCCGTCCATGGAGAACACCCCGTCGGTGGCGATCATCTTCACCCGGGCGCCGGCCGCGTCGGCCTCCCGGAGCTGGGCCTCCAGGTCCTCCATGTCGTTGTTCTTGTAGCGGTAGCGCATCGCCTTGCAGAGCCGCACGCCGTCGATGACCGAGGCGTGGTTCAGGGCGTCCGAGATGATTGCGTCCTGGTTTCCGAGCAGGGTTTCGAAAAGCCCGCCGTTGGCGTCGAAGCAGCTCGAGTACAGGATCGTGTCCTCGGTGCCCATGAACTCGCTGACCTTCGCCTCGAGCTCCTTGTGGATGTCCAGGGTGCCGCAGATGAAGCGCACGGAGCTCATGCCGAAGGCGTACTTGTCCAGGGCGGCCTTGGCGGCGGCCACCAGCTCCGCGTTGTCGGCCAGCCCGAGGTAGTTGTTGGCGCAGAAGTTCAGCACCTCACCCTGGCTGACCTTGATTTCAGCGCTCTGGGGCGAAAGGATGATCCGCTCGGCCTTCCAGAGGCCGGCCTCTTCGATGTTTTTCAGTTCGTCGGTCAGGATGTCCTTGAGCTTGCCGTACATGATTCCTCCTCGGCTGGAAACCCGCAGGGTTCGGAGATTGTGTCTACTCGAGGTCCAGGACCACCTTGCCGCAGTTGCCGGTGTTCATGAGCTCGAAGCCCTTCTCGTAGTCGGCAAAGGGGAAGCGATGGGTGATCACGGGCTCCACGTTCAGGTTGCCGGAGGCCAGCAGCCCCTTCATCTTGTCCCAGGTGTGCCAGAGCTTGCGGCCGGTGACGCCGTGGATGTGGGTGGAGCGGAACACCACATCCTTGGCCAAATCGATGGTCGACGACTCGTTGGACGTGCCGATGAGCACCAGGTCCCCGCCCATCCGGAGCGAGTGGAGCCCGTCCTGGACGGCCTTCGGGTTGCCGGAGATCTCCAGCACCACGTCAACCCCCTTGCCCCGGGTGTGCTCCATGATGTACTGCACCGGGTCCGTGTCGGCGGAGCCGAAGGCGTGATGCGCGCCCAGCTGCTTCGCCAGATCAATTCGGTACTGGTTGCGGCGACCCACCGCGAAGATCTGCGCCGCGCCGATGGCCTTACACACGGCCACGGCCAGCAACCCCACGGGTCCGAGGCCGAACACCGCCACGTTGGTGGCCACGCAGTCGGCCGCGAACACCGTGTGGATGGCGTTGCCCAGCGGATCCTGGATGGAGGCGAAGGCCGGATCCAGGTCGGGATCATTGATCACCGTGTTCATCTCCGGGTGCACCATGTACTCCCGGAAGCAGCCGTCGGTGTCGTAGCCGATCCCCTTCCAGTCCTCGCAGACGTGGCCGTCACCCAGCCGGCAGTTTCGGCAGAATCCGCAGGTGAGGTGCCCCTCGCCGGTGACGAAGTCGCCCACCTTGACGTGCTTCACGCCGGGGCCGACCTCGACGACCTCACCGCCGAACTCGTGCCCGAGGATGCACGGCAGCGAGACGCGGCGCTGGGACCAGGCGTCCCAGTTGTAGATGTGGAGGTCAGTGCCGCAGATGGCGACCGCCCGATTCTTGATGAGCAGCTCGCCGAAACCGGGCTTGGGAATGTCCCGCTCCACGAAATCGATGCCGCCCTGCTCGGGCCGGGCCTTGATGATGCATTTGTTGGTAGCCATGCTGCTCACCTCGGGGGAGTGCGACAAGCGTTTTTGGACTGGTATTCCTGCGCGGATCGGGAGTCTAGGCGGATCCCCGGACCGTGTCAACGGATCCGCAACGAGAGCACGTCGAAGTCCATCCGGCGGGATTCCCGGGCAAAAAAGAGCTGCACCTGCTTGTCCACGACCAGGCCGAAAGGCGAGATATCCCGCTTGCTGCCCGGCCGCGTAAGTCGGCGCTCCACCCGGTCCGCTGGCGGGAGCCCGATGGACTGGATCACACTGCCCGAGCGGGTGTCGTGCAGGTACAAAAACAGCACGGTCTGGTCCGGCCGGACCACGGCGTGCACGTCGTGGGTGTTCCAGATCTTGGCCACCGGCGTGGCCACGCCCCAACTCTTCCCACCGTCAGGGGAGATCCGATAGAAAGTGCGCATCGGGTCCCGGCGGCGTTTGCGAAGATGGTAGGTCAAAAGCAGCTTCCGCTTGCCGAGCTCCACCACGCGGCAGCGCTCCCCCTCGGAGATGCGCACCGGCGCAGCGAACCGGCGGCCCTTGGCCGACCGGGTCAGGTAGCAGCCGTCCAGAGCACCGGCGAAGCGACGGGTCACCGTCAGCAGCACTCCGCCCGCCTGGAGGGGCACCGCGTGAGGCTCGGTCCAGGCGGCCTTTGAGGCGCCGAGCTTGATCCTCCCCAGATAGCCGAACTTCAGGGTGTCCCCCGTGGAGCCGAACAGGCGGATCCCCGCCCGCCGCCGCCGGATGTCCCCGGCCTGCACATACACCAGCACCTCGGCGCCCCCCCGGGCCACGATGGACGCGTTGCGGTGTGTAAAATCGCCCTTCGTCGGCACGGCCAACACCCGGGCCCAGCTCCAGCCGAACCCCGGCCGCTTCCGTGCCACGTAGACCCGCCTGCGGTGAGCCGTGAAGATGTGCTCGAAGGTCAGCAGCAGCGTCCCGTTGTTCAACCGACACACGCTGGGCCGGACCTGGGAGCCGGGGCCGGCTGCGACCTTCGTCGGTCCCGTCGGCCGGGCCGGAGCCGGGCGCTTGCGGGCAGCGCTGGAGCCCGGCCCCAACAGCGACCACGCCAGGAAGGCGAGCAGGATGTTGCGAACTCTGCGCATCGGAAGAGTGGACGCGGAGCGGCCCGCGGATATTCCCTTCGGCGGGGACTGTAGCACGGTCGACTGGAAGCTGTTTCTATCGCAGCGGTACCACAGATGAAAGATGAGCCGTGTCCTTACGTACCCGTTAGCCAGCGGCCTTGGGCGAGATCTCGGGCAAAGGACTCCGCTGGGACCTCCTTCAAGTAGTCCGAGACGTAGGATCGCCACAGTCTGGCCGGGCGCGCCGACTCGTACATCGGGGGCAAGTACCCGTGACCCAGCATTCGGTCCAGATCAAACTCCTCGCCGATCTCGCCGACCCCCGGCAGACACGTACACCACACTGCTCAACCACACTGTTTGACCCTCCCGCCGCCGTCCCCGATACTTGAGCAGGTGTGCAAAAATCAGCCTGATCCCTTCTATCCCAGCAGCAGTCGTCGCGTTGACCTCCGGATTGCTTGTCGTCGCAGTGTGCCTGGTGTCGATCGAGCTGGTCACGAAGATTGCTCAGTCAGTGCCACGGATGAGGCGCTCGTAGAGCAGGTCGTCCAGGTCGCGGCGGCCGTCCAGCAGCGCGAGCACGATGACCTGCGCCCCGGTGATTCGGTAGAGCAGACGATAGGGGGACAGCAGCAGCTCTCTGACCTCGCGGAGGCCGAGCTCGCGCAGCTCGGGCACGAGCCTGCCTCGTCCGGGCAGCTCGTCCAGGGTGGCTGCCCTGCGACGCAGCCTGTCCAGCAGCTTCCGTGCGTTGATCGGGGACTCGGCCGCGATGAAGGAGATGAGCTCCTCGGGATCCCGGGCGGCGGGCTCGGCCCAGACGACCTCGAAGGATGCCTTGCTCATCCCAGGCGGCTCCAACGGCGACCAGCGCCTCGTGCGCTACGTGCATCCAGCTGTTGCACCCGTCACTCGGCCTGATCATCTCCCGTCGCGCGCCGGAGGGCGGCCTCGGCGCGCTCGAGAGCCACGTGCTGGGGGACCGTCTCTCGGCGGCTCACCGCTGCCTCGGAGTGGCTCAGCAGCTTGATCAGCGCCGTGGCCTTCCGCCAGCGGTCGTAGACGTCCACGCTCATCATCACGACCTTTGCCGTGCCGTTCTGGGTGATCACCACCGACCGCCCCGACTCCGCCACGTCGCCGATCAGCTCTGCCGCATTGTTCTTGAGATAGGTGATGGGCTTGATGTCTTCCCTGAGCGCCATGTCGAGAGCCTCCACGGGACGGTTGTCGCCACGAGCCGAACCCCGAGCGACCGGGCACAGGTCAGAATATAGCACACAATTCGGACCCGCGGCTTCACCGAAGAACAGTAGCCGGGGATTTCGGGCGGTAGGGAGCGAGCAGGGGTGGAGCCTGTGGGGTTATGCTGGGTTCCATGCAACAATGCCGCGGCTCTTGTATTTCAGGTCCCCGCCAAGGCTACGCGGACGGCTCGCTCGGGGCGCTTCTTGTGGGCATGGCGGCTCATCACGATCCTTCCCGCCGAGGCGAGCCCACGGGCATCGACTCCCTTGGCACGGAAGAAGAGGAGCTTGAAGACCGCGAGACACTCCGGGGACAGGACCCAGGTCTCGCGATCCAGAATGCGTAGGCGCTTCCGTCGCGTGAAGGCCTCGGTGTGGAAGGGGACGCAGGCTCCAGCTCCAGCTACTGGCAGGTGCCCAGGGTGACGCACTCCCAGCAGCCGTTCTCGACGATGGCCACCTCGCCCTCGTCGCAGTCCGGGCGGATCATGTTGCACAGGGGCTCGGGCTCGGTGGGGCAGCCGTGGGGGATGCAGGCGGCCACGCAGTCGTTACACATGGGGCAGGAGCTGGTGGCGCAGGGGTCGCAGTAGTCTTCCACCGCGCACTGGGCGTCCATGGTGCAGCCGGGCTCGCCGCCCCAGGCGTGGCAGGTGAGCGGGTTCACGCACACGTAGCACTCGTTCTGATAGGCGAGGATCGAGAACTCGTCGCAGTCCGGCGGGATCATGTCGCACATTGGCTCGGTGCCGTCGTCGCAGGAGTCGTCCCGCGCGGGCTCGCAGGTCTGCCGGTCGACGCAGATCCAGCAGCCGTCCTCGAGCACGGCCACGCCGTCTTCCCCGCACTCGGGCCGCATGCCGTAGCAGAGCAGCTCGGACTCGGTGGGGCAGCCGTGGGGCGTGCAGGAGGGCACGCAGTCTTCGCAGCCGGGGCAGGAGCCGGTGCCGCAGGGGTTGCACCAGTCGGCGGCGTCACAGTCGATGTCTCCGGCGCACTCAGCCTCGCCCCAGGGCTGGCAGGTCTGGGGATTGACGCAGACGTAGCAGTCGTTCCGGTGGGCGAGGATCTCGGTGGGATCGCACTCGGGCGGGTCCATCAGGCACAGGGGCGTGGAGCCGTCGTCGCAGGAGTCGTTCCGGATCGGCGCGCAGGTCTGCACATCGACGCAGGTCCAGCACTGGTTCTCCACCACGGCCACGCCGTACTCCCCGCACTCCGGTCGAGCCATCTCGCACAGCGCCGTGGGTGACTCGGACGGACAGCTGTGCGGCCGGCAGGCCGGCACGCAGTCCAGGCAGGTGGGGCAGGAGCTGGACCCGCAGGGGTTGCACCAGGCGTCGTAGCTGCAGTCGGCGTCCGTGCCGCAGCCGGTGGCGCCGCCGGGTTGGCAGGTCTGGGGGTCGACGCATTCGTAGCAGCTGCCCTGATAGGCCAGGATCTCGTTCCCGGCGCAGTCGGGCGGGTCCATGCGGCAGGTCGGCGTGGTGCCGTCGTCGCAGTGCGTGTCCCGGTCTCCTCCACTGCCCAGGCCGGTGTCACAGGCGGCCACGGTCAAAAGGAGTGTCAGGGATGGGATCACCCCCGTGAATCGGGCCTTGAACAGTCTCGTGGTCTTGGCACGGGGAAACGAATTCGATGAGCGGTTCATACAGCTTCTCCAGCTCGATTGTTCCTTCGGAGGCCTGTTTTGCAAGCGTTGTGCCACGACGGATCCCGAAGCAATCAGCTAAAACGCAGTGATTTTGGAGAGGACGCCGTCAGATTTCTGAGATCAGGAAGGCAGTGAGGTCAGGGCCGTTAGAACCGCAGGGTGATGTTCACCTCGGCGGTGAGCACGCCGTAGAAGAGTCGGTGGGTCTGGCCGAGGTAGGTATCGTCGTGGGTCTGTTTCGAGAAGAAGTGCAGGTAGGCCAGACCCACGCCGAGCAGGAGGTCGTTGCGGATGTACAGGCCGATCCCTGCCTCCGGGCCGAGGGCGCCGGTGGGCTTGTTCGCCTCCTCGGTGCCGCAGTCTTCGGTGGGCGTGCGGAGCTGCCCGTAGGCAAACCCACCCCGGAGTCCGGCCCAGATCTCCAGCTTGGAGAACACGGCCACGCCCAGAGCCGACGCCGTGGCCATGTGGAAGGAGAGGTGACGGACCTCGCTGCACGACGTCAGGTTGGCGCCGCCGACCTCGATGTCGATGGTCCGGGCCACCCGGTAGAAGTTGTAGTTCAGTGACAGGGCCACCTTCATGGTCGAGCGGCCCAGCGTAACGCCGGCCTGCAGCCCGAAGCCGAAGCCCTCCTTTGGCACGTAGGACCGCGTGGGCGAGAAACGCGCCACGAATCCAAAGGAGGGGCGCACGAACCAGGGGCGGAATCGGCGTGGCTTCTTGGGCGGGCCATAGGAGCCCTTGGGCGGCTTGAAGGGGTCCGTGTCCAGGTGCGGGACAGCGTCTTCCTCGTCGTCCGCCTGGGGGCGGCGGGCCCGTGGCGGGCGGCGCGCGGGCTCGGGCCGGGCCGTGTTCGGCATGAAGGCCGGCCGGGCCGCGCGCCTCGGCGGGGCCGCGGCGTCGGCCTTTCGCGCCGGCGGAGCTCGCCGCTTGGCTGCGGGCGGGCGCTCGGTCGGCTGGGGCGCTGCGGTCGGCTGGGGCGCTGCGGTCGGTTGGGCGGCTGCGCACGGCGCGCCGTGCGCCGTCAGCGCCGCGGCCGTCAGCGCCGCGGCCGTCAGCGCCCTGAGGCGGGTCACAGCTCGCCTATGGCGGCGCTGCGGACCCAGCCCTCGAGCCCGTTGGAGAGTCGGATCTTGACCCACTTGTCCTCCCGCGTCGCGATCTCCACCCTGAGTCCGGCGTGAATGTCGAAGGCCTTGGTGGCGATCCCCTGCGGAGCCTCGCGCACCGGAACCTTGTCGTCGAGCACGATGGCGTGCCGGGTGTGATCCTCCAGCTGTACGCGATCGTAGTAGAGTCTGCCGAACCCGATGGCGAGCACCCCCACCAACAGCACCAGCCCCAGGAGCGACCGCCGAAGCACGCCGGGACCGAGCAGGATCACCGTCCCTGCCAGGCCGAAGGCCAGGTACCACAGCGCCAGGAACCACGCCGCCGCCGAGGTCACTGAGAAGAAGCGGACCAACCGCTCCCAGCGGTCCTTGTCGCGGGCGCCCACCACCTTGTCGTGGACGCGGCTCCGAACCGTGTCCCGGGCAAGGGTGAGGTTGTGTCGCGCCTCCCGGTGGTTCGGGTCGAGCTTCAAGGCCCGCTCGTAGGCCCAGATGGCGCGGCCGAGCTGGCTGAGTCGGAAGTAGGTGTTGCCGAGGTTGTAGTAGAGCCGCTCATCGTTGACAAAGCGCGTTGCGATCTGCTCATAGCGCTTTCGGGCCTGGTCGTACTTGCCGTGGGCGTACGCCGCGTTTCCCTCGCGGAACAGCCGGTCGTCGGTCGTCCCGGCCCGGGCGCTGCTGAGCCCTGAAAAAAGGAGCAGGGCCAGGGTCGGCAAGAGGACAGCTCGCATCGGTCGTCTCACGCTGAGACCTCCCGGTCGACAGCATCGGTTGCCTGGGTTGCGCGCAGCAGTTTGGCACGCTCGATGTCCGAGATCAGCTTGCGGGTGCGCTGGAGCACGTCCAGCATCTCCTGCTCCTGGGCCGCCGCCGGAGCGAACCGAGCAAAATCGCACACCTCCAGGTCGCTGAGGATCCGCTCCTGCAGGGCGGACGGCATGGAGCAGTGCTCGAGCTGATCCTTGAGCTCCACCGCGGTCAAGCCCTGGATGCGTGCCCCCAGCCGCGCGCTCAGCAGCTCGTGGATGACGTTCGCGATCTCGGTGAAGAAGCCGACGTGATCGCTGTTCTTCAGATAGCTCGCCGCGAGTCGCAGCCGGCGGCGCGCGTGACCGCGGGCCTGTCGGCGGCGGCGGGCCTCGGTGTCCCGGTCCAGGGTGGAGCGGATCTGCCGGACGAGCACCAGCCCGAACACGGCCATCACAGGCAACAGCAGCACCGGCCAGAGCAGCCATCGCACCCGATGGAGGCGCCACACCTTGCGGTCGCGCAGCTGGGAGCCCTGGAGGATCGGCTTGAGACGCCTCCGCAGCTCGTTGTCTCGCCCGGCTGTGGCAAGCCCTCCCGCCCCACTGGGCAGGGAGCCTGTGACCGTGATCTTCAGGGCGCGGGAGCAGGCCGTGACGAACCGGCTCGCGTGGGGGTTGAAGTGCGGGAAGCAGATGGGCGGCACGGTCAGCGTGCCCACCCGCGCCGGAATGAGCACGTACTCGAGGATGTGCTTGCCGCTGAGCTGTACCGTGCTGGCCATCTCGGTCTTCTGGCCGGCAAAGCGGACCTTGAAGCCGTCGAGCTGTTTCAGCTTGTCCACCTTGAGGCCGTGCAAAAAGCCCGAGCCCTGGACGATCACCTTGAATGCCGTGGCGCTGCGGGCGTCGACGGTGGGGCTGTCGACGTCTGCCGTCACCCGGAAGGTTCCCACGTTCTTGGCGTGAAATCCCGGAGGCACGTTGGTCGTGGGCAGGGGCACCGACTCGATGAACACCTCGGCCGAGGAGCGCACCATCTTGGTGTAGTAGTCGATGAAGGCCTCCACGCTGAGGGCGCCCACGCGCAGGCGACCGCTCTTGAGCGGAAACAGCGCCCGGCGGGCGATGGGCTTCACCGTGTACACCTGGTTCTTGATGGTCTGGTGCGTGATCAGCTTGGACCGAAACGGAATCTCCTCGGAGAAGAAGCTGTCGGTGGTCGCGGTGGTCTTGACGGCGTTGTGCTGCGCGGCCATGTCGGTCTTGGAGTACAGGTACCAGGTGATCGTGACCTGCTCGCCGACATAGGCCTTGAGCTTGTCTGGAACCACCTGGACGAAGATCTGCTCCGTGCCGTCGAGGTTCGGCACCTGCCCGGGTCGGGTGGGGGGCGGCGCAGGGATGGCGCCCACCGCCACCGTGAGGCGGTTGGAGCGGTAGGCCTTGCCTTGGTAGATGATCTGCGCCGGCTCGATGGTCAGGGTGCCGACGCGGCGGGGACTGATGATGTACTGGGTGGTGCGGGTATAGGTCTGCCGGGTGCCGATCAGCTCTGTGCGCTGGGACGCGCCCTGGTTCGTGATTTCGAAGTCCTGCAGCCCCGGATGGCTGTAGTCGTAGCGCGGGTTGGAGCCGAAGGAGAAGAATCCGCGGGTTCTGACCTCGCTCCGGATCCGCACGTTGACGGTCAGGTCGATCCGGTCGCCCACCTTGGCACGGCTCGGCGTGACCGTGGCGCGGACCTCCACAGCGGGGCCAGGGGCGGCCGCGGCCGCTGTTGTCAAAAGGACAATCCAGGCCAGGCCGATCGCCGACGATATTCCAAATTTTGAGGCCAAGGCCTACCAGTCCTTGAGTGGACGTTGCGTCGTTCGATTGCGACTGTGGTCCCGGTCGCGGTTCCGCTGCTTCCGTTCGAGATCGTCCAGGCGTTTGCCTGCCTGGCGCTTGGCGATGTCCTCTTTGGTAAGCGGCTTCTGCTCGGGATCCTTCGGTGACTGTTGGTTCTGGTTCTGCTTGTCCTGCTTGTCCTGCTTGTTCTGCTTGTCCTGCTTGTTCTGCTTGTCCTGCTTGTCCTGCTTGTCCTGCTTGTCCTGCTTGTTCTGCTTGTCCTGCTTGTCCTGCTTGTCCTGCTTGTCTTGCTTGTCCTGCTGCTTTTTCTTGTTCTTGTCCTCGGGCGGCTTGCACTCTTTCTTGAAGCGCTCCCCGAGCTCGTCGGCGATTTTTTCCAGGCGCTGGTTCGTCGCCCGGGCGGCGCCCATGTGTCGCAGGCTGAGCTCCAGATTCCACTTGGTGTTGAAGTCCTTCGCGTCCTTGAGGAGCACGAGCCGGTACTCGTTCCGTGCCTCCTTGAACGACTCCTCCGCGCCCTTGTTGGCCGCCTCCGCGCCCTTGAGGGTCTTGAGCGCGGCCTGCATGGCCTGACAGCGCTCCTGCTGTTTGTCCGGGCTCGAAAGCTCGGCCACCTGGCGGAGGGCCACCTTGACCTGATTGTTGGCCTGACCGGCCTTTTTCAGCGTCGGCTCTGCCAGCCGGAAGAGGGTGTTCGCGAGGTTGTAGAAGGCCTGCCTGCGCAGGGCTTCGTCGGTGGCGCCGGAGGCCGAAAGGAAGGACTCCCGGGCTTTTTCGTACTTGCCCGTCCCGAAGTAGGCCAACCCCCGATTGTAGTCCAGACGATGCCTTCGCCCGAGCCGCTTTTCCGCCACCTCGTAGGCCTTGAGGGCCTCGGCAGGCTTGCCCTTGCGCACCAGCCTGTTTCCCCGCTCCACGTCCGGATCCGGGGTCTGGAACAGCTGCCACCCCGCACCGAGCAGGGCCGTCGCGCCGAGGGCCAGACAGGCCGCCCTGGCCAGCATCGAATGTTGCCGTGACGCTTTCATCTCTTCATCCACCGACTGTCGTCAACGCAAGAGCATACCATCAGACCGAGCCTCCTGCACGCCGTCCCGTGGCCTTGGCCGCGGCCGGCAGCTTCTTCCGCATCGACCACCGGCGTGAGCCCAAGGCGGCCTCCACCAGCAGCAGAAGCAACGCCAGCAACAACGGCAGCTGGTAGCTGTCCCGGAAGTCGCGCTTGATGCGTTTTTCAGTTTCCGCCTTCTTGAGCTTGTCGATTTCCTTGAGAAAACGGTCCACCCCAAAGGCGGCCGCCGACGCCTGGATGTACTTCCCGCTGGAGATGCGGGAGATCTTCTCCAGGGTCTTGCGGTCGAGCTTGGTGGTGACGAACTTCCCGCCGTGCTTCAGATAGCCCGCCTGCTTTCCGTCGTCGAGGATCTCCGGGATCAGCTCGCCGATGGGGGAGCCGATGCCGAGGCAGTAGATCCGGATGCCGAGCTTCTTGGCCATTTCGGCGGCCTTGATGGGCTCGCTCTCGTGGTCCTCGCCGTCTGTGATGAGCAGGACGACCTGGTCCCGGGGTTTGCCCTTGCCGCGCACCCGCTGCAGCAACCGCACGGCCGAGGTGACCGCCAGGCCGATGGCCGTGCCGCCCACAGGCATGTCGTTGGGAGACGTGTCCGCCCAGAAGAGCTTCACCGCGTTGTAGTCCGTGGTGACCGGCAGCTCCTTGACCGATCCGGCAAAGAGCACCAGGCCCACCCGGGTGCCGTGCAGCCGGTCGAGCAGCCGGGACAGCTCCTGCTTGGCGCGGGAGATGCGGGAGAGCGGGATGTCCCGGGCGTACATGGACTTGGAGTAGTCGAGCACGATCACCAGGTCGATTCCCCGGGCTTTGACCATCCGGGCCTTGCCGGCGTACTGGGGGCGCCACCACACCAGGAGCAGCAGCGCCAGCGCCACACAGACCAGCACCGGTCGCAGCACGGCGAGCACAGGAGAGGACGACTGCATCATCCGCCGGAGCTGAGGCAGGTGTCCGAGCCGGCCGAGCCTGCGCTGCTGCAGCGCCGCGCTGACGATGTAGCCCACGATGACGGCCGCCACGAGCCCCGCCGCCAGGACCACGTGCCACCACGGCACGCTGGGGGGGAAGTTGGCCAGGCGGTCGGGCATCATGGGAACCTCCTCCACAGGGTGAGCCCGAGCAGCAGCTCGAGCCCGAGCAGCAGGAGGCCGGGCAGGAAGAACGCCCGGTAATGCTCAGCCGGAATGTGCTCCCGGCGGACGAGCTTGTCTTTCTTGAGGGCGTTCAGGATGCGCTGGAAACGCTCCTTGAGCGCCCGCTGGTCCGTGGCGAGATACGGTGTGCCGCCGGTGAGCGCGGCGATCTCCTCCAGCAGGCGGGGGTTCACCCGGAACCGGCGAAAGCCCCCCCACCCGGACTTGCCGTGGCGGCCCATGAGGATCGTGAAGATCTTGATCTTGAAGGTCGCGGCAAAGTTCGCGGCCTGGTTCGGAGTGACGGACTGGACCTGGGAGTTGTCGTCGCCGTCGGTGAGCAGGATGATCACCTTGGAGGAGGCCTTGGAGCGGCGCAGCCGGTTGATCGAGGTGCCCAGGGCGTCCCCGATGGCCGTGGCTCGGCCGTTGATGACGCCGAGTCGGATCTCGGCCAGCAGGGTCCTGAGCGCCTGGTAGTCCAGGGTCGGCGGACACCAGGAGAAGGCCTCCTTGCCGAAGATCACCAGGCCGATGCGGTCGTTCTTCCGCTGATTGATGAAATCATCGATCACCTCCTTGGCCACGTCGAGCCGTGTCTTACCGCCGAACACGTTGCCAGACAGGTCCCGGTCCTGCATGGAGAGCGACACGTCCAGGGCGATCATGATGTCGATGCCCTCGACGTGCTCCTCGTGGGTGAGGGTGAGGCTCGACTGGGGGCGGGCCAGGGCCATCACGAACAGGCCGAGCGCGAGGATCCGCAGGACGGCGGGCAGCTTGCGCACGCGGCCCAGGGCTCCGGGCCCGGCGCTGAGCAGCTCCCGGAGCCGAGAGAACACGAAGGAGCTCTGCCGCCGGGTCTCGGTGTGAAAGGCGACCCAGCACAGGAGGGGCACGAGCAAAAGCAGCAGCAGCGCCCATTTGGACAGGTACCGAAGCCGGGTGATGTGCTGGGGCAGGTGGCTCTCGATGATCGCCAGCAGTACGCTCCCGAGCCCCAGCAGCGCCAGGTAGGGGAAGAGGTGGTCCCAAAAGAAGGTCGTTCGCCTGCCTGCGCGCCGCACGGCTTCGGGATCGAGCGGCGCCGGTTCCAGCGGTGGGGGTAGCGGCGCGTAGACGGGCTGCGGCGCCGGCCCCGGCGGCGGCGGATAGTGCGCCAGCGGCGCGGTCCCCGCCGGGTCGTGGGTTCCCGGGCCCTGCGGTCTAGCCATGGGCCACCTCCCGGCTGTCCGGAGCGCCGGGCTTCGGCGGCGTGGCGCCCTCCTCGTCCTCGTCCTCCTCCTCGGGCGGTCGTGGAATCAGCTTGGTGGTGTGCACGATGTGCTCGGCCTGGGCAACGATCCGCTGGGCGTCCTGCAGGGGGGGGATGTAGCGCGCGAATTTGACCAGGTCACAGTCGGAGAGAAAAATCTCGAGCTCGCTGTGGCCGATGCCCACCATTTCCACAGGGCGCATGTCGTCCATGAGCTCCGTGGTGGTCAGCTCCAGGGAGTCGAACCCGTAGCGATTGCCGAGATACTCCCGGATCGCCTCGGAGACCCCGAAGTAGAACGGCTTGAGCTCGCCCCGCTCGAGGTAGTTGGCCGCGCGGATGGCGCTGAGCTTCTCCAGGGCGATCTCGTGGGCCGGCCGGGGCGGCGGCAGGGGCTTGGCCCGGCGCCGACGCCTGCGGATCAGCACAAACAGCCCGATGCCCAGCGCGACCCCCACCAGGACCCCGGCGACCACGAGCAGCACGACCTTGGACCGCCGATCCTCCACGAGGATCTGCACCGGGGGGGCGTTCTTCTTGAGCTGGGGATGGGGCTCGTTGGCCAGCACGGAAGAGATGCGCTGCCGGAGCAGCAGCGTGTAGACGGTCAGCGCGGGCACGTTGGCTCCGCCCAGGCTGTCTGCGTCCCGGAAGGCCTCCCGGGGAGGCACGTAGGTCACCGGGATGGGCGGCAGCTGCAGCTCGCCCACGCCAAAGGCGGCGACCCGCAGGCGGAACACGTGCTTCGTCTTTTCGCCGTCGAGCTTCTCGGTCTTGACGGTCGCGCCGCCGTGCTGCGAGAAGTCACCGAGCTCCAGGCTGGTGGGCAGGTTGACCGAGATGCCGCTGCGCGCGATGACCGTGACCCGCACGACGAACACGTCGCCGACGTAGATCTTCTTGCGCCCCCCCAGATCGATGCTGGCGCCGGCGTGGGGTTTCCAGTCGGGCTTGAGCGTCGGCTCCGGTGCCGGCGCCGACGCCGGCCCCGATGCCGGAGGCGCCATCCCGGGCTGCGGCGCGGTGGCAGGGGGGGACATCCCCGGCGGCGTTGTGGGCGCCATGGGCCCGGGCGCGGCGGCGGCCTCCACTCCCCACAGCAGGGAGACGCCCAGCAACAGGCACAGGCGCCTCATCGCCGCGCCCGCCTTCCCCGGGCGGTGAAGAACTGCACGAGGGGGGTGAGGTACGCTTGATCCGTACGAATGTTGATGAAGTCCAGCTTCAGGCGGCGGAAGAGGGACTCGCGCAGCTCACGCTCCTTGAGCACGGTGCGGTGATACCTCCGCTGGAGGCGTCGTCCGGCGTGGACCGCGGCGATCTCGCCGGTTTCCGGGTCCTCGACCAGGATCACGCCGAGGTTGGGGAACTCCTCCTCGAGGGGGTCGGTGATCGAAATCGGAATCAGGTCGTGGCGCTTGCCGGCCACCTTGAGGGAGTGCTCGTAATCGTCGTCGATGAAGTCGCTGATCAGAAAGGCCACGGCCTTGCGCCGACTGACGTTGCCGAGGAACCGGAGCGCCGACTCGACCCGGGTGTGCCGGGAGCTGGGCTCATAGCTCAGGATCTCGGTGACCACCCGCAGCACGTGCTTCTTGCCCTTCTTCGGCGGGACGAATTTCTCCACCCGGTCGGTGAAGATGATCAGCCCCACCCGGTCGTTGTTCTTGATGGCGGAGAAGGCCAGCAGGGCGGCGATCTCGGCGGCCATCTCCCGCTTGACCTGCTCCCGGGAGCCGAACAGCCCGGATCCGCTCATGTCCACCAGGAGCATGACCGTGAGCTCCCGCTCCTCCACGAACACCTTGACGAAGGCCTCGTTCAGCCGGGCCGAGACGTTCCAGTCGATGAGCCGGATGTCGTCGCCGGGCTGGTACTGCCGCACCTCGTCGAAGGCCATGCCGCGGCCCTTGAACACGGACTGGTACTGCCCGGCCAGCATGTCGTTGACCAGCCGCTTGGTGCGGATCTCGATGTGCCGCACCTTGCGTATCAGCTCGCGGGGCAACATGGTTAGAGCACCGACCGGTCTGGTCTCCCGTCGCCGGATCGGGCGGCAGGGGCAAGTTTGCGTCGTCGTTCCTCAGTCACATATTGCCTGAGATGTTCCATCGTCTCTCCTTGCCTCCGACCGCCTGGCGCTCCGCCCGGCTCGGTCCGACCAAACCGGTCGGTGCTCAAGGTATCTCCACATGGTCGAACAGCCGCTGGATGATGTCCTCGGAGGTGATCTCCTCGGCCTCGGCCTCGTAGGTCATGACGAGGCGATGACGGAGCACGTCAGGGCCGATGGACTTGATGTCTTCCGGCGTGACGTAGCCGCGGCGCCGCAAGAAGGCGTGGGCCCGGGCGGCCAGGTTCAAGTAGATGCTGGCCCGGGGGCTGGCGCCGTACTCGATATAGTCGGCCAGCTCGGCCAAGCCGTAGTCCTGCGGGTTCCGGGTGGCGAAGACGACGTCGACGATGTAGTCGCGGATCTTCTCATCGATGTAGATCTGATTGATCACGTCGCGCGCGTTGAGCAGCTTCTCGGGATCGATCACGGGCTGCACCTCCTGCAGGGAGGTGCCGGTCATGCGGTCCATGATCTGACGCTCCTCCTCCTTGCTGGGGTAGCCGACCCGGAGCATGAGCATGAAGCGGTCGAGCTGTGCCTCGGGCAGGGGGTAGGTGCCCTCCTGCTCGATGGGGTTCTGCGTGGCCATGACCAGAAAGGGCGACGGCAGCTTGTAGGTGGTGTCTCCGATGGTGACCTGCTTTTCCTGCATCGCCTCGAGCAGCGCGCTCTGCACCTTGGCCGGGGCCCGGTTGATCTCGTCGGCGAGCACGAGGTTGGCGAACACCGGGCCCTTCTTCGCCTTGAACTCCCCGGTCTGCGGGGTGTAGATCACCGTGCCGATGATGTCGGCGGGCAGGAGGTCAGGGGTGAACTGGATGCGCTGGAAATGCGCATCCATGGCCTGGCTCACGGTGCTGACCGTCAGCGTCTTGGCCAGGCCGGGCACGCCTTCCAGCAGCACGTGGCCGCCGCAGAGCAGGCCCACGAGGACCCGCTCCACCATATAGCGCTGG
The DNA here is from genome assembly GCA_043825095.1 of bacterium. Classification (GTDB taxonomy): domain Bacteria; phylum Myxococcota_A; class Polyangia; order HGW-17; family JAJRWW01; genus JBDRSE01. The sequence continues at coordinate 16,643 of JBDRSE010000347.1, forward strand.
CCCACGATCACCTTGCCCACCTCGCCGAGGATCGCGTCCACGAACGCGCTCTCCTTTTGCACCATCTCGTTGATCACCTTCACGTCGTACTGCATGGGCTCTCCGTAGGTTCGATATCCGTGATTCCCGTTGATTCACCAAGTGGGCGAATGAACTAGCATAACTTCAGCCATCGATACAACCCCCC
>JBDRSE010000348.1:0-22560 GCA_043825095.1 bacterium
CCGTGGGTGACCACGCTCTCGAGGGCCATGGGAGTCTCCTGGTCGCGGCTGCTGGGTGTGCATTTTCCGGAGGAGTTCGGCGGCCGGGGCCTGACGTGGACCTGCATGGCCGCCTCCGTGGCCGAGGTGGGCGCCCTCGGCTCGGCCCTCGGCTGCGCCTTCTCCATGCCGACCATCGTGGGCACGGCCATCGACGGCTTCGGCACCCGGGACCAGCGGGAGCGCTATCTGGCCCGCACGCTGCGGGGCGAGCTCATCAGCGCCGAGGCGCTCACCGAGCCCCGGGGCGGCTCCGACTTCTTCGGGACCACCACCACCGCCGTGAAGAAAGGCGGCCGGTACCTGCTCAACGGCCAGAAACGGTTCATCGTGGGGGGCCTGGGGGCCGACTATTTCTTGGTCTACGCGCGCACCAATCCGGACGTGGAGCCCAAGTTCGGCATCACTGCGTTCCTGGTGGATCGGGCCGAAGGTCTGACCACGGAGCACCGCTACGAGCTGATGGGCCTGCGCGGCGGCGGGACCGCGCGCCTGGTATTCGAGAACGTCGAGGTGCCGGAGGAAAACATCCTGGGCGGCCCGGAGGGCCTGAACCGCGGCGCCCTGGTCTTTTCCCGCATGATGGTGCCCGAGCGCCTGACCTCGGCCGCCGGAGTGCTCGGCTTTGCCGAAGCGGCGATCAAGATCGCCGGCGTCTACTCTGACCGCCGCAAGGCCTTCGGGCAGAAGATTCGCCGCTTCCAGGGCGTCAGCTTCAAGATCGCCGACTGCGTGATCAAGCTGGACGCCGCCCGGGCCCTCGTCATCGCCGCGGCCCGGGCAGCGGACGCCGACGTAGACGCCGCGCGCACCCGCCGACTCATCTCTGAGGCCAAGTGCTTCGCCACCGATAAGGGCTGGGAGATCGTCAACGACTGCATGCAGGTGCTCGGCGGGATCGGCTATACCAACGTCTACCCCATGGAGCGGCTGCTCCGGGACGCCCGGCTGTCCATCATCTGGACCGGCTCCAACGAGGTGATGCGCGCCGTCATCTCCCACGAGTACTACACGGAGCTGCTGGGGCAACCCGACGACGGCCGCAACGTGGAGCTCGACACCACGGGCCACGAGTACGAGGTCGAAAAGGTCTACGAGTAGCCTGACCCCTCCGGCAATCAGAAGGGCACGCCGAACAGGAAGTGGAAGGTGTGCCCCCCCGGAGCCATGGCGCCGTAGGCATAGCCGAGCCGGAAGGAGAGCCACTGGTAGTACCCCACGATCATGTCCAAGAGCAGCTCAGCGCCGACCCCCACCCGAAAGTCCTTCCATGTGTTCTGGGTGAACTCCCCGAAAAAGGCGTGTCCCACGTCGACGAAGACCGCCCCCGAGAGCCGCCGGAAATACAGCGGAACGGTCCAGGGCGCCCAATTGAGCCAGGCGATGGGGAAGCGGTACTCCGCGTTGAACAGGTGATACTGATCCCCCCAGAGCGCCCCGGTGGGGTAGCCGCGCAGATAGGCGCCCCCGACGGGAGCCTGATCCACCAGGGACTGGATGAAGTCCTGATCCGGCAGACCTCCCAGGGCAAAAATCCCGCGCCGAGCCAGGTTGCCCCGGCTGATGCCCCCGGCCAGCCGCAGGGCCAGCACGTGGTTCCGCAGCCACGGCATGGGCAGATACTCCACCCACCACCAAGACACCTCGACGGTGTGGAAGTCCGCGCCGAGCTGCTCACTGTTGACGCTCACCGAGATCCCGAGGCTGCGCCCGCGCTCCGGGCTCACCGAGTAGCGATAGGAGTAGAGCTGGGAGTAGCTGAGTCGAAGACCGACATTGGACAGGAGCCCCTTCTCCGGCCAGTAGGTGAGCTGCGCCGACGGGTCCCGCGGGATGGGCTCCTGCCCCACGGGCCCGAAGTGCTGGACGCGGTAGTGGAGCCGGATCGTGCCCGACCCGAAACGGCGTGAGCGCAGCACGGGCAGGCTCAGGGTGAGCTGCCCCAGCACAGACTGCTCCGTGTAGGTTTCCGGCAGCCCATCGATGGTGAGCCCGCCGCGGGGGCCCCGGGAATAGGTGCCCGCCAGGCCGATGGTGGGCCAGAGCTGCGCGTAGGAATACGCCAGGCCGGCGGAGACGCCCTGGGTCGCGAAGTTGTAACCCGCCGACAGATTCCAGGAATGGAGCGCGGCGATGTCGCTCCCGGACAGGGTGAGGGTCAAGGATTCCGAGCCCGGCGCGGCCGAGAAGATGAACCACCAGGACTCCGGATACAGGCTGAGGAGCGGGTTGTACTTCCGGATCTCGAAGCGGGGCACGCGGTCCGAGAACGTGCGCGGCGCCGGGCGGTCGTTCACGTAGGGCAGCGCCGCCAGAAACCGCTTCGGCTCGAGCTTCATCCGGTAGAGGTCATACCCCTTGGACGTGAAGCCGATGTAGGCCAGGGTCTTGCCGTCCGGTGAGACGGCCGGCTGCAACGCGCCCGCGACCACGTTGGTGACCTGCTTCAGCCCTCCGGTGGCCACGTCCAGGGCGTAGACGTTGTAGATGCCCGTGCGGTCGGAGCTGAAGTAGATGGTTTTGCCGTCGGGGGACCAGGTCGGGGTGAGATCGAGGGCGCGGTCCTCCATCAGCCGGCGCACCCGACCCGAGGCCACCGTTACCAGGTACAGGTCCCGGTGCCCGCCCTGCTTCCAGGCCGAATACACGATGGAGCGGCCGTCCGGCGACCAGGCCGGCGTGGACACCTGATCGAACGTCCGGCTGCGCACCAGGATCCGGGGCCGCTTGCCCTTGGGCAGCCCGTCCATCGGCAGAAGCGCCAGGTGCGTCGTGCCTTGGACGTTGACCACACACGCGATGGTTCGGCCGTCCGGTGACACGTCCGGTTCCCGGGCCCGAAGCGCGTGGGTCAGCCGCCGCGCCCGAAGGGTGACCAGGTCCAAGGAGAACAGGTCGGTGAAGTCGTAGACCGACTTGTAGGTCTCCATCTGGCCGTACACGATCCGTCGCCCGTCCGGCGTGAAGGAGGGCGAGCCGCCCGGCTCGAGCCGAATCAGCTTCCGTAGCTTGCCTGTCTTCAGATCCAGCCGCTTGAAGGCCCGGTCCGAGTACCCGTCGTCGTCGGAGATCACCAGCCACTTCCCACCGGGGTGAAACCGGGGCCAGAACGTGTACTCCCCGGCCTGGGTGAGCCGTGTTGCCTTGGTCTCGCCGCGCCGCCGCACGCCCCGCGCCTGCAGCGTGTAGCGTCGCCGCAGGTGCGCCTGCCACTCCCGATAGAGGCGCACGTAGCCCTTCCCCTCCAGATACCGTCGGGCGATCTTGTTGATCCCGTAGGGGAGCCACTGCCGCCCGTAGTCGTGGCTGATCTTCACCAGCTTCTTCTCTCCGAACCGTGACGCCAGGTACTTCAAGAACCGGGAGCCGTAGAGATAGGAGGTGGTGCCCCCGGGAAAACGAAAGGGCGCCGACGAGATCTCACCGAGGGACTGCACGTCGCCCTCCAGCACCGCCATGCGCAGGTACATGTCGTAGAGGTTGTTTCGATTGCGCCCGCCCGAGGTGAACCGGGACTCGTTGTACACGGCCATGCCCTCGATCCACCAGGTCGGCTGGAGGTGGTTCGGTGCCAACGTCTTGCCGAAGATCCAGTTCACGAGCTTGGAGATGCCCCCGATGGTGTCCAGGTGCAGGACGTGGGTGTACTCGTGGGCGATCAGCCCGAACAGCCAGTCGTCGATGTCGTTCAGCGTGGACATGCTGTCGGGTGCGGAGAGAAAGAGGTTCATCACGTTGCGCGGGATCACCATGGCCCAGCCGTTGGCGCCGTCGGTGTAGTCGCTGAGCAGCACCCGGGTGCGGCCCTTGGGGGTGTGGCGCATGAACGGCACAAGCAGCGCGTGCGCCCCCTCGCACAGCACCGCCACCCGCTTGGCCGCCCGCAGATCCCGGAGCGCGAAGGTGATCGCGAAGTGCTTCGTCTTCAGGGTGCGCCAGCGCAGATTGGGGTCCCCCGCCCGGGCCCGTTGGGGGAGCAGCAACACAGAGATCGCGCTCACGATGAGCAACAGGCGCGCGCGCGGAGGACGCCGGCAGTGACCTACGGTTCGCATGAGCAGCTTCGCTGCCCATAGCCTATGCGCTGCACAGGGGCTTGTCGAGTGGGGATCCTCCCTCAGCGAGCAGCCCGCCGAATCCCCGGTGACGACGGCCAATCTCCCGGCTTCCGACGAGCTGACAGCTATGATAGGCTCGTCGGTACGGATTTCGGGACAGCAGGTTGGATATGTCGATCATTGCGATTGTCAGTGGAATCTACTGCTCGGGCGACGAGATCGCCGGGCGGGTGGCCGAGCGGCTCGAGTACGACCTGGTGGGCGGCGAGCTCGCCGAGGAGGCCGCCCAGCGGTTCGGTACCACCGTGGACAAGCTCAACCGGGCGCTGTCCGGGGACCGAGCCCTGTTCAACATCATCACCCACGACCACGAAAAGAGCGTGGTGTACCTCCGAGCGGCCCTGGCCGAGCTCGTGGCCAAGGGCAACGTGGTCTACCACGGAGTGGCCACCCACCTGATCCCGCGATCCATCAGCCACGTGCTGCGGGTGGGGCTCATCGCCGAGGAGGAGTATCGCGTCAGCCAGGCCGCCGAGATCGACAAGGTGGACGCCAAGGAAGCCCGGAGCCGGATCAAGCGGGGCACCAAGGGGTTGCAGACCTGGACCCAGGAGCAGCTGGGCCGTACGCCGTGGGACCCGGCGCTGTTCGACCTGAAGATTCCCGTGGGCACCAAAACCGTGGATGAGGCCGTGGAGCTCATCCACGACGCCCTCACGCAGGACGCCCTGCGCCCAACCGACCGCTCGATCCAGGCGGCCGTCGACTTCCTCCTGGCCATGCAGGTCAACCTGACGCTGCTCGAGCGCGGACAGTACCGATCCGACGTGACCGCCGACCGGGGCAAGGTCACCGTGCTGATCAAGTCCAAGCCGGCACCTCCGGGCAAGATCGGCCGGACCATGCACACCCTGAAGCACGAGAGCTGGATGGACGAAGCCCGGGCGCTCGCCCTCGGCATCGAAGGAGTGAAACAGGTCGACGTGCGGCCCGTGGCCCAGCACTCCAAAACGCTGCTCGTAGACGACGAGCGGGAGTACGTCGTAACCCTGTCGGAACGTCTCGGGATGCGGGATATCGAGGCGGACATCGCCTACGACGGCAGCGAGGCCCTCGACCGCGTACAGGCCGGGGAGCCCGAGGTCATGGTGCTCGACCTGAAGATGCCCGGCCTCGACGGCTTCGAGGTGCTCAAGCGCGTGAAGAAAGACCACCCCAGAGTCGAAGTGATCGTCCTGACCGGGCACGGCTCGGAGCACGACGAAAAGGCCGTCCGCGACCTCGGCGCCTTCGACTACCTGCGCAAGCCCGTGGACATCGCCACCCTCGCCGAGAGGATCCGCGCGGCGCGCGAAAAAGCCCGGTCCACCGACGAGGAGTAGCGTTCTAGGCTACAGATAGAAGAAGTACGTCATCGACACCAGGACGATGATGTAGATCAGGCTCATGATGCCGCCGATCTTCATGTAGTCCTTGGTACGGTAGCCGCCCGGACCCATGTACAGGGCGTTGACCTGGTGGGTGGGAAGCAAAAAGGAGTTGGACACGCCGAGGCCGACGACGATGGCCGCCACCCGGGGGTCCACGCCGATCTGCGTGGCCATGGAGGCGCCCAGGGGGACGAGCAGGGTGCAGGCGCCCACGTTGGAGATCACCAGACAGAACATGCCGCTGAGGCACGCGAGCACCGCAATGAGGAGGAGGGGGGTGACGCTGTCGCCGAGGGCTGACACCACGCCCCGGGCGATCCACTCCGCCGTGCCCGTCCGGTCCACGGCCATGCCGAGGGGGATGAGGCCGCCCAGCAGAAAGACGGTTCTCCAGTCCACGGCCTCGTAGGCCGCGTGAATGGGCAGCACACCGGTCACCACCATGCCCACCGCGCCGATCATCAGGCAGACGCCGAGGGGGATGGGGTTGTAGGGGAGCTTCTGGAAGTAGAAGCTCGAGACGAGCATCAGCGTCATGGCGAGCAGGAAGCAGGCCACCGCCGACCCGGCCTTGCTCGGCTTCTGGATCTCCGCCTCCAAGGGCGTGATGATCTTGAAGTTGTGGTGCGCGTGCCCCAGGGTTTCGAGATGTTCCCAGGTGGAGTGGATGAGCACCGCGTCGCCCGGGAGCAACGGAATGTCGGATTTCTGCTCGTAGTAGGTCCGCCCCTCCCGATACAGCGCGAGGGTGGACACCCCGAAGCTGCTGCGGAAGCCGACCTCCCGAATGGTCCGTCCGATGAGCGACGAGCGCGGCGAGACGAGCGCCTCCACCGTGCCCGCCACCGCCGGATTGAACAGCTCGCGGAACCGCTGCGGTTTCTCGAGCCGCACCAGGCCGAACTCGCGCACGAAGTCGTCCACGAGCTCCGTCGGGCCGTACACGCACAGGTGCTGGCCGGCCCGGATGTGGGAAGAAGGGGGCGGCGCCAGCTCGGACGGCTCCCCCGGATGGGCCGTGCTCACCACTGACACCCAGTACTGTTTCCGAATGGCGGTGAGGCTCTCCACGCCGGCCCTGGGCTCCCAGTCCGTGGGCACCACCAGCTCAAACGGCCCCTCCAGGTCGTGGTAGTACGTCCTGGTATCCCCCCCTTCGTCCACCGCGGCTTGAGTCTGGCCCTCCCGGGCGGATTGCGCCTCGGTAATCTGCTTGAGGAACTTGCTCCCCACGGTGGAGAAGTACAGGACTCCCGAGAGCACGAAGGCCACGCCGATGGGGGTCAGCTCCAGCAGGCTGAACTTCGAGACGCCCTCCGGCAGGATGTCGTTGAGCAGGATCAGCGGGCTCGTGCCGATCATCGTAATGGTGCCGCCGAGGATGGCGCACATGCCGATGGGCATCAACACCTTGGAGATCGGGATCTTCATCACCTTGCAGGCGTTCCGGATGCCCGGCAGGAACAACACCGCCGCGCCGGTGTTCTGCATCACACTCGAGATCAGCGCGATCAGCGAAGAGAGGAACACCATCAGCTTGGTCGAGCTGCTGCCCGCCGCCTTGATCACGGGCGCCACCGCCCGGGACACCAGTCCGACCTTGTTCAAGCCGGCGCTCACGATCATCACGCCGATGATGGCGATCACCGCGTTGCTGCTCAGGCCGGTGAAGGTCAGCTTGGAGCTGAGTAGGTTCAGCAGCGGCAACGACACCATCATCAGGATCGCCACCACGTCGACGCGCACCCACTCCACGATGAACAAAAACACCGCGAACAACAGGATCGCCACCACGATGATCTTCGTCCGCAGGGGGGTGTCCACCCGGGCCGGCAGCGACAGCGCGCCGGCGTCCTGGATCCGAGCCCCGTCGGCGGCCCGCAGCGGCACCGACACCTGGATTCTCAGCTTGTAGTTTCTGACCCGCACCCGGGACGACACCGAGTACGGCACCTTGACGCTGACTCTGCCCTGGCTCGACCTGGAAACGTCTACCGGGACCGCCGCGGCGTTGCTATTTTTCCCGAACGTGATGCCGCTATCGGAGCGCGCTCTGATCTGCAGCGTGCCCCGGCCCCTGGGATCCCACGACAGGGCGTTGCCCTGGGCGTCCTTGGCGGCGGCGAGGTAGAGAACCAGCTCGAGCTCACCCTTCTTCCCGGCGACGAACTCGCGCAGCTTCTTGACGCCCTGTACGGCGACGTACCGGGGCGCGGTGACGACGGCTCCCGTCTTTCCCTTCGGCTTGTCCTTGGCGCCCTGGGCAGCGTCCGAAGGCCAGAAAAACCAGACGACCGCAAACGAAGCGATCAGGAAAAGCACCCAGCGGGGCTTCGCGTTCGAGCGCGCACTCCACAGTCGATTCATCAGTTCGCCCTCTGTCAGGCCGTCGCAGCAGCGTTCGGATCAGGACTGCATTCAATTGTCGTTGACGGACGATGATAACAACATTCCCCTCGGTCATCAACGCGTTGCGTCACGGGGATCTACAGCTCTTTGGCAAGCACCTTCGAGACGGGAGAGTAGCCGTGACTCGCGTAAAAGTCGCTCCCTGACTCATTGCCGGTCCAGACGGTGAGCACGAGCTGCTGCGCCTCCTGCCGCCGCGCCCAGGACTCGCCCGCGCGCAGCAGCGCAGTGCCGATCCCCTGCCGGCGATGCGCCTCGTCTACCACGAGGTCCTCCACATGGGCACGGCGACGATCGACAAACACCGAGGTGCGAGGGGTGTCGTAGATCTGCAGGTGAATCAGTCCCAGCAGGGTCTCCTGACCCACGGCCACCAGCAGCTCCTGCGCGTCGTCGCTCAAGATGCGATCGAGGTAGAGCTTGGAGCGGGCGGGCTCCCCGGCGCCCGTGAAAAAATCGGGGCGAATGGACGCGTGTAGCGCGTCGACCTGGCTCCAGAGCTCGCACAGCGCCAGGTGATCCCCGAGGCGCGCTCGTCGAACACGTACACGATCGCTGCGGCTGTCAGTCACAGGCTCAACCCTCGCCGGCCCCGCAGGGCTTCTGTCCTTGGGTCGGGCGCGCGCCGCTGCCTCCGCGGCCCTCGTCCTCCCAGGGCCTCGGCGCGTCTAGATCGTCCAGGAACCGCGGGCACATCACCCCGAGCACGGCCTCCTCGATCTGATGCACCGTGGGCAGCCGGACGAGCTCCTCGGCGAGATCCACCGACTCCTTGGACGTACAGGCGCGGACGATCCGCTTGATCCGCGGAATCGCCGCCGCCGGCATGCTCAGCTCGTCCAACCCCAGGCCGAGGAGCACCAGCGTGTACAACGGATCCCCCGCCATCTCTCCGCACAAGCTCACCTGGATCCCCTCGGAGTGGGCCGCGTGAACCACGAACCGAATCATCCGCAGAATGGCCGGATGCAGCGGGTGATACAGGTAGTTGACGAGCTCGTTGTCCCGGTCTATGGCCAGCGTGTACTGGATGAGATCGTTCGAGCCGATGGAGAAGAAGTCGCACTCCTTGGCGAGCAGGTCGGCGATCATGGCGGCGGCGGGCATCTCCACCATCATGCCCACCTCGAGCTCCTCTGCCACCGGGTGGCCCGCCCGAACCAGCTCGTCCCGGCAGCGAAAGAGCAGCTTCTTCGCGGCTCGCAGCTCGCCCACGCTGGACACCATGGGGAACATGATCCGCATCCGACCGGCGGGGGAAGCGCGCAGCAGACCGCGAAGCTGCGTCCGAAAGAGCTCCTCCTCGCGAAAGGCGAGCCGGATGGAGCGCAGGCCCAGCGCCGGATTCGCCTCCTGCGGCAGCTCAAGCAGCGCCGACGTTTTGCCTCCTCCCCCCAGGTCGAAGGTCCGGAACGTGACCGGACGATCCCCGATGGCCTGGAGCACTTCCCGCGCGTTCCGCAGATGCTCCTCCTCCTCGGGCAGGGACGGGCGCGCCATGTACAGAAATTCGGTGCGGTACAGCCCGATGCCCTCGGCCCCGTGATCCAGGGCGATGGGCACCTCCTCGGCCAGCTCGATGTTGGCCATGAGCCGGACGACGTAGCCGTCCTCGGTGACCGAGGGCTTCTCGCGGTCCTTGAGGAGCTCCAGCTCCGTGGCCGCAAAGGAACGCCCCCGCTCGGCATAACGGCGGAGCTGCCGCGCCGTCGGCCAGAGCACCACGTCACCGGAGAGCCCGTCCACGATGATCGGATCCCCGTCGGCCAACCGCTCCGACACGTCCTTAAGCCCCACGACGGCGGGCAGCTCGAAGGCTCGGGCCATCAGCGACGTGTGGGAGGTGCGACCGCCGACATCCAGCACCAGGCCGGCCACCCGGGCGTGGTGCAGCTGCACCACCTGGGCCGGGCTCAGCTCATGGGCCACCACCACCGCCCCGGCCGGCGGATCGGCCTGAATCCGCTCCTTGCCTATGAGGTTCCGCAGGATCCGATCGCCGATGTGCTCAATGTCAGCGCCCCGCTCCCTCAGGTAGACGTCCTCCGCGTCATCAAACAGCGCACGGAGCTCTTTGAGCACCCTGGTCAGCGCCCACTCGGCGTTGATCCGCTCCTTCCGGATCAACCGCACGGGCTCGCCCACGATCAGCGGGTCCCGCAGGATGAGCGCCTGGGCCTCCAGGATCAGACCCGGGTCCCGATGCTGCTCCTTGATCCGCTCGGTCAGGGCCTTGAGCTGGTTGTGGCTGGTTTCGAGCGCCTCCCGCAGTCGATCCACCTCCGACTCCACCTCGTCCGGATCGATCTGGAGCTGGAGCACCCGCAGCTGTTGACGCTTCAGCACGAAGGCCGGGCCGCTGGCAACGCCGAGCGACGCGCTGATCCCACGCAGAACCAGCGGGGCCGGCGTGCTCATTCCACCTCCCCGAACTGCTTATTCACGAGCAGGACCAAGGCCTCCACCGCCTCTCGGGCGTCCTCGCCGACGGCGACGACGGTCAAGTGCGTCCCCCTGGGGGCCAGCAGGCTCATCAGGCCCATGATGGACTTGCCGTTCACCGTCTGGTCGCCCTTGCTCACCTCCACGTGGGCGCGGAACCGGCCGGCCGTGACCACGAACTCCTTGGCGGGGCGGGTGTGCAATCCCATCTCGTTGGCGATCTCCACCTCTGCCTCGACTCGCCGCTCATCGGTCATGCGTCCCTCGAGGTTTCCCCGGGGATTTGATCGCTGGCGATGCTGATTCCCCGGCGCGCGGTCTCTGCCAGGGCCTGCGCCAGCGCCGTGGGGTCGAGCACCCTCCGGTCCACCGTATAGAGCTTCATCAGCATCGCGAGGTTGGCCCCACAAAGCACGTCGTAGCGCGCCCGCTCCCGGGCCAGGGCGTAGCTCTGGTTGGCCACCGTGGACCCACACAGGTCCGCAATGATCAACACCCCGGCGCCCCGATCCGCGCCCTCCGTAGCCTCGGCGAGACGACGGGCCACCTCGGGGGCAGGAACCTGCTCGAATCCGAGGGCCAGGACGTCCTCCAGGGGACCAAGCACCGTCTCGCTGGCCCGGAGCAGCTCCTCCGGCACCCGGCCGAGGCCTGCGATCACCACCGCGACACGAGGCACACTCATGAGCGCTCCATGTCCCGGTGGCGAACCGCGACCCGCGGATGCTTGTTCGACAGCTTCTTGCGGAGCTCCTCTGCCACGGCGACGCTCCGGTGCCGGCCTCCGGTGCAACCCACGGCCACCGTGAGGTACGCCTTGCCTTCCCGGCGGTACAGCGGCAGCAGGTACTCCAGCAGGCCGGTGAGCTGCTCCATGAACGAGGCGAGCTCGGTCTGCTGCAGCACGAAGTCGGCGACACGGCTGTCGACGCCCGACAGGGGACGCAGGTCGTCCACGAAGTACGGGTTGCGCAGGAACCGGACGTCGAAGACGATATCGGCCTCACTGGGCACGCCGTACTTGTACCCGAAGCTCAGGACGCTCACCCGCAGGTGGGCGTCCCGCGTGGCGTACTGCTGCCGCAGGCGCCGACGGAGCTCGTGCACCGTCAGGCCCGAGGTTTCGATGACCTGATCGGCCTCGGACCGCAGCTCCGCGAGCATGCCCCGTTCGGTGACCAGCCCGGAGCGCAGATCCTCACTGTGAAGTGGATGGAGTCGCCGGGTCTCGGAGAATCGCCGGACGAGCACCTCGTCCTCGGCGTCGAGGAATACGATCTCCAGCGTGTGATCGATGCTGCGGATCTCCTGGAACGCCTTCCTGCAGCCCGAGAGGAACTCGCCCCCGCGGATGTCGATCACGATTGCGACCCGGGTCGCCTCCTCGGCCTGGCCCAGCAGATCCACGAACCGCCCGAGGAGCGGAATGGGGAGGTTGTCCACGCAAAAGAACCCGACGTCCTCCAGCGCCCTGAGCGCCTCGGACTTTCCACCCCCTGACATGCCCGATATCACGACCACGTGCATCGCTACTCCACCTCGTCGTCGCTGTCCCGACCGGCGGTTTCGGGCGCCCCGATGGCGTCACTGAGCTGAGACTGGAACTCCCGTGCAGAGTGGATGCCTTGGTTTTTAAGCAGCCGATCCCGGGCCGCGACCTCCACGAGGGTGGAGATCACCCGACCGGCCCGCAAGGGGAGCACGATCTTGGGGATGGGCACACCGAGTATGGTGTGAACCTTGTCGTCCACTCCGAGTCGCTCATACTCCTCGTTCTCGTCCCAGCTCACCAGCTCCACCACCAGCTCGACCTTCTTGTGGTGGCGCACCGCGGTCACACCAAACAAGTCCCGGATGTTGATGATGCCCATCCCGCGGATCTCCATGTGGTGCCGGATGATTTCCGACGGCGCCCCGAAGACCGAGTCGGGGGGGCGTTTTCGGAGGTCCACGATGTCGTCCGCCACCAGCCGGTGCCCCCGGCTCACGAGCTCCAGCGCCACCTCGCTCTTGCCGATGCCGCTGGGTCCCATGAGCAGCACGCCCAGCCCCATCACGTCCACCAGGACACCGTGCAGGGAAGCGATCTGGGACAGCTTCTCGTCCAGAAACTCCATCGCTCGATCCACGAACACCGAATTCAGCAGCGGCGTGGAGAACAGACACACCTTGTGCTCATCCGCCGCGGTCAGCATCCCCGACGGCGGTTCGAGGCCCCGCGTGACGACCACACAGGGCGGCTCCTCCTGGAGGAACGTGTGCAGCGTGCGGGCGAGCGCCTCGCTGCTCAGGCTCCGAAGATAGGCCACCTCACTGAAACCGAGGACCTGGATCCGCTCCCTCTTGAAGTGCTCCACGAAGCCGGTCAAGGCCAGGCCGGGGCGCTGGATCTGCAGCGCCTCGATGGCTCGCCAGAGCCCGTCCCGGCCCGCCAGCAAGGAGAGCCCGAGCTGGTGCCTCGCCTGTTGATGAAACATCTGCACCGTGAGCCGACTCACAGCCGCTGCTCCTCCTGCCGGATCACCTCCAGAATCGACGTCGCGCTCTCCGCCGCGAGCAGCCGCGTCCGGATCTCTTCTTTCTGGCAAAGCCTCGAGATCCGAGCCAGCACCTTGAGGTGCTCACCGGCGGAGCTCTCGGGCGCCAACAGGGTGAAGAAAAGTCGGGTCAGGCTGCCGTCCTCGGCGTCGAAGTCAACGCCCGCGCGACTGATTCCCACGCAGGCGATGATCTGATCCACGACCGCCGTCTTCGCGTGCGGGATGGCAACGTCCTGGCCGACCGCCGTGGACTGTATCCGCTCGCGATCCAGCAGCGCCCGCGAGACGACCGCCGGGTCGATCTCCTCGTGCGCGCGGGAAATGAGGTGCGCCAGCTCGTCCAACACCGCCAGCTTGCCGTCGGCCTTCAGGTCCGCGGAAACGAGCCGCTCCGATAGTAGATCGCTCAGCATCATGGGTCCGCCTTCGAATCTGCCTGTTGAGACGCCATTCACTCGTCCCCTGCCCGCTGCGGTGCTTCGGCCCGAGGCCGCAGCGGCACCGGGGAGCATAACAGATCGCCGCTCCAGGTATAACCGGGGATCTCGCCAGAGCACAAGGAGACCAGGGGGATCGGGAGCGGGGGCCGGAGCGGGAGACGTCAGAGCTGGGCCGTGTCGATCAGGCCGTAGTTCCCATCGTTCCGCCGGTAGATGACATTGATGGACTGATTGGCGGAGTTGGTGAAAACCAGGAACGCGTTATTCATGAGGTTGAGCTGCATCACCGCCTCCTCCACCGACATGGGCTGAGCCAGGTAGTCGTCGGATCGGATGACCTTGGGCAGCAGCTCATCGAGCACCTCGTTGATCACCGGATGATCCACCAGGGCGGGCTCGGAGTCATCTTCCTCAATGACATCGACCCGGAAGGGAATCTGCGGTCCCGCGGCCGGCTTGTGGCTGCGAATCTTGTCTTTGTATCGTCGCACCTGCTTCTCGATCTTGTTCATGGCCAAGTCGATGGAGGTGTACATGTCGTCGGACGTGTCCTGCCCTTTGAGCACCAGCCCATTGTGCAAGGTGATGTTCACATCCGCACGGTGCTGATAACGCTCCAGTGCAAGCACCACGTGGGCATTCAATGGATCGGGAAAGAACCTCTTGATTTTTTTGACCTTCTCCTCGGCGTACTGTTTGATGGCATCCGTTGGCTCCATCTTCCGGAAGGTCACAGAGAACTTCATGGTCCCTCCTTGGGTAGGCCGCACCCCGCAGGGTCGGCCGGCTTGGGGTCGGTCTGTTCACCACCTGCCATGTGCTCCTCCTTCGGCACCGTGCAGGTGTCTCCCTTGACAGCCAGTGTCTTGAGAAAAATACCGGGTGTTTTCGCCGCCGAAAGTGTCAACTACGGCTTCCGCCTCGTCAATCAAAACACCTGTTTGCGTTTCGAGGAGCTGAGAATGCCGAGCTGTTCGCGGTATTTGGCCACGGTCCGCCTCGCGATCTCAATCCCCTGCTCCTTCAGCAACTTAGTAATAGCCTGGTCAGAATAGGGTTTTTTCTGATCCTCGCCGAGGACGAGCTCCTTGATCTTGTTCTTGACGCTCTCAGAGGCGATCTCATCGCCGTTGGATCTCCCGATGGCGCTGTTGAAGAAGAACTTGAGCTCGAAAATCCCCTGCGGGGTGGATACGTACTTGTTGGTGGTCACACGGGAGATGGTGGACTCGTGCATCCCGATGTCCTCTGCCACGTCCCGCAGCACCATCGGCCGGAGGAAGCCAATCCCCTTCTCGAAGAACTCCCGTTGGAACTTCACGATGGATTCGGTCACCCGGATGATGGTGCGTTGTCGCTGCTGGATGGAGCGGATCAGCCACTGCGCGCTCCGCAGCTTGCCCTGGACGTACTCGCGGGTGGAGGCCTCCCCGTGAGACAGCGCGCTCTTGTAGAAGTTCGAGATCCGGAGCTTTGGCAGCCCGTCGTCGTTGGGCACCACGAAGAACTTGTCGCCCAGCTTGTAGACGTATACGTCCGGTGTGATGTAGCGAATCTCGTCCAGAGAGTACTGACGTCCGGGCTTGGGATCCAGGCTGGTGATCACCTTGGCCGCCTCGTAGATCTCTTCCAGCGGCTCCTTCAGATCCTTGGCGATGGCCTGGTAGTTCTTGTTCTCCAGATTGTGGAGATGCCGGGTCACCATCGCCACCAGCACGTCGTCGTCAGCGCCGATGTGCCGCGCCTGCACGAGCAGGCACTCCGACAGATCCCGCGCCGCGACACCCACGGGATCGAACTTTTGGATGTGCTGAAGCACGGACTCGGCGAGATCCAAGGGCACCCCGCAGGCCGCGGCGATCTCGTCCAGCGTCAGCTCCCGGAGGTAGCCGTTCGGATCCAGATTGCCGATGACCATCGCCCCGATGGCCTCCTCTTCCTCGGAGAACCCGCTGAGCTTGAGCTGCCACGTGAGGTGGTCCGCCAGGGACGATTCCGACGTCAGGGTCGACTCGAGGCTCGGCAGGTCGTCGTCCTGCTGTCGCATGGACGGCATGGCCGGAGACATGGTGTAGCTGTCTAGGTACGTCTCCCAATCGATCTCTCCGGCCGCGCTGCCGTCGGCCTTGATCTCCTTGGTCGACTTGTCGTCGCCGTTGGTCGGCTTGCTCTCTCCCCGACTGTCGATGGACGGGACTTTCTCGGCCTCCTCCGCCTTCTGCTCCGGGGCGCCGTCGGCCTGATCCTCGAGCACCGGGTTTTCCAGCATCTCATCGCGGACCAGATCCACCAGCTCCATCCGGCTGAGCTGGAGCAGCTTGATGGCCTGCTGCAGCTGGGGCGTCATCACCAGCTGCTGCGTCAACCTAAGCTGCTGTCTGAACTCGAGTGCCATCGCTTCGTGTCTTCATCCGTTCCGCCGAGCTACAGGCGCGACGTCCGAAGCTGCCCCTTCGTGAAACCATATGATCTGCTTTGGTTGTAGGGCAGGTCCAAATCGGCCAATCGCATCCGCATCTCCACAAATCTAGCATTCGTAATCCACCTTGTAAAGCAAGGGTGGGAATACTGGAATGTTTCTTGCAGTCTGGAATCAGCACCCCGTGGCAAACCGCCTCGCGGCAAACCGCCTCGCCGGGGGTGATCAGTCGGATCCGAGCTTTCGTTCCAGGCAAGCCTTGATGAAATGGGTGAAGAGCGGGTGCGGAATCATGGGGCGGCTCTTGAACTCCGGATGGAACTGGCAGGCGACGAGGTACGGGTGCGACCGGTACTCGATCATCTCCACCAGCCGACCGTCCGGGGACACCCCGGAGAGCGTGAGGCCCGCTGCCTCGAGCTGCTCCCGGTACTCGTTGTTGAGCTCGTAGCGGTGCCGATGCCGCTCCGAGATCCGGCGGGCGCCGTAGATCTTCGCGGCCAGCGAGTCCTCGGCAAGGTCGCACTCGTAGGCGCCGAGCCGCATGGTGGCGCCTTTGTCGGTGACGCCCCGCTGGTCCGGCATCAGGTGGATCACCGGGTGGGGGGTGTCCCGGTCGAACTCCGTAGAGTTGGCCCGCTCAAGGTCCACCACGTTCCGGGCGAACTCGGCCACGATGAGCTGCATGCCGAGGCAGATCCCGAACAGTGGGATGTTTTGCTCCCGCGCGTGCTGGATCGCCATGATCTTGCCCTCGGTCCCGCGCCGTCCGAACCCCCCCGGGATGAGGATCCCGTCCACTTTTTCCAGGGCGTCCCGCCAGTTGTCGTCCGACTCGAGGTTCTCGGAGTCGATGTGCTCGAGCAGCACCCGGCAGTCGTGCACCGTTCCGCCGTGGATGAGGGCCTCGTTCAGGCTCTTGTAGGACTCCACGAGGTGCACGTACTTACCCACGATGCCGACGGACACCGTGCGCTTGGGGGACTTGATCTTCTGCACGACGGCGCGCCACGCGCCCAGCTTGGGCTCGGCCGACCAGATGTTGAGCAGCTCCGTGATGCGCCGGTCGATCCCCTGGGCGTGCAGCAGCAGCGGCACCTCGTAGATGGACTCGGCGTCCTCGGCCGCGAAGACACAGTCTGCCGCCACGTTGGTGAACAGCGCGATCTTCTTTTTCATCTCATCGGGTACGGGATACTCACACCGGCAGATCAGCATGTCGGGTTGAATGCCGATTTCCCGGAGCTTCTGCACACTGTGCTGGGTGGGCTTGGTCTTGAGCTCGCCCGCGGCCTTCAGATAGGGAATCAGCGTGAGGTGGATCGCCAGGGTGTTCTCCCGCCCCTCCTCGATGATCATCTGGCGAATCGCCTCGATGAACGGCAGCCCCTCGATGTCTCCGATGGTCCCGCCGATCTCCACCAGCAGCAGGTCGACCCCTTCGGCCGCCCGCCGGACGTGTTCCTTGATCTCGTCGGTGATGTGGGGAATCACCTGCACGGTGCCCCCCAGATACTCCCCGCTGCGCTCCTTGGTGATCACGGAGTAGTACACCTGGCCGGTGGTGGTGTTGTTGACCTTGCCCATCTGCACGTTGGTGAATCGCTCGTAGTGGCCCAGGTCGAGGTCGGTCTCCGCTCCGTCGTCGGTGACGAACACCTCCCCGTGCTGGATGGGACTCATGGTCCCCGGATCGACGTTGATGTAGGGATCCAGCTTCTGGATCGTGACGGTCAGGCCGCGGCTCTGCAGCAGGGTGGCGATGGACGCGGTCGTGAGGCCCTTGCCCAGGGCCGAGGTCACGCCGCCAGTCACGAAGATGTACTTTTTACGCTTGTGCGGAGCCATGTGTCGCTCACCTTCTCAGGATCAATAGTCAGGGTTGCACCGAAGGACCGTGCATGAGCAACCACTTGAAATTTTACAGTGTTTTCGGGCGCCGAGGCGTCGTCTGCGCAGGTCTGTCGGATGATAGGGAATGTTCGGATCGGTGTCAACAGGCCTCGGCAACGTGCCAATATCAAGGTTGATTTTCGCGCGCCGCCAACGTATCAGGAATCCATGGCGACAGACACGCCGAACAACACGGGCTGGCCGCGGGCCCTCCGCGGCCTCGGCTTCGTCCGCCGCGGCAGCGTGCTCGTGGCCGCGAGCGGGTTGCTCCTGCTCGTGCTGGGTACCGCCGGGCGTGCGGGCTGCGCCAATCCACACCTGCCCGAGGTGCGCAGCCTGATGCAGTACCAGTCCCTGGTGTTCTACCTGGCGCTGCTGCTCGGCTTTCTCCTCGTGGTGGGGGGGCTGCTAGGCACCGCGCTGATGCCGGGGCCGTGGCAGCAGCGAGCGATCGTCCTGGGCTGCGGCGGGCTCGCCACCCTGGCCTGCCTCGTGATGGCCGCCCTGGCCAACCCGGGTGAGATCGCCGACCTGGGATCGCCGCCCGGGGGCGCCGGCGTCCTGGTGGCGGCCGTGCTGGGCACCACGGCCCTGGCCGGCTCCGCCATGCCGGTGATGCTCGTCTCGCGCCAACTCGGGGACCCCGGGCTCGCGCGCTCGGCAGCGATGTTCGGCATCGCCCTGGTGATCGCGGCCGCGGCCAACGCAGAGGCGGCGAGCGGGCTCCTGTTCCCAGACCCCATGCACGGCCTCTGGGTCGTGGGCATCGTGGCCGCCATCGACGCCGCAGCCCTGCTGTGGCTATACGCCCTGTTGGCCCAGTCCGAGGCGCTGATCGAAAAGCACCTCCACGAGGCCTGAGCCGACGCCGGTTCCAAGGCCGGTTCCAAGGCCGGCTCCAAGGCCGACTCCGAGGCCCGATCATAGGCCGGCTCCGGGGTTTGCCCTCTCGACTCTTGAGGCGCGGCTTGGTACAAGCAGTGCCATGACAACCATCGACAGCCAGTTCAACCAGCTCACGTTCACCGCATCGGAGATCGAGCACCGCTACGGTGACAATGTGCACATCCTCTCCGACCCCTTCTGCCTGACCCTGCTCACGCGGCTTGGCCACCCCGACACGATCCAGCCCCTGGCCGGGCGGCTGATGCGCCAGCTCTACGAATACCTGCTGCACACCGTGGTGTGCGCAGAGTTCCCTCGGCGAACGGTCTCCGTGGACACCCGCATGAAGAAGCTCGAGCCCCGCGGGACGTGGACCGGCGCGGTGGTGGACACATCGGCCCAGGTCGCCGTGGTCGCCCTGGCGCGGGCCGGCCTGCAGCCCTCGCAGATCGCCTTCGAGTCCCTGGCCGAGTTCATGGACCCCGGCGCCGTGCGCCAAGACCATGTGTCCGCCGAGCGGGCCACCGATGACAAAGGGGAGGTCACCGGCACCGTGATCGCCGCGTCCAAGATCGGCGGCTCGGTGGAGGGGGGCGTCGTCGTGGTGCCCGATCCCATGGGGGCCACGGGCGGCACGGTGCTCGCCCTGCTCGACCACTACGAGGAGCACCGACTGGGCAAACCGGCAAAGGTGATCTTCATGCACCTCATGGTCACCCCGGAGTACCTGAAGCGGATCCGGCAGAAGCGCCCCGAGGTTAGCGTCTACGCCTTCCGACTCGATCGCGGGCTCTCCTCCGGCGAGGTGCTGCGGTCCATCCCGGGCGAGCGCTGGGACGAGGAGCGCGGCCTCACCGACAAGGGCTACATCGTCCCCGGCGCCGGCGGCGTGGGGGAGCTCCTCAACAACTCCTGGGTTTAGCGTCCGCCGAGGAATAAGACGGTCAGCTCAGGGTGCCGAGACGCCCGGCTCGCGAGGCGCCAGAAGGGCGCATATCGGGAATATGTAACCGCCTGGCAACGAAGCGAGCCGGGATGGCTCGGCGCACTGAGCGATCGGATTATTTCTCGGCGGGCGCTTAGTCTCGCCTCCCCTCCGGGGTGCCGCGCTTCGCGCGGAGGTTGCGCTGCCTGCGACCCCGATTGCAGAGGCCCGCGCCCATCCGTTCCACTCGGTCTGGCGCGGCTGCGCGACCGGTGCTATCTTAGCTCCGCTCAGACCCTTGAAGGAAAGCCCATGCCCCCGGTCCTCATCGCCGTCATCGGCGCCGCTGCCTCGGTCGTCGGTTTCGTGGCGGGCGTCCTGTTCGCCCGTGCGCGAACCCGCGGCAGGTTGGAACGTCTCGCCGCGGACCAGCAGACCTCGGTCCAGCTGTTTCTGCGGCGCAAGGTCGCCGAGGCCGGCGTCGACCTCGACGATCTTCGACAGGGGCACCGCTTCGGTGAAATCCTCGCGGCGAACGTGAAGATGGCCACGGCCCTGCTCACCCACGAGCGCAAGACGATCGAGATGGGCGACACCCAGGAGTTCGGCCTGGCCTCCACCATGCGGCTGGAGTCCCAGACCGGAGTCCCGCTCCCCAAAGAGGAGTAGCGACTACCTGAGAGGAGTCGCGGCTACCTGAGAGGAGTCGCGGCTACCTGATCCGGGTGCCCACGCGGGACCAGCGGAAGCTGTCCTTGCCCCAGGACCACCACACGACCAACGCCCGCCCCTTGACGTAGTTGTTGGGGATGAAGCCCACCTCGGCGAGGTCACGGCTGTCGGTGCTGTTGCGCCGGTTGTCCCCCATCACGAACACGTGGCCCTTGGGCACGCGGTAAGGATCGATGACCTGGTCGGCTCGCTGCAGCCCGAAGCCCACGGGCATCCGGGTCTTCCGAAAGTCCTCCAGGGGCGGGTAGTCCCGCATCTGCCCGAAGTGGGTCTTGACGTAGACGGTCGTGTACTCGTTTCCGCCGAGCGTCTCCTTGTACCGGGTACACCCCTCCACGCGGTACCAGGTGTTGTCTCGCTCGTTCTTGTCCAAGTGGGAGCACTCCCCGGCGACGTACTTGCGCGGGACCTTCTTCCAGTCGCCCTTGCCCCCCCGCTGCAGGTGGATCTCCTCGCTGATCACCTTGATGCGATCCCCCCCCACTGCCACCACGCGCTTGATGAAGTCCTGGTCCGGCTTCTTTTTGTGGATGAACACCACCACGCTCCCGCGGTCCGGCGAGCCCCAGGTGACGAACCGGCGCGGCGGCTTGGTGGTGAACGGGACCCGCAGCCCGTAGCTGAACTTGTTCACGAAGATGTGATCGCCCACCTCCAGGGTGGGAATCATGGAGCCGGACGGGATCTTGAAGGGCTGCACCACGAAGAAGCGTAGCAGCACCGCCACCAGCGCCGCCATGCCGATGGCCTCGGTGTACTCCCGCACAGTGGACTTCCGCGCAAAGGCGAGGTGCTCATCTACCAGGGCCTCGACCGCGCCGAGAGACTTCCTCAGCCGCTCGTCGTCCCGCGGCCGGGCCCGAACCGCCTCCCGCAGCTCCGCGGCCGCCGCCTCGCACTCCTGCACCACCTCGGCCTTGATCCGCTCACGGCGCTTCTTGCGCTTCAGGATCCTCCGGACCTCCTTGATCAGGTAGCGGGCCTCGCGTCTCCGCTTTCGACGCAGGCGAAACTCGCCGACCATCCCGAAAAAATCGGTCGGAGGCTCGGGCTTTCTGTCTGTCGTACGTTTGGCCATGGATTCAGTACGCGGTGCCGGGGCACCGATCCGACCGCACACATCGGGACCGGGGCTCGGAGCGCCTGCCTAGGCTTAGCGCCCCGATCCCTGTGAATCAAGGACTTTATCGCGCACTTGCCCACGGACCCCAAGAACCCACAGTCTCACCAGGGTCTCGCCAGGGTCTCGCCAGGGTCTCGCCAGGGTCTCACCAGGGTCTCGCCAGGGTCTCACCAGCGCCTGGAAACCTCGCCCGATAACAGCTCCCGACAACAGCGCCTGATAACAGCGCCTGATAACAGCGCCTGAAAACAGTGTTGCATCCCCACCGTTCCTGGTATATTTCCTGCTCGGCGGGACGGCCTCGCTTGTCGAAGCGATGGATATGACGTAGGCTTTCTTTCAGCCGACGGAATCCGGAAGGACGAGCATGACTAGACTATTCTCCACTGCGCTGGCGCTGCTCTTCGCGGCCGGCTTGAGCGCCTGCGAAAAAGACAAGAAAAAGACCACTCCCGATCCGGAGGAGCGCCGGGCCGCCTCCGTGGTGATGTCATCCAAGGGCGCAAAGATGGCCAAGTGCAAGCGGACCAGCGACTCCCGCATGGTCACGCTGGATCTGAACCGCGACAAGAAGCGGGATCGCTGGCTGCTCCTCGACGCGGGCAACCGCAAGATCTGCCACGAGATGGACACCGACTTCGACGGCAACCCCGATATCTCCATCACGTACTTCAACGACGGCCTCACCCCGCGCGTGGTCTGGTGGGATCTGGACTACGACGGGACCTGGGACCAGGTGATGTACAACCGCCCGGACGGCACCAAGGAGCGCGTGGAAATTCGCCCCTACCCGACCAGTCCCAAAGAGAAAAAGTCCACGGAGTGGAAACCCCTCGTCTGGAAGTACTACCGGAACATCAAGGGCAGGGGCACCATCGTCGACCGCATCGAGATGGACAAGGACCGCAACGGCTACAAGGACTACTGGGAGCGCTACGAGGACGGCAAGCTCCGCGAGGTTTCCTGGGCCAACGCCGGCGACACCGACGAAAAGCCCAAGCACTGGATCGAATCCCCTGAAGAAGGCCAAGACAAAGGCTATGGCGGGCAGGACGAGCCCAAAGAGGTCAAGCCCACCAAAGGCACGACAAAAACCAAAGCCAAAGCCAAAGCCAAAGCGAAAGACGGAGACAAAGGTAAAGGCAAAGCCAAAGCCAAACCAAAAACCAGGCGCGGCGGCTGATCCCCAGCCCCCCCTCCGCCTCTACCGCCTCCGCCTCTCTCC
>JBDRSE010000349.1:0-28793 GCA_043825095.1 bacterium
TGTTCCAAGCGGTGCAACTGGCATTGCAGGCGAGGGTGCCGCCGGTGAAGCCCAGGCCGAGGGTGGTGCAGTCCTGGCCGTCCAGGTTCGCCCCGTCGCACACCTCTGGGGTGTCGACGCTTCCGTCGCCGCAGCTCGGACCCCCGGTGCAGCCCGTGGTGTCGAAGTCGTTGCAGCCCGGGTTGCAGGCGAGGGCGCCGCCGGTGAAGCCCAGGCCGAGGGTGGAGCAGTCCTGGCCGGCGAGGTTCGCGCCGTCGCAGGTCTCGCCCAGGTCGACCACGCCGTTGCCGCAGTCCACGGGGACCTCGCACTGGGAGGTGTCCCAGCCGCAGCCCGCCCCACAGGCGAGGGTGCCGCCGGTGAAGCCCAGGCCGAGGGTGGTGCAGTCCTGGCCGTTCAGGTTCACGCCGTCGCAGTCCTCTCCGGCGTCGACCACGCCGGTGCCGCAGTCCACCGCGTTCTCGCAGCCCGAGTTGTCGAAGCCGGCGCAGTCGGGCCGACACGCCAGGTCGCCCTGGTCGTACCCCTGGCTCACGCAGTCCTCGCCCGCGAGGTCGGCCCCGTCGCACACCTCTCCGGGGTCGAGATCGCCATCCCCGCAGTCCGGCAGGGTGACGCAGCTCGTGGTGTCGTAGTCGCTGCAGTCCGCCAGGCACCTCAGGCTTCCGCCCGTGAAGCCCAGCCCCAGGTCTGAGCAGCTGTTCCCGCTCAGCGCGTACCCATCGCAGACCTCGCCCGGGTCCACCGCGCCATTCCCGCACTCGTCAGACACATTGTTGTTGTTCGTGGGGCCCAGCGGCTCGCCGCCGCATCCGACCGCGAGCAACAAGCCCATGGCTGCGGCCGTCCACCCCGGACACGTCGACGCTGCAAATAAATCTCGCATGGCTACTCCTAGCGCTAATCACAGACCGCGCGAACCACACGATTCAGATGTGCTGTCGCACGGCCGGTTCATCGTACCGCGACGACCACCGCGGGTATCCTAGCGCGCTTTTCACTCGAAGTACAAGTCTGGGATGAGATCTGATGATCAGACGTTCGCGGGCACGATTCTGCGGTGGATTTGGCGTGCGCCGGGCTAGTAGTTGTCTTCTTTTTGGGCGAAGTAGCCCTTGGGGTGGGAGCAGGCGGGGCACAGCTCGGGGGGCTCCGGCCCCTCGTGCACGTAACCGCAGTTGGCGCACTTCCAGCGGATGGGCTCGTCGCGCTTCCACACGCCGCCGCTCTTCACCCGCTCCAGCAGCGCTCGGTAGCGCTCTTCGTGCTCCTTCTCCACCCGGGCGATCATGGTGAAGGCCGCGGCCACCTCGGCGAAGCCCTCCGCCTTGGCCTGCTTGGCAAAGGCGGGATAGAGCTCGGTCCACTCCTCGTGCTCCCCGGCGGCGGCGGCCTCGAGGTTCTCGGCCGTGTCGCCGATCTTGCCGGCCGGGTACATGGCGGTGATCTCCACACCGCCCCCCTCGAGGAACTTGAAGAACACCTTGGCATGGGCGCGCTCGTTGTCCGCCGTCTCCTCGAAGATGCGGGCGATCTGTTCGAACCCTGCCTTCCGGGCGACGCCCGCCGCATAGGTGTAGCGGTTGCGGGCCTGGGACTCCCCGGCAAAGGCCTTGAGCAGGTTCTTTTCGGTTTCGGTTCCTTTCAAGCTCGGCATCGTTGTCTCCTCTGATCGCTCGTTGGTGCGTTGTTGTTCGCTCAGCTCTTCGCCGCCAGGCCGTGCATCCGTGCCCACTCGGGCAGGCTCTCGACCAGCTCGGCGCACTCGCGGAGCTGCCTCCCGGTTTCCACGGCCTCCTTGATGGGGCCGGCCAGGGACGTGTCTCCGTAGAGCACCGCGCCGGCCAGCTTGCCGTCCCGGCTCACCAACCGCAAGTACGAGCCGTTCTCGGCCGATTCGTACTCCTGGTAGCTGCCGTCGGCCGTGGTCACCACGCCGATGCTGAACAGCTCGACGTCCATGACCTTGAGGCGGTTCGAGCGCGGCAGCGCGGAGTACTCGGTGGCGCCGCCGGCGGCGTTGATACCGGCCACGACCCCCTGGGCGTAGGCGGTGGGCCAGATCCCCTGGACCTCACCCCGATACTCGGCTACGTCCCCGGCCGCCAGGACCGACGGGTCCGAGGTGAACATACCGTCGTCCACCAGCACGCCGTGGTCCACCTTGAGGTGTGCCTGTCGCGCCAGGTAGCTGTTGGAGCGCACGCCGGTGGACAGGATCACGAGATCGGCCGCGACCTCGCTGTCGTCGGCGAGCAGCACGCCCCGGGCCTCCTCGTCGCCAACGATCTCCTTGACTCCGGCCTGCAGCCGGACCTCGATACCGAGCTCTGCCAGGTGGCGCTCCAGCAGACGACCAGCAGGTTCGGGGAGCTGCCGCGGCAGGAGCCAGCGGAAGTTCTCCAGCACGGTTACCACGGCGCCCCGGTTTCGAAGCGCACCCGCTGCCTCCAGGCCCAGGAGCCCGCCTCCGATGCAAACGCACCGCGTCCCCTCTCTGACCTGCGCGAGGATCAGCCGCGCGTCGGCCAGCGTCCGCAGCACGGACACACCGCCGCGCTGGGCGCCGGGAATGGGCGGGACAAAGGCGTGGGCCCCGGTCGTGAGGACCAGCCGGTGGTAGGGAAGCAGCCGGCCGTCTCGCAGGCCCAGGGTTCGGGCTTTGGTGTCGATGCCGGTCACCTCGCTGTGGATCAGCTCGATGCGGCTGTCCACGAACCACTGCTCTGACTGTAGCGGAAGCCCGGCCTCGTCCACCTCGCCGGCGAGCAGCCGGGTCAGGTTGAGTCGGTAGTAGGGCAGCCCGGGCTCCTTGGAGATGAGGGTGACGTCGATCCCCGGGGCCGCCCGCCGCGCGCGATCCGCGGCCGTCACGCCGGCGACGCCGGCGCCCACCACCACCACCGGGCCGCGCTGCTCGGACGCCAGGTGACCTTCGTCGCGCTGCACGGCCTCGAAGAGGTTCCGGCCCGCGCCGCACACCGGGCAGCGCTCCGGCGGCTCGGATCCTTGGTGGACATGATCACAGATGGTGCACCGCCAGGCCGTGGCCCTGTGCAGTGCCGGCGCTGCGGTCGGTGCCTCGAGCGGGCTGAACATCTCTTGCTCGACGCCGCAGACCGGGCATTGAGCGGGCGGCTCGGGGCCCTCGTGCACATAGCCGCAGACGTCACATTTCCAGGTTGAGATCGTGCTCATCGCGTGTTTCCGTCCGTGCTGATTGGCGATCCTCTATAGCACACGCGAACATTGCTTGAAACCTGGTGGGTGGCTGTGGCGTACTGTCACCATGAAAACGACACCGTCGATCACGCTGCTGGGGGTTTTTTTGCTGCTGGGTGGTGCGGGCTGCGGCGACAGCGGGGCGGGGCAGTCGGACGCTGGCCAGGACGCGGGTGTGCAGGACGCGGGCGGCGACGCCGCGAGCGACGCCGATGGCGCCGCCCCCGATTGCACGGAGCACACGCAGGAGGAGCTCCTGGTGCCGCTCTCGGACGGGCAGTCCCTGTCGGCCTTTGCCCGACGGCCGGTGAACCCGGAATGCCTCCTGCCGACCATCCTCGTCCAGACTCCTTACAACAAGGAGAACGCACGCGCGATGTGGTTCGGTGCGACGGCGCCCGGGCCGCTGTTCGAGAGTCTCGACTACGCCTTCGTGGTGGTGGACTGGCGCGGCTTCTTCGGCTCGGCAGGAGCCGTGGTGGCGCAGCCCGACTACGGCGCGGACGGCTACGACGTAGTGGAGTGGATCGCCGAGCAGGCCTGGTCCGACGGCCAGGTGGGCACCTGGGGCGTCTCGGCCCTGGGCCGGGTGCAGTACTGGACCGCGGTGCGCCGGCCGCCCCACCTCCGGGCGTCGGTGCCCATCTTCAACCCCATGAACACGCTGTACGAGGAGTACTACCCGGGCGGCGTGCTGCGGCGGGAGTTCGTGGACACCCTCGGGCTCCTCTACGGCCAGAGCGTGGTGGAGCAGCACCCCCTGCGGGACGCGGTCTGGATCTGGCTGGAGGGGCTCTACCGGCCGAGCGACATCAACGTGCCGATGCTCGTGGTGGCCGGCTGGTACGACCTCGACAACGCCCGTTCCTTCCGCGCCTGGGACAGCCTGGTCACCGCCAGTGACCCCACCGTGCGCGACCGGCACCGCATGCTCGTGGGCGCCTGGCACCACTTCGCCGCCGGGGGAGAAACCACGGGCGCCGGCCGCCCGCTCACCACGCAGGAGCTGCTCTACCACGACGGTGAGTTCCGGATCCAGACCGACAGCCTGGCGTGGTTCGACCATCACCTGCGCGGAGCCGACCCCACGGTGTCCACCTGGGCGCCGATCCGCTACGTCCGGGACGGTGAGTCCGCCTGGGAGGAGGCGGGCGCCTGGCCGCCCACTGACACCCAGGACCTGACGCTCCACCTGCACGCCGACGGCAGCCTCGACGAGACGCCCGCGGTCGCGGGGGAGCTCAGCTACCCCTTCGACCCGGCAGACCCTTCACCGACCATCGGCGGGCAGACCTTGGACTTCACGCTGCTCCACGGACCCACGGATCAAGCCGACGTGCTCCTTCGAAACGACGTGCTGGCCTTCACCACGGCCCCCCTCACCGCCGCCCTTCGGGTCCGCGGCCCCATCACCGTCCGGCTGGCGGCGGCCACCACCGGCGCGGACACCGACTTCGTGGTGCGGTTGACCGACGTCGACGCCGCGGGCGGCCACCTCCTGCTCACCGACGGCGTCCGGCGGCTCAGCCTGCGCGACACCCTGTCCACCGCCTCCCCGGTGACGCCCGGCTCTCGCTACGAGCTCGACGTGCCCTTCACCAACCAGCTCGCCTACACCTTTGCGGCCGGGCACCGGGTCGGCCTGATCGTCAGCTCCAGCAGCCACCCGCGGTTCGAGCGCAACCCGGGCAACGGTGATTCCTTCTATACAGATCCTTCCACCGCGGTGGCCGTTACCAACACCGTGTATCTGGACGGAGTCAGCCGACTGGTCCTCCCGGCCGACTGAGGGCGTGCGTGCTGGACTTCGCAAGCCGTGGGAGCCCATGACGAAGGATTCAATGCCTCGAGGAGCGGTCCTGGTGGGTGCGTGCCTGGTCGGTGCTCTGTGCGGCACCGGGGCGCGCGCCGCGCCGGCGAGCCCTGGTGTCGCCTGGCCTGCGGCGGTTCCCAAACCGACCGGCCTGACCAGCTCCAAGGTGGAGAAGCTGCAGCGGGGGCAGCAGCTCGTTGCCTTCAGCGTCACTGGAAACCGGGACCAGGTGTGGACCGCCTGGCTGGCCGGGTTCCGCGCCGCGGGCTGGACCGTGATCGACGAGCACGGCTGGCACGGCGACCTGCGCTCCGCCTCGGTGCGACTGGGGCCGCTCCGCGCCTACATCCACCTGAGCCATCACCAGCAGAAAGTCGGCGGCCTGGTTCGAACCGTGGTTCCGCCCAGGATCCCGGTCAAGCTCGGTGGCAAGTGCGTGAAGATCCCTGAGCAACGCTTCCACATCTACGTGCACCCCAACGCCGGCGCTCCCATTCGCAGTCACCATCAGCGGGGGAGAACTTTCCGGCCCAAGTCGCTTTACTACGGCTACCGCACCCGCTTCGAGTTCGACCTCGACGGCGACGGCTTGCTGGACGCGCTGGTGCCGCTCCACCAGGGCGCCTACTGCCCCAAGAGCGTGAAACGTGCGGTCTACATCGTGCGCGGACGCTGCGGCTATCACTTGGGCACCGTGGACGGCGGCTGGCTGGACCCAGAGTTGCACCGGACGGAGCCGCGCCCCCGAGGGCTCAAGGACATCGGAGTGTCCCACCACTACGTGGGCGGCCCCCCCAAGGGCTACCGCAAACGCCGCCGGCGTTCCTTCGGCCCGCAGCCCCACATGTGGAACGTGAAGCAGACGTTTCGCTTCGAGCGGGGCCGCTACCGCAAGCACAAGGAGTCCCGGTCCGGCGGCCGCTGCCACCACTGCCGCATGTCTACCTGCACTGGACCCATCAACGCGCGCACCTGCGATCCGCGCTGGCCCGACCGTCTGCCCCAAGCGGCGCAGAAGCCGGTCTTCGACAAGGCGACCCGCGCCGCTCGGTCGTGCTTCGCGCGCCTGAAGCTCCGTCCCACCAAGATCGTCTGGGTGGACCTCAAGGTCGCCGGCCGCACCGGCCGCGCCACCTCCGCCAAGATCCTCTACAAGTCTGCCCCCAGCCCTGCCATCCGCCGCTGCGTCCTCCACCCCTTCCGCAAGCTCCAGTTTCCCCGCTTCTGCGACAAGGAGCTGTGGGTGAGCTTCCCGGTGAAGCCGCGCTGAGACGCTCAGAGCTCGTAGGGTAGATTCGGCTCCGGGGCAGGGGAGGGGAAAAGGTTCGCCCAGGTGGGCTCGTCCTCGACCGTGCCGGAGAGGTCATTGCCTCTACCGATGGTCGGCGAGGAGCCCTCGTTCATGATCACGCTGTACTCGGCGCCGCTCACCACCGTGCCGGTGAGCGTGCCAAGGGAGCGAATGGTCACCAGCTCCGCAAAACGAGGCTGGTGTTCGGGCGCGGGGTGTCAGGGGCAGTCCGCAACGCCTCCGGCAGCGGCGAAGTGGCAGGAGGCGCACTGGCTCGACGCGGTGAAGCCGTGCTGCTCGCCGTGGCACGAGGTGCAGTCTTCGTCGGCGGTGTGCGTCCGGGGGCTGTTCGAGCCGTTGGGATCGCAGGCGCCGTTGCCGCCGTGGCAACCGGCGCAGGCCCAGATGTCGCTGACGTCGTGGCCTTCCACGGGCAGGTTGTGGCAGCTGTCGCAGTCCTGGCTGCTCCAGCCCGGGTGGCCGGTGGAGAGGATCGGCGCCTGCTCATCCTCCTTGCAACCCGCGGTCGCGAACAGGAAAAGTGTGGTCACAAGCAGCGAGATCGTGAGCGTCAAGGGTCGGTTCGTATGCACGGTCAAACCTCCGGAGCTGGTTCCTATATTAAAACATAGAAAAGCGGTAAGGCTAGTAGAAAAACCGACCGACCCTACGGATAGGGGATCACCTCGTCCACCGGGAAGTCGCCCCAGAGGTGGATCGTGGCGTTGCCGCCGCTCCGGCCGCTGAGGCTGATGCGGAGGGTGTCGCTCAGCGTGTCGCGCATCACCCAGCCATCGAGATCATTGGGGAAAGGGATCTCCTCGTAGTAGAACCAGAGGTGGACCTCGACCAGGGAGAGCTCCCCGATTTCCGGCAGCGGAATGAGCTCCCAGCCATCTTGCTCGGGCAGGATACCGGGCAGGGGCACGGTGAAGCTCGCGGTGATGGCCGTGGTGCCGTCGGCGATGTCCTCGTTGTACAGGACCTCCAGCTCGTAGTGCTCCCGGTTGGAGGCCGGACCCGGCAGGATCTGGCGCAGCCTGACGGAACGACTCTCGTAATCGTTCGGCTCGGGCAGGTGGCAGAAATCGGCGGCTCGGGGCACCGGGCAGTGGCCCAGGGCTGAGACGGTCTCGCACACCAGGAGCTCGGTGCTCGTGGGCTGGAATTCGCGGTCGTAAAACCCCATGTGACCGTACTGGCCGGGCTCACTGAGGTACCCGGTGGCGCGAATCAGCCCGATGGCGCCGCCGTGGTCGGGCAGGGAGGGGTGCTGCCGGAGCGTGTAGCCTTCGACGTTTCCGTTGACCCACCAGTTTTCGAAACCGGGGAGGGCCGTGACGTAGGGGCTACAGCCCTCGAGATACCCGGGATCCACTTCGGCCTCGCGCACGAAGCCGTTGTGCTCGAAGGCGTAGCTGGCCCAGCCGACCACGTCCTGCACCAGGGTTCCCGCGTCGGGATCGGCCGCTGCATCGAGCCCAGCGGTGGCGTCGGAACCGCTGGCCGCGTCCACTCCTCCGCCATCGCCCGACAGCCCCACCGGCTTGCTGTTGCAGGCCGTGAGCATGACCACCGTGACTGCCATGACCGCGAGTCCCTCAGAAAGTTGATACCGGTTCATAGGTGCTCCAAAGTGTTTTCCGATGGTTAGCATGATCGACGAGGAGCATGCTCCGTGGCCCCCCAGCTTCTGCAAAGTTCAGGCCGTAGCTGCCCGGCTACCAAAGCTTCAGGGGATCCGGTATATTGAACGTGAAGCGGTGCGACAATGAAACATATGATAGCTCCTAGGACCCGATTCCTCGTCAGTCTTTTCGCCTTCCTTACGCTCTTCTCGGCCAGCGGGTGTGCGCAAGACATCACCAACCTCGTCCTTTGCGAAACCGACGACGACTGCCCGGATGGCTACTGCCACGACCGGGACAACTTCTGCGTGTCCGGTCAGCGGGAGTGTCTCGTGGACACCGACTGCAGCCCGCCACTGACGATCTGCGACGCGGGCCAGTGCGTGGAGGGCTGCGGCCTTGGGGGCTGTGCCCTGGGCGAAGCTTGCAACACGGTCACCGGGCGCTGCCGGTTCGTGCAGTCGTGCACCATCGACAGCCAGTGCAACCCTCCCGGCCTGGTGTGCGTGGCAGACCTGTGCGAGCCGGGCTGCGGCATCACGGGCTGCAGCCAGGGATTCTGCGATCCCTACAGCGGCCATTGCCAGGGGGGAACGTCCTGCAGCGGGGACACCGAGTGCGCGCCCCCTACGACCGTCTGCGTGGGCGACGTATGCATGCCGGGGTGCCTCAGCGCCGGGTGCTCAGGGACCGACCAGTGCAACCAGCTCACCGGGCGCTGCCAGCCCGCGGGCGGGTGCGGCGGCGACTACGACTGCAACCCGCCGTCCACGATCTGCGAGGGGACGGCCTGTGTGCCCGGCTGTCAGCCGGGGGGCTGCGGCGCCCAGCAGTGCAACACCTCTACGGGCCGCTGTGAGCCCATCGGCGGCTGCACCGGCGACCAGGACTGCAACCCCCCGTCGACGATCTGCGAGGGGACGGCGTGCGTGCCCGGCTGCCAGCCCGGGAGCTGCTCCGGCGGCCTGCAGTGCAACACGAGCACCGGGCGCTGTGAGACGGCGACCCTGTTGCTCGACGGCGCGGACTGCACGTCCAACGGCCAGTGCCTCAGCGGGTACTGCATGGACATCATCGTGGCCAACATCCCCTACCAGGTCTGCAGCCGGCCCTGCTGTACCGAGTACGACTGCGCCGTGGGCGCGGCCTGCCTCTACCATCGGGGCATCAAGCAGTGCGTGCCGGACCGCATCTACCCGGCGGGGTACAACTTCACCCAGGGCGCGGGTCAGGCCTGCGCGTCGGGCGGACCCTACTGCCGGTCCGGCTTCTGCAACTACTACTACGGCACCTGCGCGCGGACCTGCTGCGAGTCCACGGACTGCGGCGTGGACGAGTGCGTGTGGTACTTCGACGAGCCCACCCAGTACATGTTCGAGCTGTGCGCCAACGCGGCCGGCCTCCCCAACGCGCACACCGGCACCTACTGCACCGCCCAGGACCAGTGCACGTCCATGGTCTGCGTGGCCAACCTGTGCGCCGACCTCTGCTGCACCAACTCCGACTGCCCGGGCGGCTACCTCTGCGCCCAGGTCCTCGGCCAGAGCTCCAACCCGGTGGCCACCACGGTGTGCCAGCCCGGCACCCCCGGCGCCGGCGCCGAGGGCGCAACGTGCACCGCGGGCGACGCCCCCTCGCCCTACTGCCAGTCCGGCCTCTGCGCCATGGGCATCTGCCGCACCCCCTGCTGCCAGGACTCCGACTGCCCCGGCGCCTCCTCCTGCCTCCCCGTCCCCAGCGGATTCGACCTCAACAACGACGGCATCTCCGACTGGGTCCGCGGCTGCCTGTAGCGATCACGACGCTCAGTTCGGGATGATCACTTCGCCGCAGTCGAAGTCGAGGTCGAAGCCGAGGAAGGAGGGGGTCATGGCCGGGTCCGTGCTGGAGAGCAGGACCTGGAGCAGCATGTAGTTGGAGTCGGGGATGCCCTCGGCGTCCAGGTCCACTCCGGGGACGTCGTAGACGCCGTACCACTGGGCGGTGTCCAGGTCGGCGATGGTGTCGGCGACCTTGAGGCGCATGCGCACGTTGGTGCCGACCGGCTCGAGCTCGTTCCAGGTGAGGAACTGCCAGTCCGTGATGACGTCGGGCGGGTTCGGGTCGTGATCCTCGCACCCGGCCACGATCATGTTGTACCAGCCCGACGGGCGGGTCACCGTGGTGAGGCCGAAGCCGGTGAAGTCGGAGTAGGTGTACGGGTAGAGCCCCACGGGATAGGGATCCATGGCGCCGCCGGGGGTGATGCGGATGGCGGTGCCGGCGTCGTAGCCGTCGTCCCGGCTGATGGCCCAGCAGGCGCCGTTGCGGTCGATGCCCACGCCGATGGCGTTGTTGGTGGTTTCCCCGCTGCCCAGGTGGTGGGGCAGGGTGAAGACCTCGAGCTCGAGCATGGTTTCGGCGTCGAAGCGCGTGACGAAGCCGGGGCCTGCGGCGTTGCCCGTGTGGGCCACCCAGACCGTGCCGGCGAGGTCGGGGGCGATGCCGCGGGTGTGGGGTCCGCGCCCCGTGCCGGCGAATTCGATGGTCGCCCAGGACTCGTCCGAGGGGTCGAACCGGACCGCGTTGTTGCAGGTGTAACCGCCCAGCCAGATGCGCCCCTTGACGTCCACTGCGATGCCGTAGGCGCCGGCGCAGCCGGTGCCCTGCTGTGCGTTGTAGACCTCCACCAGGTTCGCGCCGATGGTGTCCACCTTGGCCAGGGTGCCGTCGTCGATGGAGGTGAACCAGGCGAAGCCCATGGCGTCCACGGCCGCGCCGTAGGGGTGCACGATGCCGTTGCCGTTGGAGAGGTTGACCGAGGCCACCTCGTCTCCGTTGTCCCCGTTGAGCTGCACGGCCCGCTGCTCGTTGTACAGGCCCACCCAGACGTTGCCGTAGGAGCCGTAGTCGGGCACCGAGCCGGAGTCCACGGCCAGGGCACGAGGCACGCCGTTGTTTCCTCCCACGGGCACGGACCACAGGATGCACTCGTCGGCTGCGCCCAGGAACTCGTTCGCGTCGTAGACGTCGATGTAGCCGTCGTTGTTGGCGTCGTAGGAGGTGTCCACCATGCCGTTGTTGTTCAGGTCTGGGCAGTCGGCCTCGGCGTTGGCGTACTTGGTCACCGAGCCCTGCAAATTGAAGGCGCGGTTGGCCACGTAGGCGTCACCGTTGAAGTCAATGGCCGTGCGCGACGGGCAGTGCAGGCAGTCGTTGTAAGGGTCCGTGGCCGGGTAGGGAATGGGCCCCGTGGGGAGTCCCGCCACCGGGAGCGCCGCCGCGTAGCGCGCCACCTCCTGGCCCGTCTCCACGTCGAACTTGGACACGGTGTTCTCTCCGGTATTGGCGATCCACAGGAAGCCGAAGTCCACCTGGCGCTCGTCGGGATCGAGCTGCAGCTCCCCCTCCACGCCGCGGGTCACGTTCTCGGAGTTCTCGTCGTTGGGGCTGATGGAGCTCGGCCCGAAGGTGATGCCGTCACAGTTGTCCCGGTAGGTGTCCACGCACTCCCCATAGCGCTCGCCGTCGCAGGTGGAGAGCCCGGTGTGGCAGCTCGCGTCCACGCCCACGGGCTGCTCCGGAGGCGGGCAGTCGATGGTCAGGCCGAAGTCGACCTCGCCGCAGGGGCAGCCGGGATGGTTGGGGAAGCAGCCTGTGACCAGGCCGTTGTACGGATCGTAGCATTCACCGCTGGCGCTGCAGAGATACTGGAGCGGGCAGTCGGCGTGCTCGGTGCACTGGAGGTCGTGGCAGCGGTTCGTCACGAGGGTGTCGCAGAAGGTTCCCTCGGGGCAGTCCTCGTCGAGCTCGCAGCCGCCCGAACCCGAGTTTCCCCCGCACGCCACCAACAGGCCCGGGGCGACCATGGCGAGCGCCATCGCGAAGATTCTGAGCCTTGTTGAGCCCTGCATCGTCTGTCCTCCGGGTAGTTCCCTGCCATTTCATTATATCAGGGCAACGGAGCGCGGTTCAATGGCCTGGTCTGGACGTGATGGCTGTTACCAACGGGCGCAGGGGTGTTCAGCCGCCAAAATCCCCTTTTGACGGCGGGCGGGGGTTGACCTTCTGGCCGGATGGATCATTTTATTGCTCCCCGCCGTGCCGGTGGTGGGCCGGCGGATCTCGGGACCCGACAGGGGGGCCGCTGGGCATTGCGAATGATCGCGCGAGCGGCTATGGTCGACCACGTGGCAAATCCTGCGTGGGTTGGGCCGCGATTCATCGAAGGAGGCACTCAGTGGCTGGAAAGAACGTAGTCGAATTGACGGACGACAACTGGAAGAGCGAAGTGCTCGAGTCGGAGACGCCTGTGCTGGTGGACTTTTGGGCCCCGTGGTGCGGGCCGTGCAAGGCCGTGGGCCCCATCGTGGAGGCGCTGGCCGAGGACTACGAGGGGCGCCTCAAGGTGGGCAAGCTGAACGTGGACAACGCCCGCACCGTGGCGACCCAGTATCAGATTCGCTCCATTCCGACGATCCTGCTGATCAAGGACGGTAAGGTGCTGACCCAGCGCGTGGGGGCCGGCTCCAAGAAGGACCTCGAGGCGATCATCGACAAGGCGATGTAGGAGGGCCCATGCCCAAGCTCTTTATCTCGGCGGAGTGGGTGGACGTGTCCAACATGGACGACAAGATTCAGCTCGACGGTGAGAAGCTGATCATCAAGGCGGACGGCAAGGCGTATCAGATCACGCAGGCCGTCCGCTTCCTGCTCGTGGAGGGCGGCGATCCCGATCCGCACCAGCTCGTAGGGAAGGTGAAGACCAGCAGCCAGCTCGAGGCTCTCAACGCTGAGACCATGGCTGAATCGTGTCTGCTCGGCGACACCGCCTACCGGGTGCAACCCGGTTTCTCGGCGCTGTACACCGGCACGGACAGTCCCATTTCGGCGGCCTTCAGGTAGGTCCGACGCAGCGGGGCGCTGACGGCCCGCGCCCGGCCTCACGCCGGCCCAAGGGCCGGATCTCCTTTCATTCCGCGATGGATCCCCTGATTCTCGGGATGGATCCGTCCGGCCTACCGCCTGGTCCGGGGACACCTTTTTGACCAGAACGGCAAGGCGGAATAAAATGTTATTACCATGTTAGGCCTTAGGTCACAGGTGTCCTGCACCTTATTGGCGACCTGCCTGCTCGGCTGTGCGTCAACGCAGTCGAGCAAGCAGATTCGTGAGCTGTCGACCCGGGTGGCTGATCTGACGCGCCAGATCCACACCCAGCGACAGACCCTCGAGGACCTGAGCAATCGCGTGTTCATCCTGCAGGATCGGGTGGATGCCAACCGGGTGGCCGCCAGTCGGCGGGTGATCCTCACACGCGCTTCGGCCCCGGCGCGGCCGGTGCCTCGGCCTGCCGCCCGGCCGGCGCCCAGCGCACCGGTGAGGGGGGGGCACATCTCAGCGGCGGATCGGGCTCGCATGAGGGCCCGGCGCCGACTGCCGGTGGTCAAGCTGCGCGCCGGGAAGCGAACTCATCAGCGCAGTCGGCAGCGCGGGCGAAGGGACCGTCGGCGTGGAGCCAAGACACCGAAGCACCTCGTGCTGCGCCTCACCGGGACCCCCGCGCCGGTTCGCGGAGGCGCCCCCCTGGGACCCGTGCCTGCGGTCAGTCACCGGCTGGCGGTGGTTCCGCTGCCCGCGGCGGGCGGTGGGGCGCCGTCGTCCGGCGCCATCGCCGAGTACCGGGCCGCCCGGGCGCTCCTGCAGAAGCGCTCCTACGACGCCGCGGCCCTGGCGTTTTCCAAGTTCATCAAGCTCAATCCCCGGCACGCCTACGCAGACAACGCCACCTACTGGCTGGCCGAGTGCTTCTGGCGCCGGGGCAAGGTTCGCAAGGCGGCCTGGGTGCTGCGATCGCTTCTCAAGCAGTATCCCTCCGGGAACAAGGCACCCAGCGCTCTGCTCAAGCTGGGGCTCTGTGAGCAGCGCCTGGGACGCAAAGCCAGGGCCAGGAAGGTCCTCTCCCAGGTCGTTCAGCTCTATCCGGGCACGCGCGAGGCCGCCCTGGCGGCATCGCATCTGAGGCGACTGAAGTAGCAGGAGTCGCGGAGGTACAGGTGATGAGGGTTTCGAAACGTCTGAACTGGGCTGCCGGGCTGGTTGCGACGGCGTCCGCCCTGCTCGTCTGCGGTGTCGCGTTCGCGCAGGCCCCTTCGGCCCCGCCGCGGGGACCGCAGATGCAGCGGGTGATCGTGCAGCCCGCCCCGCAGGAGCAGCCCCGTCCGAACACCTACGATCATGTCGGTGAGGGGCCCATCGACGGCCCGCGGCTCGGCATCGTGGGCTCCTCCACGGTGCCCGTGTATCACACGGTGCGACGGGGGGACACCCTGTGGGGGCTGTGCGGCAGCTACTTCCGCAATCCCTGGCACTGGCCGAAGGTCTGGTCGTACAACCCGACGATCACCAACCCCCACTGGATCTACCCGGGGAACCGCGTCCGGCTGCGCAAGGGCAAGGAGCGAGCGGTCACCAGGGCGCAGCCGCCGCTGATGGCGTACGGCAAACAGCCCCAGCCACCGAGCACGATCTATCTCCGCCAGCGCGGTTTCCTGGAGGAGGACGAGCTCAAGTACACGGCGAAGATCATCGGCTCCCGGGAAGAGAAGATCATGCTCGCCACCTTTGATCAGGTGTACGTCAAGTACACCGCGAAGAAGCCCCTCAAGGTGGGTGAGCGCTACCACGTGTACAAGATCATCAAGACCGTCGTCCATCCGCACAACAAGCGGAAGATCGGCAAGATGGTCGAGGTCTTCGGCACCTTGGAGATCAAGACCCTCGGCAAGGCCAAGGTGGCCCGCGGCGTCATCCTGCGGGCGGTGAACCCCATGGAGCGGGGATATCTGGTGGGCAAGCTCAAGCGGGTGTTCCGCGCGGTGAAGCCCGTGAAGAACACCCGGACCAGGGTGGCGGGCACGGTGCTGGCCGTGCTGGGGGAGAACCACCTCATCGGCACCAAGCAGCTGGTGTTCATCGACCGCGGCAAGAAATTCAAGGTCAAGGTGGGTTACACGTTCTACGTGACCCGGCGCGGTGACAGCTATCGGGCGATCTCGCAGTTCGAGCAGAAACCCCGGCGGTCGGAGCGGAAGTGGCCCCGGCAGCTCATCGCCCAGATCGTGGTGGTGGACGTGGGCTGGAACCACTCGGTGGGGTTCGTGGCCAAGGCGCTCCAGGAAGTTCGTCTGGGCGACCGGGTGGAGCTGCTGGTGGACTCCGACAAGTGACCGACTGATTTTTCTTCGGCCTGGGCAATTGGGGGGCAACCGTGGCGGCGCGACGGCGATAACCCTGGTATGGCTGGTCCACCACACATCTCCGCGGAAGAGGCGCAGGCCCGGGTGCTCCTCCATCAGACACCGGGCGTCGGGGCCGCCAAGCTGCAGCGGCTGCTGGAGGGGTTCGGCTCGGCGCAGGGGGCCCTGGCGTCAGGGCGGGCCGAGCTGGCGCAGCTCGTCGGGCCGACCCTCGCGGCCGCGCTGGGCGACCGGACGGCGCGTCAGCGGCGGTACTTGACGTCCATGAAGACCCTACGGCGTCTCGGCGCCGAGGCCCTCGCCGTCGGCGCGCCGAGCTATCCGACCCGGCTGCTCGACCTGGCGCCGCCCCCTCCGGTGGTGTACCTGCGGGGGCGGATCGCGGCAGGGTCTGCGCTGGCCATCGTGGGCACTCGCCGGGCCACCGGCGCCGCCTGCGCGCGGGCCGCCGAGCTGGCCGCCGGCCTGGTCCGCGCGGGCTACGCCGTGGTGTCCGGCGGAGCCTACGGCGTCGACGCCGCGGCCCACCTCGGCGCGCTCGATTCCGGGGGGATGACAACGGTCGTGTTTGGGGGGGGACTTGACAGACCGTATCCTGAACGGCACATTGCGCTCTTCGAGAGGGCGGCCCGACAGGGGGCCGTGCTCACCCCCTTTCGGCCTGGAACGCCTCCGCTGCGGGGCGGGTTTCTGGCCCGCAACAGGATCATCGCCGCGCTCAGCGAGGCGGTGATCGTGGTCGAGGCGGGCTGGCGCTCCGGGGCGCGGTCTACCGCGTTGGCGGCCCGGGCCTTGGGGCGAGTGGTGTTCGCTATGCCCGGTTCGCCGGGCACGGGGAGGCTGCTCGCGGAAGGGGCGTTGGAGGTAGGGAGCGCCGAGGAGGCGCTCGGGGCGCTCAGTGGGTGCTCCCGGTCGGCGGTGGCGAGGCCAGCGGTTCTCAGGTGTGCTCCCGAGCGGGAGGCGATCCTGGAGGCCCTGGCCGCAGCACCGCAGTCCCCGGCCGAAACGATAGCTCGGCGGGCCGGCGTACATCCGGCGCAGGCGCTTGCCGAGCTGATGGCGTTGGTGCTAGAGGGACGGGTGGTGCAGCAACCGGGCGGAAGATATTGCCGGGTAGACATCCCGGACGTCCCCCCGCCGGACCAAGAGTGAGAGGTTCGATTGATGCCTGAATCCGAAACCGAAGCGCCGGCGAGCGACAAAGAAACCAAGCGCGCAAGCAAGTCGCCCACCGGCGGGACCCTGGTGGTGGTGGAGTCGCCGGCCAAGGCGAGGACCATCCGCAAGTACCTGGGAAAGGGGTTCAAGGTGAAGGCCTCGGTCGGCCACATCAAGGATTTGCCGCCGCGCAAGCTCGGGGTGGACGTGGAGGACAGCTTCGCGCCGGAGTACGAGGTCATCAAGGGGAAGGGCAAGGTGGTCGAGGAGATCCGCAACGCGGCCAAAGAGGTGGATCGCGTGCTCCTCGCCCCTGACCCCGACCGCGAAGGGGAGGCCATCGCCTGGCACATCGCCGAGGAGATCCGCCCGTTCAACGCGAACATCGAGCGCATCCTTTTCAACGAGATCACCAAGAAGGGCGTGGCCCAGGGCCTGAGCGCTCCTCGCCCGCTCGACCGCGCGAAGTTCGATTCCCAGCAGGCGCGGCGCATTCTGGATCGACTCGTGGGCTACGAGATCAGTCCGCTGCTGTGGAAGACCGTGCGTCGCGGGCTCTCCGCCGGGCGCGTGCAGTCCGTGGCGGTGCGGCTCATCGTGGAGCGGGAGCGAGAGATCGAGGCCTTCTTGGCGGAGGAGTTCTGGACGATCACCTGCACCGAGTCGACTCGGGACGACGTGCAGTTCGACGCCAAGCTCCATCAGATCGACGGCCAGAAGGCCAAGGTCGACAACGGGGAGCAGGCGGACGCCATCGTCGCCGCGCTGAAGCGGGCGGAGCATCGGGTCGCCCGGGTGGAGCGGAAGCGGCGCCCCCGGCGCCCCCCGGCGCCCTTCATCACGTCCAAGCTGCAGCAGGACGCGGCGCGGAAGTTCCGGTTCCCGGCCAAGCGCACCATGGGGCTGGCGCAGCGGCTGTACGAGGGGCTCGACCTCGGAGGTGAGGAGGGGGTCGTCGGACTCATCACGTACATGCGAACCGACTCCACGCGGCTCTCGGACGACGCCGTGGTCGAGGCGCGGGAGTTTATCCAGGGGCGGTACGGCGAGACGTATCTGCCCAAGACGCCGCACAAGTACGCGGCCGCCAAGCGCGCCCAGGACGCCCACGAGGCGATCCGGCCCACGCACGTGAGCCTGGAGCCCGAGGAGGTGAAGACCCGCCTGCTGGAGCAGTTCAAGCCCGGCGCCAAGACCTCCAAGGGGCTCTCCCGGCACGAGGTGGACGACCTGGTGCGGCTCTACGGGGTCATCTGGCGGCGGTTCGTGGCCTGTCAGATGGCCGCGGCCGAGTACGACCAGACCATCGTCGACATCCAGGCCACCGAGAAGTACCTGCTTCGCGCCCAGGGCCAGGTGCTGGCGTTCCCGGGCTACACCGCGGTGTACGAGGAAGGGCGCGACGAGAACGGCGGCAACGGTCAGAAGCAGTGGGGCGCCGGGGGACCGGAGAAGAAGCCGCTGCCCGCCAAGATCGACGACGGGGATCCGTTGACCCTGGTGGAGGTGCTGCCGGAGCAGAAGTTCACGCAGCCGCCGCCGCGGTTCACCGAGGCCACGCTGGTCAAGGAGCTGGAGGAGCGCGGCATCGGCCGGCCCTCCACCTACGCGAACATCATCTCCACCATCCAGGACCGCAAGTACACCGAGAAGCTCGAGGGGCGCTTCAACCCCACCGAGCTCGGCACCCTGGTCAACGATCTGCTGGTGGCGTCCTTTCCCGACGTGGTGAACGTGACCTTCACGGCTCAGATGGAGGACCGGCTGGACAAGATCGAGGACGGGGACCAGGACTGGGTGTCCATGCTGCGGGAGTTCTACTCCGGTTTCCACCCCCTCGTGGAGCGCGCCCAGAAGGAGATGAAGCGTCCCGACGACGAGAAGACCGGCATCGCCTGCGAGGAGTGTGGCGAGGAGATGGTCATCAAGTGGGGACGAAACGGCAAGTTCCTCGCCTGCTCCGGGTTCCCGGAGTGTCGGAACACCAAGGAGTTCCGGAAGGACGACGCCGGCAAGATCGTCGTGATGGAGGCGGAGGTAACCGACGAGGTGTGCGAGACCTGCGGCGCGCCGATGGTGCACCGGAGCGGGCGCTTCGGCGCGTTCCTCGCCTGCTCCAAGTACCCCGAGTGCAAGACCACCAAACCCATCTCCCTCGGCGTGAAGTGCCCCAAAACGGACTGCGGCGGCGACGTTGTGGCGAAGCGGAGTCGCCGCGGCAAGGCCTTCTACGGCTGCTCCAACTACGCCAAGACCAAGTGCGACTTTGTCTCCTGGGATCTGCCGGTGGCCGAGGCGTGCCCGGACTGCCAGCATCCCATTCTGGTGCGCAAGGCCGGACGGGGCGGCAGCAAGCTGGTGTGTCCGGAGTGCAAGTTCTCCCGGTCCGAGGAAGAAACTCCCTGAGCCCGGTCGGGCTCTCCCGCCGGTTCCTCCCGTCCCCACGAAGATCCACGAGTCCTTTTCCAGGGTTGGCGCTGAATATTGAACTTCGGCTCCCGATGGCCTAGGATCCGTTCCGTTCATGAGTATCGACCAGAGGGATAGCGAGATGACCCTTCGGAACTGGACCGGACTGACCTTGATCACGCTGGGCGCCTGGGCCGCCTCTTCCTGCGCCTCGGGAGCCAGCGACTCCGTTTGCGGAAACCACTACTGTGAGGCGAGTGGGGGCGAAACCATCACCACGTGCACAGAGGACTGCTTCTGCCAGAACGGGACCTGCGACCCCGGGGAAACCACCGCGACCTGTCCTTCGGACTGTTACTGCGGCAACGGGGTCTGCGACCCCGGGGAGACGCTCGCGAGCTGTCAGCTGGACTGCGCCGGTCCAGTGTGCGGCGACGGGGTTTGCACTGGAGGTGAAACCCTTGCCACCTGCCCGGTGGACTGCGGCAGCGGCGTCTGCGGTGATGGGGTGTGCAACGGCGCGGAAACCGCGGCCACCTGTCCCGCGGACTGCGGCAGCGGCGCCTGTGGCGACAACATCTGCCAGTCCAACGAGGTCGCCGGCACCTGTCCCCAGGACTGCTTCTGCGGCAATGGCTCCTGTGACGGCGGGGAAACGGCGGCCTCCTGCCCGGCGGACTGCACGGCGTCCTACTGTGGAGACGGCACCTGCGACGGCAATGAGTCGGCCGCCTCGTGCCCACAGGATTGCGCTTCGTCCTACTGTGGAGACGGCACCTGCGACGCGGGAGAGGACAGCTCCAGCTGCCCTGCCGACTGCGGGGGGAGCTGCACCTACACGCCCTGTGACCTGTATCCGCAGTGCGGCTGCCAGGCGGGCCAGAAGTGTACCCTCGACTCGGCCAACAACAAGGTCTGCCTCACCGCGGGCTCCACGTCGGCGGGTGGAACCTGCACCGCGGAAACCGACTGCAACGCCAGCTCCATGTGCCTCGGACGGACCACGTCCGTGGGCCAATGCCTCGGCTTTTGCAACCCCACGACCCAGGCCGGCTGCACCGGGGGCAGCTCCTATTGCGTAGAGCTGGTGGACTCCGCCCAAACCCCGATTCCCGGCGCCGGCGTGTGCACGATCACGTGCACGCCTCACAACCCGAGCGCCGCGTGCGGCTCCTTCGGCTGCCAGATCTACCAGCACAACATCACCCAGGTGGTCTTCACCGACTGCGACGGCGACGTGGGCACGGGCACGGACGGCGCGTCCTGTAACAGTACGAGCGGTCCCTTCTGCGCCCCGGGCTACGGCTGCTTCAACGACGGTGTCAGCGACCTCTGTTTCCAGTGGTGCACCCTGACATCCTCCTGCGTTGTCGGGTTCTGCGACACTGCGGCGTTCAATCCCGCCATCGTCGTGAATAACACCACCTACGGTGTTTGCCGCTGACGGCCCGAACTCTGCTCTCTGTCTAACCTTCTGATACCATGGCAAAAATATAGATTGTCGAGGGGTGCCGGCTCGGATCGTTGAAC
Organism: bacterium; assembly: GCA_043825095.1. Taxonomy (GTDB): domain Bacteria; phylum Myxococcota_A; class Polyangia; order HGW-17; family JAJRWW01; genus JBDRSE01. The sequence goes on from JBDRSE010000349.1 coordinate 20,290, forward strand.
TTGGGGCCCTGATCCCCTAGGATCCTATAGAGAAGCGTCCAGTAAAGGTAGGTAGTCATGCGTATGCAGAAGCGTTTCGTGGTGGCGGGTCTGGCAGTGGGCGTGCTGGTGGTTTCGGCTTGCGCTACGGGAGGCGAGGACTCCAGTTGCGGGGACGGGATCTGCGGGCCCAACGAAAACATCGTGAACTGCCTGGCCGACTGCCACTGCGGCAACGCGGTCTGCGAGCCGGACGAAACCACGGCCAGCTGCCAGACCGATTGCTACTGCGGCAACGACACGTGCGACGCCGGCGAGAACCTCATGACCTGCGCGCTGGACTGCACGCCCAATCAGTGCGGCGACGCGGCTTGTACCGGCGACGAGACGGCAGCGACGTGCCCGGGGGATTGCTACTGCGGCAACGGCAGCTGTGACACCGGGGAGAACGAGGCCACCTGCGCCGAGGATTGCGGCGCCGGGGTGTGCCCGGACAATGTGTGTCAGGCGAGCGAGTCCACGGCCACCTGCGCGGCGGACTGCTACTGCGGGAACGGGAGCTGCGACGACGGGGAAGCCGTGTCCACCTGTCCCCAGGACTGCGCGGCCACCTGGTGCGGGGACGGGACGTGCGACCCCGGGGAGGACCCGGTCACGTGTCCGGCGGACTGCCAGAGCGGGTGTGTCGATCTGATCTGCGATCTCTGGCCCCAGTGCGGCTGTCAGTCCGGGCAGAAGTGTTCCATCGACGGCGCCGACAACCGCTACTGCGGCACCGCCGGGTCCACCCCCGTGGGTGGGCTCTGCGCGGCTGACACCGAGTGCGCTGCGGGCACCATCTGCGTGGGCCCCGCCGCCGGGGAGCTGCGCTGCCTACAGTGGTGCGTGGACGACAACGACTGCGCCGGGGAGGGCGGAGCCTGCATCCGTCAGCTCGTCGACTCCAACCAGGATCCCATCCCCGGAGCAGAGATGTGCACAGTCGACTGTGATCCTTCGTCCCTGAGCGCCACGGGTTGTCCCACCGGGTGGGCCTGCCATATCTACTACGTGGACGACAACAACGACGGCATCCCGGACTACAACCTCACGGACTGCGCGGACGACGCCGGCACGTCGACGACCACCTGCGACAACACCCTGACCTTCTGCGCGCCGGGGTTCTTCTGCTACACGACCTGGAACGAGTGCATCCAGTACTGCAAAATCAACGCCCCGAGCTGCCAGATCGGCACCTGTCAGGCCTTTGCCACCGACCCCCTCTTCATCGGCAACACCCAATACGGATACTGCCAGTAGGAAAGGTGGTATCTCTCGGTCATGACGACTCGCCCACCTGCCGTGGTGCTGCTCTCCGGCGGGCTCGACTCGAGCACGACCCTGGCCGTGGCCGCGGAGCGCGGCTTTGAAGTGCACGCGCTGACCCTGCTGTACGGCCAGGCCCACGACGTGGAGCTCCGTGCGGCGCGGGCCGTGGCCCGGGCCTTCGGCGTGCGGGCGCACCTGGAGCTGTCCGTCGACCTTCGCGCCATCGGCGGCTCGGCCCTCACCGACGACATTCCCGTGCCCAAGGGTCGCGGCGACGCGGAGATCGGCGCCGGGATCCCGGTGACCTACGTGCCGGCCCGGAACACGATCTTCCTGTCGCTGGCCCTGGCCTGGGCTGAGGTGCTGGGGGCCACGGATCTGTTCCTCGGCGTCAGCGCGGTGGACAACTCCGGCTACCCCGACTGCCGGCCCGAGTTCGTGAGCGCCTTCGAGCGGTTGGCCAACGAGGCCACGCGGCTCGGCGCCCAGGGTGAGCGCTTCCACGTTCACGCCCCGCTGATCGACCTCGACAAGGCGCAGACCATCGAGCTCGGCTTGTCTCTGGGAGTCGACTACGGGCTGACCTGGACCTGCTACGACCCGGCGCCGGGAGACCTGTCGTGCGGACAGTGCGACGCCTGCCGGCTTCGGCTCCAGGCCTTTTCCCGGCTCGGCCGGACCGACCCGCTACGCTATGCCGACATCGGCGGCGCGCCGCCCGCAGGGGAGCGAACATGACGTCGACAGACGCTGCGCAGCTCCTGCGGCCGAAGCTCTCGATTCCGGGCGCGGTGAGTCGCGGATTGGCAGGGCTGTGGCGCTGTCGCGGGATGCTGTTCCCGATCTATCTGGCCAACTTGCTCACCGCCGTTTTCGCCCTGCTGCCGTTCTACCTGGCGCTGCACCGGCTCACCGCGCACCGACCCGTTGCGGAGCGGCTCACGCACGCCTGGGACCTCGAGGTGCTGGCCGAGCTGGTGATGGACAACCCGGATCTCGTGGCTCAGCTCAAGGGGCTCTTCGTCTTCGTGCCCATCGGATACCTGCTGGTCAACCAGCTCCTGATCGGCGGCGTGCTGGGCGCGCTGGCCCGCTTGGAGCGCCCGTCCCCGCGGAGCTTCGGCGGGGACGCGCTCAGCCACTTCACCGGCTTGCTGTGGGTGCTTTTGTGCTCGGCGCTGCCGTACGCGTTGGCCGGCGGCGCCCTCGGACTGGGCGTGATGTTGGCCACGGACAGCTCCTGGCCGGTGAAGCTGCTGTGCGCGCTGCCCGGGATGCTCCTGCTCTGCTTCGTTGACGCTGCCCTGGACTTCGCCCGCGTGGAAACCGTCACCGGGCCTGGGCGTTGGGCGGTCAAGCGGCTGCTGTACGGCTTCTGGGCGGTGCTCAAACGGCCCCTCGCGGCCGCAGCCATTCACGTCGGCTTTGGGTTGCTCTGGTTGATTCCGCTCGCCGTGTGGCTGGTCCTGCCCGATTCCCTGGACGCCGGCGGGTCCGCGGCCGTGCTTTTGGCCTTCCTCCTGCGGCAGATCGTCGTGCTTCTCAGAGTAGCGATACGGGTGGGCTCCCTGGGCAGTCACATGGCTCTTTACTTTGCGATATTCGAGGGTTCTTCTCTGCGTAGTGAACCCGACTCTGCTCAGCCGTAATTCCGTACAATTCCCTCTTGCATACAACCCAGACCGGGTAATAATATGTTGTTACTGTAACGGTTCCGGTCCTCCCTAGTTAGTTTCTTTGTAAGTGCGGTAACGGGCGTGACGTCGCATGTTTGAGCGTTTCGAGCCTGAAGAGCAGCCGATCGAATCGCCGCAGGTGGGTGGCACGATTGGCAACTTCCGCCTGCTGGAGGAGATCGGCGACGGCGCGATGGCCATTGTCTATCGCGCAGAGCATCTCTCGACGAATCGACAGGTCGCGCTCAAGGTGCTGCACGCTGAGTTCTGCGCGCGGATGGACATCGTGCGTCGCTTTTTTCGGGAGCGACTCGTGGTCAAGCGGGCCTGGCACCCGAACATCCTTGATATCGCCGAAGTGGTGGCCGGCGAGGGGCATCCACCGTTTCTGATCATGGAGCTGCTGCAGGGCGAAGATCTGGGCCGATACCTCGACCGCATGGGGCGACTCAGCGTGGATCAGGCGGTCACCGTGGCGGTCCAGGTTTGCAGTGCCCTGGGCGCCATCCACGCGCGGAACATCGTGCACCGCGACCTCAAGCCGGCGAACCTGTTCCTGCTCGGCGTCGACGACGGCTATCCGGTGGTCAAGCTGCTCGACTTCGGGCTCTCCAAGTTCCTCTACGAGGACGATCCCTACATGCGGTCCCGTCCCGGGGCGTTTCTGGGCACGCCGGAGTACATGGCCCCGGAGCAGATTGGCGGCGGTGAGCTCAGCGATCTGGTGGACGTGTACGCCATGGGTGCGCTCCTGTATGAGATGATCACGGGCTCCAACCCCTTCCGGGGCGAGAATTTTCAGGCGTCGATCAAGGCCGTGCTGGAGGTGGAACCCGATCCGCCTTCGCTCCACGCACCCACGGGCGAAACCGTTTCGCAGACCCTGGACAACATCATCCTGCGCTGCCTGGCCAAGAATCCCGAGCACCGCATCCAGGGAGTCGACCGACTCAAGGCGCTGCTCCTTTCGACCCAGGATCCCCGGTCCACTGTGGAGGTGGCCCCGCCACCCCGCAAGTTGCGGCCGTGGCAGTGGGCCGCCGGAGGCATTGCTGCCGCCAGCCTGCTGGGCCTCGCCGTCTGGATGCTGATGCTCTCCTAGTCTCGTTAGGGATCGATGCAGACCACGACGGCGTCGTCGTTGAAGTTGGACACGGGGCCGAATCCTCCGACGTGGCCGCTGCCGGCGCAGAACCGCTTGATGGCGGCGTTGCAGTCCGGGCCGACCCGCTGGTTCACGCCGTCGCAGGGCCCGTGGTACGAGCTGAGGGTGGTAAAGGTGGTGTTGATCTGCGTGCTGCCGGTGATGCAGCCCACCTCCATGGACGAGCCGCCGCTGGTGATGGGTCCGAAGCCGTTGTCGTACCCCTGCGCCTGGCAATAGTGGTTGATGGCGTAGTAGCAGCCCCCGCTGATGGGAGCCGAGGACAGGCAGTCGTTGTGGTAGCTCGCCAGGGTGGCGTAGGTTACGCTGTGCACGTAGGCCCCGGCCACGCAGTTGACGGTCAGGTTGGGCGGGCTGGTTTCCACCGGGCCGTAGCCGCTCGACAGACAGCCGGGGTCCTGGGCCATGCACCACAGGTGGATCGCCTGGCTGCAGGCCAGGCCGTAGTACTGGGTGGTGCCGTTGCAGGTGGCGTTGAAGTCGTCCATGGAGTTCGCGCCGGTGTAGAACGTGTTGTGGGACTCGGCGCGATATCCCTCGTCTGCCACGCCGTTGCAGTTGTCATCGACGCCGTTGCAGGTCTCCGCCGGCGCCTGGCAGTTGCCCCAGCCGCAGCTGGAGTTGCAGATCCGGTTGCCCTGGGAGCCGCAGCTCGTGGTGCAGGTCTCGCTGGTGTTCCGGCAGCAGGCGAAGCCGTCGTCGCAGACACCGTCGCAGTCATCGTCCACGCCGTTGCAGGTCTCGGCCGGGTTCTGGCACACGCCCCATTCACAGGTCGCGGCGTTGCAGGTCTTCACCCCGCAGGCGCCGCACCCCTCGGTCGTCGTGTCGCCGGCGCCGCAGACTCCTTCGTCCTGGCACGCGAACTGCCCCCAGGTGCAGTCTGTCTGGCAGACGCGCTCCTGCTGGCCGCAGTCTCCGCACGCGCTCCCGATGTCCAACGCGCCCGGGACGCACTCCTGGTAGGAGACGCAGACCCAAGCGCCCCAGCTGCAGTCCGGCTGGCAGCTCCGCTCCTCCACGCTGCAGGTGCCGCAGACGTTGCCCTGCTGCGTCTCCCCGGGCGCGCAGTCCCCCTCCCCGGCGCACTCGAGCCCGCTCCAGGTGCAGTCGGCGTGGCAGGTCCGCTGGAGCTCACCGCAGTTGCCGCAGGGGCCGGTGGACGCCACCTCACCGGCGGAGCACTCCCCTTCGTTTTCACAGGCGCCCCAGGCGCCCGCCTGGGTGCAGGTCCGCGCGCCGCAGTTGCCGCACTCCAGGGTGTCGTCCGGCGCGCAGGAGCCGAGGTCCTGGCAGGAGTGGCTCTGGCAGAGCAGCCCCGCGGTGAGGCAGTCGGCGCACTCGGCTCCGCCGATGCCGCACTCCAGGTCCGCCACTCCGGTCTGGCAGCCGCCGTAGACGTCGCAGCATCCCCAATTGCAGGTGTCGGGACCGCAGATCTCGGTCTGACAGTAGGGCGAGCAGCCGTCTCCGCCGGCGGTGTTCCCGTCGTCGCACTCTTCCCCGGGATCCAGGGTGCCGTTGCCGCACAGCCCCGCATCCACGCCCGTCCCCCCGTCGGTCGGCTGCTGTTGGAGGTTGGAAGCCGCGCAACCGAGCAGCGAGCTCAGGGCCAACAGCGCTGCGAGCCCGGCGACGCATCTGGCGTGATGGCTTCGACCCATATGGTGTCTCCCAGGGGTCAGTATACCTGAAACCGAGCGCGCTTCGCACCGATCTGTGCGATCTACCCATCCACCCGACGCATACTCCCACTGCGTACGGCGCTCCACGGGACCGGCGCCGACCGGCGCAGGCCGCCGCTTGACACCGCGTCCGCCCGGGAAAGCTATGGTACCATTGTCCCTTCATACCCCGCTGCCCATGACTGCCGCAGGAGGCCCGATGCCCAACCTTCCCCCGGAACCGCCCCGGATCCCCTTCACCCATCACCGGGTGACCACCGACGACGGCGTGGACCTCGCCGTGCAGTCCACCGGCGCGGGGCCGCCCGTGCTGCTGGGCAACGGCATCGGCGTCACGGCGCCGGGCCTGAACTTCATCGCCGACCACCTCCGGGACCGCCACCGCGTGATCTGCTGGGACTACCGCGGCGTGGGGGAGAGCTGGCTCGCCGGCAACCACGTCGGTTTCACCATGGAACGCCACGCCCGGGACGCCCTGCAGCTCCTGGACGCCTTGGGCGAGGAGCGGGCCGCCATGCTCGGTTGGTCCATGGGCGTGCCGGTCGGGCTGGAGATGATCCGGCAGGCGCCGGATCGCGTCGCGGGCTACGGCGCGCTGTTCGGCGCGCCGGGGCAGCCCTTCCGCGCGGCCTTTCCCCGGCCGGCGGCCGCGCTGGTACACCTGGCGGTGCGGTTCGCCAGGCACAACCCGTGGCCCGCCCAGGCGGTGCTCCGGCTGGGGGCGACCCTGCCGATCCTCTCCTGGGCGATCTGCTCCACCGTCGGCTTCGTGGGCAAAGAGGCGAGCCGCGACACCTTCCAGGCCGACGTGCGCTCCACGGCCGGGGCCGACAAGCGGGCGTACTTCAACACCATGTTCGAGATGATGCACCACGACGCCTCGGACCTGCTCCCCTCCGTCCGTTGCCCGGTGCTGATCGTGGCCGGCGAGAACGACTGGGTCACTCCCCCCGACGCGGCCCAGCGCATGGCCGATGCAACCCCCGACTGCGAATTCGTGATGCTCCCCAGCACGTCCCACTTCGGGGTCATCGAGCACGGCCCCGAGCTCTGGGGCCCCATCGACCGCCTGCTCGACAAAGCCTTCGGCTAGTTCGACTTCTCCTTGAAGTCCTTGCCGAGCCAGGGCTTGGCGAGCAGCAGCATGAACGTGGAGGAGATGGCGATCAGGCCGTAGTAGAACCACATGGTCTCGTTACTCGGCGCATCGATCACCACCTCCATGGGGCAGTGGCCGTAGGTGGGCAGTCCGATGCCGGCAACGGAGAGGGCCACGCCGGTGGCGCGGGCGAGCACGCCCGGGATCTCCGGGCAGTAGTGGAACAGGAACCATCCGGCGTAGACGCTGGTGATCACCTTGGTGAGGAACCACGGGAACTGGGCCACGCCCATGTAGGCGCCGGTGCGGCCCTCGGGCGCGATCTCCGCGGCGTACTGCAGGAACCGGGGCTGCCACATGGCCTCCCCGAGGGTCATGATGATCAGGTATCCGCTGAGGGTCCAGAGGTTCGCCCCCAGGGCCAACAGGAAGGTGGGCGCCGCCATGACGAAGGTGCCGATCAGCACCATGGTGTAGATTTTCCGCTTCTGGGTGAGGGCCGTGACGATGGGCACCAGCACGAAGATCAGCAACGGGTTGAAGTTGACCGCCACCTCGAAGTTGGTGCCGATCCAGGAGTCCCGGTAGGCCCGCTCCACATACTTGGGCAGGGTCAGCCAGTTGTGGGCGAACAGGGTCTGCACCGGGATGAGCGCGAAGATGAAGAAGGAGAACTTGGCGTCTGCCAGGGGGTGGTTCTTGAGCCAACGCAGCACGCTGAAGGGCTCCTTGGGAGCTTCGGGCCCGTCTTTGTCTTGGTCCCTGTCGGCCTTGTCCTCGTTCGGGTCCCGGGCGGCCTTGGCGTCAGCAATGGCCTTTTTCACCACCGCGCGTGTGAGGATGATGCTCGTGAGCAGCAGCCCGAGGGTGGTGAAGCCCACGTAGACCCAGTAGGACCCGGCGATGCCCACGGCTTTGCGGATCGGTGAGAAGAAGGACGGCAGCCAGCCCCCGAGGTTCATTAGCGCGTACAGCATCGCGTAGCCCATGGCGGCGGTCTTCGGCGTGGTGAACTGCCGGACCGCCGCATAGGCCGCGGGCTGGTACATGCCGTAGCCGATGACGACGAAGAGAATCCCCCCCATGGCCGTCAAGTGGACCCCAGACCACAGGCCGCCCGCCGAGAGCCCCAGGGAAGGGCTCGCGGCGAGCACGATTCGGCCAACGAGCATCGAGATCAGCGCCGCGAGTAGCGCGGTGCGCACCCCCCAACGGTCGGCGAGGCCGCCCAGGAAGAACATCGCCAGCGTGATGCCCCAGGTCAGCACGCCGACCATGGGGCTCGCCCAGGTGTCCGACATCCCGGCGTACTGCGTGAAGTAGTGCGTCAGGTAGCCGAGCATCCCGAAGTAGACGAAGCCCTCGATCAAGTACGAGACGTTCACCCCCCAGAGGACCCGGGGTGCGCGGACCAGATCGACGAAGGGCTGGGTCAGCTCCTTGAGCGGCCCATTCTTCTCCTCGCCGCTTTTCACATCGCTCATGGGCCTTGTCGTCCTTTCGTGGCTGGAACCAGGCCCATGCATAAAACGGGATCGTTCCGAAAGGGAAGCGTTATTCGTATGTGTTCACGGGTGTGCTATTTGCAGCAC
>JBDRSE010000350.1:0-6498 GCA_043825095.1 bacterium
GCCTGGACGACCGGAAGTCCGGGACCTCGGCGATGGTGGCGAAGAAACGGTCGCCTGGACGACCGGTCTCCTACCTGCGTCGGTGCAGCCTCACCGGGACGATCGCTCCGGCCGATCGGGCGACGGCCTGCTCCAGATCGAGGCGTCGCCGGACCGCCTCCTCGACGACGAGGTCCGCGGGTCCTTGGAGCAGGCGCGTCAGGGCGCGCGCGGAGACCTGGAGTGCCCACCCAAGCTCATCCCTGGCGATGCCGGCCTTCCGTCCAAGCTGCGCCGCCGCGCGGCGAGCCAGCAGCACCGGTGTCGAATGACCGGTCAGGACCGGGCCGACGGCCAGCGCCGCTGCCGCGGCCATCACCAGTCGTGTGGCGCCCAGCGCGCGGATCTTCTCGTCGCTTGCCGGCTGGATCAGTCGACCTGGAAGGCCGACCATCTCGAGCACGGTCGACTTCAGATCGGACAGCAGATCCTCGACGAGCAACCTCAGGTTCGACAAGGCCCGCGTTTGCAGCAACTCGTGGACGCACGATCCGCTCCACAGTGCGGGGTGACCTTTCACCCCGTGATGAGAGGACTGATTGATGAAGTACCGCACCAGCGAACGAAGGTGTTTGGGGTCTTCGATCCGCTCGCAGAAGCTGACCTCCACCGGCTCCACCGCAACAGCGCCAACGGATTGCACCACCGCGCTCTTGATGTGACGGCGGCGGCAGGGGGAGGCGGCCAGCGCGACGTGGCCGTGCTCCTTGACCAGCCCGAACAGGGCCAGACGGTCCGGCGCGGCGCAGACCAGGGCGCGGACTGCCGCGCGCTGGTGCTTCTCAGTCGGAAACATCGGCAAGCGTCGCGAGGATGACAGGATCACATGCCAAAGAGCCATCGTTGCACCTCCTGCGGGGGAGGGGAAGCACGGGACATGCCACTGTGCGGGCGTGTGATTCTGCGAGGCTCCAACGCGAAGAACGGTCCGGCGGCCGGATATCGGTCCGGGCCGGTGCGGATGCCGGACTGTGTCGTGTCGATTGAGCTGGAACACGATCACGGGCAAACACGAGCGCGTGCCAGCCGCGACGACCTTGCATCGCAACAAGATCTGAATTGTTGGGGAGAGCTACTACGGAAGGACCAGCTGCTACTGCGCGACGATCCGGAACTCGACCCGTCGATTCCTGGCCCGGCCGCCCGGCGTGATGTTGGGGACCTTGGGGCGGGTTGGGCCGTAGCCCTTGGCCTCGAGACGATCCGGGGCCACGCCGTTGCGGACCAGGTAGTCGCGCACCGCGTCGGCCCGGGCCTGAGACAGCTGCGTATTGAACGCCGGCTTGCCCCGGTTGTCGGTGTGCCCCTGGATCTCGACCTTCCTGATCTGGGTGTTGGAGAGGAACACGTCGACGACCGAGTCGAGCAGCTGCCGCGAGTCGGGCTGGATCGTGGCGGTCCCGGTGCCGAAGTGGACCTTGCGCCTGATCACGATGGCGCGCTTGGTGACCATCACCAGGGAGCGGCGTGGACGCGGGCTGAGCGTGATGTCGGCGGTGGCCTGGCCTCCGGCTGTGATCGCCACCGGCACCTCCTTGCGCAGGTACTTGGCGGCAGCGATGCCGACCGTGTAGGCACCGGGCTTGAGCTCGACGGTGAAGTTGCCGCTCGGGTCCGCCGTGATCTCCTTGCTGTCGGGGCCGCTGATCGAGACGGCGGCCGCCACGCCGGCGCCCTTGAGATCCACGACGCGGCCGGTCAGCTTGCCCACCTTGGGCGGCGCCGGCTCGAGCTTGATGTCCATCGAGGTGACGGCCCCGATCTTGACCTCGGCCATCAGCTTGCCCGGCAGGTAGTCCGGGTGCCGCACCATGACGGGGTGCTTGCCGCCGGACATCTCGTAGGTCAGAAAGGTGCCGTCGGGGTCGGTGGACAGCCCGGTCAGGTCCTTGCCGGGGAAGGTCACCACCGCTCCCTCGACCGGCTCGAGGGTCTTGGCGTTGATCACGCGGCCACGCAGCTTGCCGATCTTGGGCACCGGCGCCACCGTCTTGACGATCTCGCGCACCGTCTCCTTCTCCACCACCTTGATCGGCGGGGCAGGGTCGTAGGCGTAGCTGAAGCCGAGGATCAGGTTCCACGGGATCACCGGCGGCCCGAAGCCGTAGCCCGGGTCGCCGAGGCCGACGTCGACGCCCAGCAGGAAGTTGAAGCCCTTGACCGGGTTGGTCCGGGCGCCGATGGTCATCCAGGCGGTGGTGCGCCCGGCGAGCTGGTCGGCGGTGAGCTTGGGGCTTGGGCCCAGGGTGAAGTTGAAGAAGTCCTCGTCCTCCAGACCGGTGGCGACGTCGACAGCAAACTCCAGCATCGGCGTCAGGCCGAAGTTGAGGTACTTGCGAAGCGGCGCGTCGAGGCCGACCTTGAGCTGAAGCCGCTTGGGCCGGATGCCGAGGGCGAACTTCTCCACCTGCAGCGACGCCAGGCTGTAGCCCGGGAACTGGGCCAGGTTGCCCGAGTTGTCCAGGTTGTAGCCCAGGTTGAGGTGGAACCTGAGCGGGAAGTTGGCCAGGGGGTCCAGGTCGAACGAGGTGATCATGCCGATGTAGAAGCTGGTGGCGTCGCCGGCGAAGGAGACGCCGCCGACGGAGTTGAGCAGGGTCAGCTCGATGTTGGCGCCGACACCGATGAAGTCGGTGATCTGGTACAGACCCTTGCCGCCGAAGGACAGGTCGCCCAGGGCCAGGATCACCTCCTGGTCCAGGTCTCCGGCGGGCACATCGCGTTCCCGGCCGTTGCTGTTGGCCTGGGAGCGGAGGTTGATGAAGAACTCGGCGAAGCGAAACGGCGTGTAGGAGATCCCCAGCGTGCCGAGGAAGCGCGAGTTCTCGTCGCCCTTGACCAGGAAGCTCGAGCTCTTGAACAGCTCCGTGTGCAGACCGACGCGGAAGGTGTGCGGGCTCCCGACGTCCATGGTGACCAGGCGGAACATCCCGGACAGCCCGTTGATGCTCGGCGCCTGCATGCCGGGGTTCGGGTCGGGCTGTCCCGCCTTGGCGCCCTTGTCCGCCTTCTTCTTGGCGGTTGCCTCAGGGGGGGGGTCCTCCTCGTCCTGGGCCAGGGCCGGACCGCTGATCAGGGGCAGGAGCAGAGCGAGGGTGACTCCAGGCAGCCATCGTCGAAAGAACATGAACTATCCTCCGCGTGCTAGGACCACTGACTGTGTTAGTTGTGTGGGCAGATTATCAACGATCAAGCCTTTTGTTTCAATTATTTGCTCCCCCCGCCCGCCCCACCGGACCACAGGGACGGCATCTGTCTGGGGCGCAGCAAGGTCAGGCGGCCATCGTCGCTCACCACCATCGCAACGCCCGCTGGCGTGGTAGCCGTATGGGTCTCGTTGCTCGCCAGGTCCATGACCCGCAGAACCTCTCCGGTCCGCCGCTGCAGACCCAGCAATGTTCCGTTGGCGGCCACGAGATATGTAACGTCGCCGGCAGCAGGAGCTATTTCTACCGGGGGCAGGGGAGGGGACCGATCCAGCAACAGCTCTCCGCTCACCGCGACCTCGATCATGCGGGCATCGGCCGTCAGCACCGTGGCCGACGCAGCCCCGGGCACCGGTTGAACGCGGGTGACCCCGGCGCCGACGTCTCGCTTCCAGACCACGGCTCCACCGGCGCTCACCGCCCACAGGTTGCCCAGCCCGTCGCCGAGCAGGGCCCTGCTGTCGGTGAGGGCCACCGGGCCCGCGTTGATCCCTGCCGGCATCCGGATCGACCAGCGCTTGTGTCCGTGAAGGTCGAGTCCGGTCAACCTCCGTCCGCCCGCCACCAGCACCGAGCGCCCCAGCCCCAGCACGACCTCGACCTCCTCCTCGCCGGCGTGGAACCAGCGGACCTTCCCGGCGGCGGTCACGGCCCACACGCGGCCGGAGCGTGTCCCCACAAGGACCAGGGGACCCTCCGGGGCCGTCGCGCTGGCCGGCGCCGTGACGGGGTCGCGGTCCAGGCGGAGCCGAAACCGGATCTGCCCGTCGGCGATGCAGGCCAGGTGGCCAGCGACGTCGGTGAGGTAGATCTCGGGTGTGGTGTGTGCTGCGTCCACGCCTTGCGCCGCGGTGGGGGCCAGCACCATCGGCCGCGAGAGACGGTTGCGGCCCACACGGACGCTCCACAGTGGCCAGTGGTCGGTGCCGAAGGCGCGCACCATCCCGTCCACGCCTGCCACCACCAGCGTGCCGTCCTCGAGCATCAGTGGAGGTCCGTAGCGCCCCTGACCCACCATCAGGTGACGGTGCTCGGGCGGGGTGGCGGGCTTCGACGCCGGCGCATTCTTGTTGGAGGGCGGAGCCACCCTGGAGGGCGGGCCCACCGCCAGAACCGCACCATCCATGGTGCCGAAGACCACGGACCCGTCACCGCGCGACACCAGACCGCCGCGGATCGCGGCGTGGGCGGGGAACCACCAGCGGAGCGACCCGTCCTTCGCATCCAGCGCGTAGAGGGTGCCGTCGTCGGATCCGACGTGGATCGTTGTCCCGTCGTGAGCGATCGCCGGGTGGCTGTCCACCTCCGAGGCGGTCTCGAACCGCCACCGGAGCTTCCCGGCCCCGTCGACCGCGTACACGCGGTGATCCCGCGACCCGAAGTAGACCGTGCCCTCCGGCCCCACCACGGGCCACGAGACGATCTGTCCATCGCTCTGGAAGTTCCACAGCTCCTGTCCATCGGGCGCCAGGGCGTACAGCCGCTGGTCCATGGCGGTGACGTGGATCGTCTCCTTCGACGAGATGGCCGGGCGCGAACGGATCGGGGCGGGGAACTTGTGATACCAGCCGATGTGCCCCAGGGGATCGATGGCGTAGAGGTGGCGGTCGTCAGACCCGATGTAGACCGCGCCGTCCTGCCCGATGCAGGGGGATCCGTCAACGTCACCGCCGGTGCGGATGCGCCAGCGCACCTTGCCCTGCCTGTCGACGGAGTAGATCCGTCGGTCTCGCGCACCGAAGTAGATCGTCCCGTCGCGGGTCGCGGCAGGAGAGGAGGCCAGAGCCTTGTTCACCGGCAGCCGGTAGCGCAGATCCCCGTCGGGTTTCAGCCCGTAGAAACCGCCATCGTTGCAGCCGAACGCCACGGCTCCCTTGCCATCCATCACGGGCAGGGTGTCGACGTCGGCCCCGCAGTTGTAGCTCCACTGCACCCTGCCATCCGCCTGGAGCACGAACATCCGGTTGCCCCAGGTGCCAGCCAGCAGGCGGCCTTTGGTGCCGCGTCCCACGCCCGCCGCCACCGGCCCCGAGAGATCGCGTCGCCAGATGAGGCTGCCCGTCGCCGTCCGGAGCAGCAGGTGCTTGAGGTGTGGCGCCCGCCGCCAGACCCCTGCACCGTCGAGAGGAATGACATACAGACGACGGTCGGTGCTGCCGAGCAGCGCGCGGCCGCGGTCCAGGGTGATCCCGCCCCGGATCTCGCCTCCGACCGGATACAGACCGCGGGGGGATCCCTCCGGATCCAGCAGGTAGAGCGTGCCGCGGTCGGTGCCGAACAGGATCCCGGTCCTCGCGCCCCTGCGGGGCGCTCCGGGGTGAAGCGGCGGGATCCGTCGCCCGGCCACGGTCACCGTCCCGGCGATGGGACCGTCGGCGGTGAAGCTCCAGCGGACCGCCCCATCCGGGCCGAGCGCCACCAGCTTGCCCTCAAGCGTACCCAGCACCACACCGCCGCCTGGCAGGGCGGTCACGCCGCCGCGCATCGGGGTCAGCTTGCGCTGCCAGGCCGTGCGGCCGTCGCCCGACGCCAGCGCCGTTACCGTGCCGTCCTCCAGAGCCAGCACCACGTTGTCTGCGCTCCTGGCGATGGAGCCTCGCACTGCCGAGCCCAGCTTGACGGCCCACAGCCGCGTTCCCCTGTCGTCCAGGGCCAGCACCGTGCCGTCCTTGCACCCGACGTGGACCTGGCGGGCGCTCGCCTCGGGGTATCCCGTGACCGGACTCCCCGCATCATGAACCCACTGAAGGCCCCTCTCTCCGATGGCGACGACTTGACCCCTTGTTGTGCTGACGTAGAGCAGGCCGCGCCGGACGGCCGGGCGTCCCATGGGGACGCCCTCCACCGTCACCTTTCGCCGCACCTCGCCCGCCTCGTTCAGCAGGTAGATGGTGCCGTTGCGGTTGCCCACCGCCAGCAGCCCCCGTTTGATCCAGACCGGCCAACCCGAGAACCCCTCGGAGGCCTTGTACGCCCAGCGTAGACGCCCACCGGCCTCGAAGGCGTAGAGGAAACCGTCCTCGGATCCGACATAGATCCGGCCGCTGGGCGAGACGAGCGGAGCGGCCCACACGGTGTCCAGCGTCTCGTGGCTCCAGGCGGAGCGCGCGGTATCTACCCTGCGAGCGAGGTCGCGGCCGCGCGCCTGGGCCGGACAGGGAGCTGCGCCCAGCAGCGAGATGACGAGGGCGATCGTGCGGTTCACGGAAGGGGAGCGTAGCACTGCACCAATGACGTTGACCAGGGATCCCCG
>JBDRSE010000351.1:0-18863 GCA_043825095.1 bacterium
GGCGGATCTGTCGGGCTGGTTTCGGCGCTGTGCGAATCCTGGCACCTGCCGGAGATCGATCCGCCGCTTCGCGGCTCAGCTCTCCCCCTCCGCCCCCTCCGGGGGAACCTCGCTGCGCTCGGGAGGTGCTGCAAATAGCCCCCCCGTGAACACATACAGATGATGCTTTGGGTGCTGCGCCGCTCGGTGTATCATGTAATGGTAGGCATTATTATTAGCATTGACCTATAGCCTGGAGGACCAAACATGAAACGCGGATGGAGTCTCTCGAGCGCTCGCTCGACAGCCCTGGCGCTGTGCGTGGCGCTTATGGTGTCTGGCGGCTGCGAAACTGCGGAAACCGGGATCCTCGTGGAGGTGACGTTGGCCGAGTCCGACGTGGCAGCCCTGGACGAAAACCTGGACGAGCTGGTGTTTCACATCGGCGTGAGCCGGCAGGGCGAGAGCGGCCCGTTCATCCTCGATCCCGAGGCGAACGAAACCCCGGCGGACGTGGTGGGGCGCAGCCTGTCCGCGGATCCCTACCGGCTGCTGATCCGGGAGAACGGCGACGGCGTCATGGAGACCGTCAAGGTCGCGGTGCTGGGCTACCGGGGCGGCGTGCTGGCGGCGTGGGGCTGGATGGAGAACCCCGAATCGCAGACGTTCCTGGCGGGACACGTCGCCGAGCGGACCGTCGAGCTCGTCGACGCGGCGCAGACGCCGCCCACTTTTGTCGTCACCGAAACAGGCTGCCTCGTGGAGCTAGGCGGCACGATTCTTCTGCACGCCTTCGACGATCGGGACTGCGACGGGTGGACCGCGGCGGACGACTGCAACGACGAGGACCCGAACATCGGCCCGGGCGCGCCGGAGGTGTGCGGCAACGGCATCGACGACAACTGCAACGGCGTTATCGACGAGATCGTCGACGAGGACGGAGACGGGTACACCAACTGCGAGCCCATCGACTGCGACGACACCAACGCCGAGGTGTACCCCGGCGCGGTCGAGCTGTGTGACGGCCTGGACAACAACTGCGACGGCGCCTGCGACGAAGAGTTCGACCTGGACGGCGACGGCTACACCGCCTGCCCGGACGGCACGGGGGCCCTGGCCGGCGTCGACGGATTCTGCGGGGAGGTTCCGACACCGGCCCTCTGGGACTGCGATGACAACAGTGACACCACGAATCCGGGCCAGGTCGAGGTCTGCAACGGCCGGGACGACAACTGTGACGGCCAGGTGGACGAGGGGATGACCGTGGCCTGCTACGAGGGGCCGGCGGGCACCGAGGGCGTCGGTCAGTGTCGCGGCGGCTTCTCGCACTGCGTCCGGGGGGTTCAGGGGCCGTGCACCGGGCAGATCCTGCCCAGCCCGGAGGCGTGCAACAACCTGGACGACGACTGCGACAGCCAGGTGGACGAGGACCAGCCGACGCTGACCTGCGGTCAGGGCACGTGCGTCACCACGGTGGACTACTGCCAAAGCGGCGTGATCCAGCAGCAGTGCGTGGCGCCCACAGGGTCCCAGGAGATCTGCAACGGCCTGGACGACGACTGCGACGGTCTGGTGGACGAAACCTGCGCCTGCGTGCACGTGTCGGGGACCAACGGCAACGACACCACCGCCACGGGCGGTGAGCTGGATCCGTTCCTGACGATCAACGCGGCCATTGCCCACGCGCTCCAGCCCGGCAACCCCAAGGTGGTGTGTGTCGCGTCTCTTCCGAGCTGCAGTGGCTGGGCTTACTACGACGAGTCCGTGGTCATGAAGGACGGCGTGTCCGTGTACGGTGGCTACAATCCGGATCCCACGGGTTGGACCCGGAACCCGACCGCCTGCCGCACCGAGATCCGCGGACAGAACGGCGTGGGGCTCTACTTCGGCCCCGGGGTGGTGAATCCGACCATCCTGGACGGCTTCGTCATCAGCCTGCTCGGCACCTCCGGCATGACCGCGACCTCGGTGGTGGACATCGAAGGCTCCACAGGTGCGGTGATCAGCGGCTGCGAGATCTATGGCCCTCACAGCGGTGACGAAACCTACGGGATCACAATCCTGGACGACCCCAACACGTCGACCATGGCCACGCCGCAGATTCTTCGCACCAAGGTGGAGGGCGGCGATGGAATCTCGCTGTCCGTGGGGATCTACTCGGAGAATTCCGCCCCGTTCATCGGCGAGTCCTGCGACGGCAACACCCGGGACGGCGTCGGCCGGTGCAGCGGCGGCTGCTGGAACGGCACGCACATCCGGGGCCATCGCACCAACACGCATCGACCGGTGGTGTCGTACGGGGTTCTGCTGTCCAGCTCACCCGGCGCGGTGGTGGATCAGTCCGCGGTGTGCGCCCAGGCCATGAACGAGGCCGCCGGGATCAAGATCACCGGCGACGCCGCAGGGACCCAGGTGACGCGCAACGACATCACGGTCTGGGGCGCGATGGGGAGCGACGACGGCATCCTGATGGAGAGCTGCGGCGGGGCGTCGCCCTGGATCGGCAACAACTACCGCCTCTCGTCCGAGGGCGACGGCACCGGCCAGGGGCTGGCAGTGGGGGTCCGCTCCGAGGGGGACTGCCACCCGCTCATCGAGGCCAATCGGCTCATCACCGGCGGCCTGGAGGGCAGCAGCAACGACTGCCGCGGGGTGGTCTGCGGGAGCGACGGGGGCGTGCCGAGCCGGTGCGCCATCGTGGGAAACACCGAGATTCGCGGCTCGAGCTTCGGGCTCCCGCCGAGCTCCTATGGCGTGCTGTGCGAGGACGGCGCCTGTGGGCAGATTCGGGACAACCTGCTCATCCATGGGCGGGGAGGGGTCGACGTCGTGGGCCTGCTGCTGCGAGGCACCACCACGGCTGTGGTCGACAGCAACGTCATCGTGGGAGGCTGCGGCTCCCCCTGGGTGGCCGGCGTGGTGGCGGACGATTCCAATGCGCGACTGCAGAACAACGCCATCCACGGCGGGCTCTGCTCGGACGCGGCGGTCAACGGCGCAGACTACGTGGGCCTTTGGATTGGCGTCGCCGCCGGAGCGAACGAGCTGGACGCGCACTCCAACGCCATCAGCGGCGGCGGGGGGCCGTCCATGGCCTGCGTCAGCACGGGCGTGGCGGTAGACCTCTCCCGGACGTCCTCGCCCCCCACGGGACCCCTCGGGATCCTGCGCAACAACGTGATCGATGCCGGCGCCTGCGGCACCGCCTACGGCTTCTGGGAGCGCGACGCGGCAGCGGATCCGCGGATTCTCGAGTCCAATGATATCGTGATGATCAACGGGCTGTACGCGCTGTATTTAAACGAAGACTCGGTGCCGCTTTCGAACGCTTCGTCGGTGAACGCGATGAGCGACATCACCGTGTCCGGCAACATCGACGCCGGCCCGGGGTGGTCTTGGACGCCGGGTACGTTCCCCGTCCTTCCGGCCGGCTCGCCGTGCCGAGATGCCGGGACCACCACCGGGATGCCCTCCTGGGACTACGAGGGTGACGCGCGCCCCCAAGGCGCCGGCCCGGACATCGGCCCGGACGAGAGCTGAGCCACGCTGGACAGGAACTGACCCGAGCGAAGCTGCAAGGGGGCGGATTCGTGCAAGGGCGAGATCATGCGCCTGCTCGAGGCGCTCCGGCGCTCCCGATGACCGGCGCACAAGCTGTATGGAGGGATCGGGGCTTGGCCCTGGCCCCTATGGACAGTTTGGGTCTGTGCTGCAGTTGGAGTCGAGGCAGTCCACGAGTCCGTCGCAGTCATTGTCGATGAGGTCGTCGCAGGTGACCTCGAAGGTCTCCCCACCGCTGCAGACACAGACCGAGGCGTCGCAGATGCGGCCGTGGGGGCCGCAGGTCAGGCCGAAGCAGTCGGGGTCGGCGCAGTCCACCAAGCCGTCCGCGTCATTGTCGAAGTTGTCGTCACAGGTCTGCTCAGCCGCCTCGCAGAGGTAGAGCCCGATGCAGTCCGGGTCGGCGCAGTCGGTCAGTCCGTCGCCGTCGTTGTCAAAGGCGTCTCCGCAGCTCACCTCGGGGATCTCACACAGCCCGGTGCCGTTGCAGTCGGTGTCCGCGCAGTCGATGGTGCCGTCGCCGTCGTTGTCGAAGCCGTCGCCACAGGACATTTCGGTGGCCTCGCAGTCGGGCCAGGCCGCGCAGTCGGTATCGGCGCAGTCCACGTCCCCGTCGCAGTCGTTGTCCTCGTTGTCGTTGCAGGTCGTCTCGGTCGCCTCACCGAAGGGGCACTCGCAGACGTTGTTCTCACACACCATGCCGTGGTCACCGCAGGGCTCGCCGTCGCAGTCCGGGTCCTGGCAGTCGGTCAGCCCGTTGGAGTCGTCGTCCAAGCCGTTGGCGCAGTCAATCTCGAGGGCGAGACAGTAGGGGTTGGAGGCGCAGTTGGGATCCAGGCAGTCCGCGAGTCCGTCGCCGTCGTTGTCGAAGCCGTCATCACAGCTCGTCTCCGTGGTCTCGCAGAAGCCGAGGCCCGTGCAGTTCGAGTCCGCGCAGTCGATTTTCCCGTCGCAGTCGTTGTCGATGCCGTCGTTGCAGGTCACCTCCATGGTCTCCCCGCCGCTGCAGATGCAGACGCCGGGGCCGCAGATCCTCCCGTTGGGCGCGCAGGTGCGGCCGAAGCAGGTCGGGTCGAAGCAGTCCTTGAGCCCGTCGGCGTCGTTGTCGAAGTTGTCGTCGCAGCTGATCTCCACCGCCTGGCACAGGTAGAGGCCGTGGCAGTCCGGATCCTGGCAGTCGGTGAGGCCGTCGCCGTCGTTGTCGAAGAGGTCCCCACAGCTCACCTCGGGATTCTGGCACAGGCCCAGCCCACTACAGTCGGAGTCGGCGCAGTCGACAGCGCCGTCGCCGTCGTTGTCGAACTTGTCGCCGCAGGTCAGCTCGATGGGCTCGCAGTAGGGCTCGGCCGCGCAATCCGGGTCGGCGCAGTCGATGAGGCCGTCGCCGTCGTTGTCGAAGAGGTCGCCGCAGGTCAGCTCGATGGACTCGCACTGGCCGATCCCGGCGCAGTTGGCCGTGTCGGCGCAGTCGGTGAGCCCATCCCCGTCGTTGTCGATGAGGTCGTTGCAGTTGGCCTCCGGGTACTGACAGGGCGAGATGAGCGCGCAGTCGGAATCGGCGCAGTCCACGTCTCCGTCTCCGTCGTTGTCCAGGCCGTCGTTACAGTTGGTTTCGATGATCCCGCAGAAGGCGGCGCAGTCGGAATCGGCGCAGTCCACGTCGCCGTCACCGTCGTTGTCCAGGCTGTCGTTACAGCTCTGCTCCGGCAGCTCGCAGTTCCCCACGCCGTTGCAGTTGGGGTCGGCGCAGTCGATCTTGCCGTCGCCGTCGTTGTCGAAGCCGTCGTCGCAGGTCTGCTCCGGGGACTCGCAGTAGCCGACGCCGTTGCAGTTGGTGTCGGCACAGTCAACCTTGCCGTCGCAGTCATTGTCGACGCCGTCGTTACAGGTCACCTCCATGGTGTCCCCGCCGCTGCAGATGCAGACGCCGGGGCCGCAGATCCTCCCGTTGGGAGCGCAGGTGCGGCCGAAGCAGGTCGGGTCGTAGCAGTCCTTGAGCCCGTCGGCGTCGTTGTCGAAGTTGTCGTCGCAGCTGATCTCCACCGCCTGGCAGAGGTAGATGCCGTGGCAGTCCGGATCCTGGCAATCGGTGAGGCCGTCGCCGTCGTTGTCGAAGAGGTCCCCACAGCTCGTCTCGGGAATCTGGCACAGCCCGACGCCGTTGCAGTCCTGGTCGGCGCAGTCGGTGTCGCCGTCGCCGTCGTTGTCGAAGCCGTCGCCGCAGCTCGCCTCGGGGTACTCGCAGGATGCGTCGTTCACGCAGTCGGAGTCGGCGCAGTCCACGGCCCCATCGCCGTCGTTGTCGAAGCCGTCATCGCACGTCTGCTCCCAGGACTCGCAGCCGCCGACGCCGTCGCAGTCCGAATCGGCGCAGTCCACGTCGCCGTCGCCGTCGTTGTCGAACAGATCGCTGCAGCTGGTTTCGGGGTATTGGCAGTAGGACTGGCTGATACAGTCCGGGTCTGCGCAGTCCACCAATCCGTCCGCGTCATTGTCGAAGAGGTCGTTGCAGGTTACCTCCACCGGGTGCTCGCAGTTGTCCACACCGTCGCAGCTCGAATCCTCGCAGTCGATGAGGCCGTTGCCGTCGTTGTCGGAGGCGTCGTTGCAGGTCTGTTCTTGCAGCTCACAGAAGCCGATGCCGTCGCAGTCAGGGTCCACGCAGTCGATCAGCCCGTCGCCGTCGTTGTCGAAGCCGTCTCCGCAGCTCACCTCGGGGACCTCACAGAATCCCGTGCCGTTACAGTCGGTGTCGGCGCAGTCCACGTCGCCGTCGCCGTCGTTGTCCAGCCCGTCGCCGCAGGTCGTTTCCGGGGACTCGCAGGGGTACCCCCCGGCGCAGTCCGAGTCGTCACAGTCGATGTCGCCGTCGCAGTCGTTGTCCACGCCGTCCATGCAGTCGGTTTCGGTGGTGAGGCCGAGGGGGGGGCACCCGCAGGCCTGGCCGATACAGACCTTGCCGAAGGTGCCGCAGCTCTGGTTGTTGCAGTCGCTGTCGGCGCAGTCCACGCTGCCGTCGCCGTCGTTGTCAAAGTTGTCGCCGCAGGTCGTCTCGGGGTACTCGCAGTAGCTCTCCCCTTGGCAGTCCAGCGTGTCGGCACAGTCGGTCAGGCCGTCGCCATCGTTGTCCTGCCCGTCGTTGCACACGGTTTCGTGATCGCACAAGCCGGCGGTGATGCAGTCGTCGTCGTCGCAGTCGGTGTCGCCGTCGCAGTCGTTGTCCTGGCCGTCATCGCAAGTGGTTTCGGTGACCTCTCCTCCGGCGCAGATGCAGGAGCCTCCGACGCAGGTCAGCCCGCCGACGTCGCAGGGCTCGTCTTCGCAGTCGGCCGTGTCCAGGCAGTCGACGAGCCCGTCGCCGTCGTTGTCGAAGCCGTCGCCGCAGCTCGTCTCGGGGAACTCGCAGTAGATCTTCCCCACGCACTCAGTGTCGGCGCAGTCGGTGTCGCCGTCCGCGTCGTTGTCCACGCCGTCGTTGCATTCCGTCTCGTGCTGAATGCAGTAGGCCGCGCAGTCGGCCGTGTCTTCGCAGTCGACGAGCCCGTCGCCGTCATTGTCGATGAGATCATGGCAGCTGACCTCGGGGTATTCGCAGGATGCGTCGTTCACGCAGTCGGAGTCGGCGCAGTCGATGTCCCCATCGTCATCGTTGTCGATGTCGTCTCCACAGTCTTCGAGCTGGCTGCACGGCGGCAGCGCAAAGCAGTCCTGGTCTTCGCAGTCGACGTACCCATCGCCGTCGTTGTCGATGCCGTCGTCGCAGAGCTCCACCACGGCGTCCGGCCCGGGCTGGTTGTTGTTGCCGCTCGTGGTGTCGTCACCGCACCCGGCTTGGCTCAGGCTCACCATCAGCAACACGCTCAAGAAAGTTCTCGTAAGCTGACTCACCATGCGGGCGCTCCTTCTGATAGCGACGAAAGGCTTGTCTCCACCCTCCGACGGGGACGCCTTGGCCGAAGTAAAACCCCGACGTCTGTAGCCTGTAGGCTATCTGAACCTGTCGTCCGACACAAGTCACATGCGCTGAGGGTTCTGTTGCGATCGGGTAGGAATTCGATGAAAGCGACTTGACAAACCTGACTGGCGAGCGCACAGTTAGACAGTCTTCGAATTATATAACTACCAAAACGGCAGCCGGAGTTAAAGACAAATGGCCCCAGATACCAGGCGGTTGGCAAAGATCATGAAGGCGCTCTCCAACGAGAATCGCCTGGCGCTCTACTTGGAAATCGCGCAGCAGCAGGAAACCGACTTCGAGGAGCCCGCGTGCATGGTGAGCAGCGTGATGAAGCTGTTCAAGCTCAGCGCCCCCACCATCTCGCACCACCTCAAGGAGCTCGCCAACGCAGAGCTCATTACCACTGAGCGGAAGGGCAAGTTCCTGGTGGCGCGGATCAACAGAGACACCATTGACGAGGTCGAGCAGGCTCTCTCAATCGCGAAGGGCTCCTGAACGTACTGTTTTTTCACTATTTTCTTCGAAAGTTGTGCGACTTTGACACCGAATTCCAATCAGAACGCCTCCGTTCGGCTCCGGATTCAGCTCTACCGCTCCATCGCAGACGTGGACGGCGGCTGGGACCACGTTGTCCGGGGGCAGAGCCTCTTTCTTCAACGCCCTTACCTCCGAGCAATCGAGACGGGAGACTGTGAACCTTTGGTCCTTTGCTACGCGCTCTTTTTCGACGGGGAGCGTCCCGTGGGGGCGGCGCGGTTTCAGGTCACCGAGTTCGTCGGGGAGCCCATCGGTCCGCTGTTGGATCGGTCCCGGGTTGCGGTCGCCTTCCTGGCGCGGAAGCTGCGGCTCGTCCAGCGCCCGTTTCGGGTCCCGGTCATCGTCTGCGGAGACGCCTTCCACTCTGGGGAGCACGGCTTCGCGTTCTTGCCGGAGGTGCGGCTCGAGGACGCGGTCCAGAGCCTGGCGGACGCGGCGATCGTGCTTCAACAGGAGCTGGACGCGCAGGGTGTGGGAGCGGCGGGGATCCTGTTCAAGGACTTCTACGACCCCTCGGCGGCGCTGGTCGAGCAGCTGCGCGAGTACGCCTTCTGCGACTTCGAAACCGAGCCCGACATGGTCCTCCGACTGGACGGTCGCTGGCGCACGTTTGACGACTATCTCGACTCCCTGAGCTCGAAGTATCGCAACAAGGCGCGGCGCGCCTACGCAAAATCGGCCGGGATCCACGGGCGGGCGCTGACCGTTGACGAAGTCGTCATCCACGAGGCGCGCCTGCGGGAGCTCCACGACTCCGTGCTGCGGAAGGCGCCCTACCGCCTGGGAACCTTCGGGATGCGGTCCCTGGTGAATCTACACCGCAGTCTCGGCGGCGAGCACCTGGTGCGGGGGTATTTCCGGGGCGACGAGCTGGTGGCGTTCCTGTCCGGCTTTGTGGTGGAGTCCTCCCTGGAGGCGCACCTGGTCGGACTCGACTACCGGTTCAACCAGGAGTGCGCGCTCTATTCGAGGATGCTCTACGACTATCTGCAGCTCGCGCTGGAGCGGGGACTGTCCCAGGTCCACTACGGCCGGACAGCCGCGGAGATCAAGAGCACCGTGGGGGCGGTCCCGGTTCGCATGAAGTGCCTGCTCCGCCACCGACAGAAGGGGTTGAACCGGTTGCTCCCCGTGCTCGGCCGGACCCTCCGCGTGACGGATTTTCCCCAGCGTCGGCCCTTCAAACAGGCCTGGTACGCGCTGCAAAACCCCGGCTCCGGGTCGGGGCTTCCGCAGCCCGTGTAGCCCGTGCCGTTCCTGGAGGGATACGTCACCGGGCTCGCCTTGATCGTGCTCATCGGCCCCGTGCTGTTCGTGCTGCTCACGTCCACCTTCGAGCGCGGCAAGTTCCATGGTTTCGCCGTAGCGTTGGGCATCTTCGTCAGTGACGTGATCGCCGTGCTGCTCTGTACCTTCGGCGTCGCCCGCTACCTCGAGGACCCTCGGGCCCGGCCCTGGCTGGCCTTCGGCGGTGGGCTGCTGCTGCTCGCCTTCGGGGTGCGGTACCTGTTCGCGCCGCGCGTCGAGCTCCCGGAGTCGAGCGAGCTGGACGGCGTCAGCCTGCTCAGCCACTTCGCCCGCGGGTTTTTAGTGAACTTCGTGAATCCCTTTGTCTTCATGGTGTGGATCGGGATCATCGGCGCCGCCACGATCCGTCACGGCTACGACCTGGATCTGGCCGGGTTCATGACCGGCGCCGTGCTCGGAGTGTTGACCCTCGACAGCCTCAAGGTGCTGTTCGCCCACCGGCTGCGTCCACTGCTGAAGCCCCCGGTCCTCAAGGTCGTGTTTCGCGTCTCCGGCGTCCTGCTGATCGGCTTTGCGATCCGCCTGCTCGTCGAAGGCTTTCGGTCCTGGTCAGTGTAGCTCTGCGCTACGGGTTTTTCCAAGTTCGCAGCGTAACCTACGAGTGTGCGAACCAGGAACCGGTCACTTCATCCTGACTAGAATGGGCCAGAGGGCTGTGGATCAGTGCACGACGGTCTGGGACTGGGAGGTGTCCATCTTCAGGCGGGCTTTTTCGACGACACTCAGGACCTTCTCCGCCATCATGGGCGGCGTCTCCCGGCGGATTCGGTCCTCATCGATCATGCTCCAGGCGCGCAGGGCCTGGACCCGTCTTCCGGCCGGCCAGAGTCGCAGCGCGGTGCCCACCAGGCACAGCGTCCGCCGCGGCTCGGTCATGGTCTTTGCGGTTTCGAGCAGCTCGTCCACGTAGGGGAGCAGGCCTTCCAGCTCCCGGGAATCGGGCCACACCGACAGCAGCTTCTGCAGCGCCGGGAGTCGCACCGTGGGCTCCACGTCCCGGGTCATCTCCAACGCGGCCAGCAGCGCATCCGCCGCCTTGCCCGAGCGCTGCTTTTCCTGATGCGTCTCGGCGGTCATGAGCGCCACGTTCAGCCGGTCCTCCGGGCCGAGGCGAACGTCGTCCACCTCTTTGAGCAGCGGACGGGCGCGCTCGGTGCGGCCCAGCCCCAACCAGGCCCGGGCGACCGTGGTTTTCAGGTTGAGCTCGACCTCGCGCTCCAGCTCCTCTTCCAGCAGGCGCGATCCGGCGCCGACGATGATCTCGCCGATCTCCTCCAGGAGGCCCTGCCGCTGCACGACCTGGCCGAGGGCGATCAGACAGTTGGCGACCGCCACGGAGCGGTGCCCCTGGGTCACGAGGTCCTGCAGCGCGGACGCACAGCGGGTGATCGCCCCTGTGGAGATGGGGGACTGCTCGGCGAGCTGCAAGATTCGCTGCATCACCTCGATGTCGTCGTCCGGCTCTGGAGACTGGGTCGCGAGATCCAGGGCGCGCACGAGCAGCTCCTCTTCCCGGCCGTGATCTTCCTCGTCCTTTCGGCTCGCCGCCTCCAGCATCACTGCCTGATAGGCCTCGCGGATCTCCTCCAGATGTCTGGCGTCCAGGGCTGTGCTCGGGGTCGCCTCGTCGTCGGACTGGATCCCTCGCAGGCGGTACAGCTCGACCCGCGGGAGCGCCATGGCCGCGGCGACCCGCACGGCCTGGTTCAAGATCGGATACCGGCGGGGGTCGATGCCGGGAAGGAAGGTCTGGTACAGATCCGGCAGCGACGACGCCAGCTCCGCGTCGGCGCTCACCAGCCGAATTGCCCCGGAGAGGTGAACCCGGCCCCGGAGAATGTCCAGCGCATACCGGCGCATGGGAGCGGACGCCGGCGGATCCCCCCGGTGGTTCTGCACGGCCTCCAGGATGCGGTGAAACCCGATGGTGTTCTGCGCTTCGACGTAAAACGCCCAGTCGTAACCGCCGGCCCCGAACAGCGCCGCGGTGTCCGAGGCCGCCAGCTCCTGCTCTGCCGAGCCCGCCCAGCCGGCCGCAATGATCAGGACCTCGTCGTCGAGCTCTTCCCACGCCATGCGGGCGTCCAGGATGCCCACTGCCTGATCCTGGCGGTAGGAGTCGAAGAGTTGGGTGGTGATCTGGAGCTTGTCTCGGGGTTCGCCGTTGGTCATGGCTCCAGTGTAGGCAGCCGGAGCGCAGAGTTCAAGACCCCGGGGCGCTCAGACCGGGCCGTGCGCCCGGAACCAGCGCGTGGTGCGCTCATAGGCCTCCGCCTCCCCAAACACCGGGTGGTAACCGAGCTCGCGCCGCGCCCGCTCTCCGGAGAAGGTGAAGTCCTGCGTGACGTAGGTCACGGCAAAACGGCTCACGGGCAGCGTGAACCGCCGGAACGGCCTGAGCAGCGACACCAGGCCGTCGAGCACCGCGCCCAGGGCGAACATCCACGCGCGAGGGATGGCCAGGCCCCAGGGCTGCATGCGATGCCCGGTCCCGGAGATCACCGGCTCGAGGTAGTCGAAGAAGTTGGCCGGCGGAGCGTCGGTCACGAAGTAGGCCTGGCCGCACGCTGCTTCGTTTCTTCCCAGCAGAGCCCGCGCCCCGAGCAGGTGCGCGTGGGCGACGTTGTGGACGTAGACGTGCTGGCAGCGGGCACGGCCGTCACCGATCCGCAGCAGCGGGCCCCGCTGCGCCATGCGCAGGAGCTCGCTGACGTGGAACGGATCCGCCTCTCCCCAGATGCCAACGGGACGGATCGCCAGGGTGCGCAGGGGGCGGCCTGTCGCGCCGGGGGAGCCGTCCGCGCTCCGGACGAGCTGCTCGGCCTCGGCCTTGGTCCGGCAGTAGCCGTTCACGTACCGCTCCGGGAACGGGAGCCCTTCGTCACCGTCCCGGACGGGCAGGCCCGTGAACACGACATCTTCGGTGCTGGTGTAGACCAGCGCTGCCACGCCCGCCTCCAGACTAGCCCGGAGCACCGCTCGCGTACCGTCCACGTTGATCGACTGCAGCAGCGCCTCGGGGTGGTGCCCCCAGTCGACCACTGCTGCGCAGTGAAACACCAGGTCGACCTCGTCACAGGCCCGTCGGAGCAGGGCCGGGTCCCGGACGTCTCCGCAGAACACCTTTACGCGTGAATCCTCGGGCCCGACCAGGTGGTCGCGATGGTCCTGCCTCGCGACCAGGGCGAAATCGGCCCGATCGAGAACGCGCACCTCCCGCGGCGATACCCCGGTGGCGCCGCGCGGCGCGAGCAGCTCGTGCACGAGCACGCGGCCCAGGTACCCTGCCGCGCCCGTGACGAGCACGGTGGGCGTGTAGTCCTTTGCCGAGGGGGTCGACCGACTCATGGCTGGCTCCTGTCAGGTGGCTGGATTATTATCGACTGCTGCCGCGCCGCGCAACTAATGGAACGAGAGACGCCGAATGAGTGAAACCGCTCCGCACAAGCTGCAGCTCTTGATTCGAGCCGACCCGGGCGAGGGCCGCGGCGAGCTCGCGGACCGGGTTCGACGGGAGCTGGTGCCCCGGCTGATGGCGGAGCGCCCCGTGGGGCTGGTGCTCCACCTCACCGAGGAGCCGCCGCCGCGGTTCTCCGTGATTCACTACACCCGAAGTCCCTTGGCCCTGCTCTCGATCCGATACCGCGGTGGTTGGGCGCCGGAGCGGTGGGTCGAGTGCGCCGGGGGTGCGGCCGCCGGGTACCGTGTGGAGGAATCCACCCCGTTGGGCTGGACGCGGCGTTGGCCCCTCGGGGAGCGGACGCCCGGGGTGGGGCTTCTCACGCTTTTCCGTAAGAATCCCAGGCTGTCCCGCGAGGAATTTCTACGACAGTGGCACGGAAAGCACACGCCTCTGTCGCTCGAGGTCCATCCACTCCGCCATTACGAGCGGAACGTCGTCCTGAGCCCCGTTGTCACCGGCTCGCCCCGACTGGACGGCATCGTAACCGAGCATTTCCGTCGGCGGGAGGAGCTGGTGAGCCCGCGCCAGCTCTTCGGGGGCCTGTGGTGGATGCTCCCCAACATGCTCCGGGTGGGGCTCCACGTTCACCATTTCCTGGAGCTGAAAACCCTGGAATGCTACTTCGTCTCGGAGGTCCGGTTGCTCGACTGAGGTCGCCTGCCGTACCCTGTTGAAGTTGCGTCGAGAAGCTGTAGAATGCGCCCATGTTTTCCAGATTGCTCCGATTCGCGAGCGGTGTGCTGTTCGCGTGTGTGGGTGTGCTGCTCGTGTGTGTCACCCTGACGATCAAGGCCCCTGATTCGAGCGCCTGGCACCGGTATCGCGGCGGCTGCCAGACCTGTCACGGGGATTTTCAGACGGTGCCCTACCAGCCCATCGGCGGCGGCGTCGCGTGGCCCGACTCGCTCCACGAGGTCCACGCCGGGGCGGGCTACATGAACAGCGCCTGCGGTCTCTGCCATCGGAGCGACGACGAGGGGAATCCCTGGCTGCGACTGTCCGACGGCACTGCCACCGCTCCGGGAATCGGTTGTCTGGGGTGCCACGGTCGCGTGGTCCCGGGGGAGCTCTACCCAACGTCGAGCGGGCTGATCACGAGGCACCTGCTGGAGGTGCCGAGCGACTGTCAGGGTTGTCATCCGCCGGTGGGGATTGGGGTTCCACTGCCGGAGTGGGCGGTGCCCGCCTACTACGGGCTCCCCGACACCCTCGTGGACAGCCCGTGCAACGACGACGCCAGCGGCCTGGAGGACTGGAGCGGCGACGGCGTGGGATTGGACAACGACGGTGACGGCGTAGCCGACGCGTCGGATCTGGACTGCGTCGTCGACGTGTGCGGGAACAACCGTCGGGAGCTCGCCGAGATCTGTGACGGCCAGGATCTGGGCGCAAACGACTGCGCGTCCATCGGCCAGGGGTTCAGCGGGGGGGTGCTCGGCTGCCTGCCGGACTGCACCGGCTGGGAGGTGACGGAGTGCGGAGTGTGCGGAGACGGAATCGTCCAACCGCCCGAGGTGTGCGACGGCTCCACCCTCGCGGATCAGGACTGCGTGAGCATCGGGCAGGGCTTCACGGCCGGCACCCTGGCGTGTCGTTCGGACTGCGGCGACTGGGACACCTCGGGCTGCGGCTCGAGCGTCTGCGGCAATGGCGTGGTGGAGCCTGGAGAAACCTGCGATCCCATCTGGGACTGCCCGACCTACTGCGATGCTCAACAAGCCTGTACCCGGGGCACGCTCCACGGCAGCGCGTCCACCTGCGACGCGAGCTGCTCCTACGAGCCAATCGCAAGCTGTGTTGACGGCGACGGCTGCTGCCCTGCGGGGTGCGATTCGCAGACCGACTCGGACTGCGGCGCCCAGGACGGCTGCGGCTGTTCCTCCAACAGTGAGAGCCGCCACCCGGACAATGCCCTGATCCTGATTCTGGGACTGCTTTTCATAGCTTGCAGACGGAGGCGGCGAGGTCTCTGAACGGGCGACCGTAATCCTCCTTACGGTGTTTTTTCTGGCGAAGTTACTGGATTTTGGGGCGATGTGATGCTATGCCGCGCGGCTGAGTAGATTGGATCGCCTGCGGGAGGAGGAACCTCATGCTCGAGTCTGCGCCGCTAACACATCAGAAGAACCACCGCCGGCCGCCATCGCGCGCCGTGGCGGTGCTCTTCGGCCTGCTTTTGTCTACAGCTGTGAGCACCGGCTCCAGGGCCGCCACCATCACGGTGTCCACGGAAAACGACGAGTGGAACACCGGCGCCGGGTGTTCCCTGCGCGAGGCCATCGAGGCTGCCAACACCGACAGCGCCTTTGGAGGCTGCACGGCCGGATCCGGGGACGATGTCATCAGCGTGCCTGCGGGCACCTATGCGCTGACGCTGGCCGGGGCAGGGGAAGACGCCAATGCGACCGGGGATCTCGATCTCAGCAGCAACATCGAGCTCCAGGGGGCTGGGAGGACCCTGACGGTCCTGGACGGAGGGGATCTCGACCGCGTGCTGCACATCCTCCCCGGTGCCACGGTGCAGCTCCGCGGGCTCACGGTGCGAAACGGGAACGTGGCCGGGGACGGAGGTGGAATTCTCAGCCTGAGCGTCGCGACCCTGGAAGACGTCGCCGTGCACAACAATGTCGCGACGGGCAACGGCGGCGGCATCCGGGCGACCCTTTCGCTTACACTCCTGCGGTGTGATATCCGCGGCAACGAGGCGCGGGACGCCGGTGCCGCCGGGGGCGGCGGAGGGATCTACGCGGTTTCCACGACCCTCCGCATCGAGCGGTCGCTGCTGTTCGACAACCTGAGCGCTGTATCCGTGGGCGGCGGCTTGCTCGCCGTGACCTCCACGGTGACGCTGCTGAACTCCACCATCAGCGGTAACTCGGCCGCCTGGCACGGGGGGGGGATCTACTCGTCGTTCAGCAGCCTGTCGATCTCGCACTGCACCATCGCCTGGAACGTCGGGGATCTCGGTGACAACGGCGCCGTGGGCGGAGGCGTTCGGATCAGCAGCGGCACCGCCGCAGTGAAGAACACGATCCTGGCGGGCAATCAGGTGATCAGAGGCGCCTCGGGCTCGCACGACTGTGCGTCCACCGTGGTGATCAGCTCGGCCGGCTACAACCTGATTCAGACGCCCGGGACGATCTGCCCCGGATTCGGTTCGGCGGATTTCGTCGGCGTGGACCCCCTGCTCGGGGTCCTGGAGGACAACGGCGGAGAGACCCTGACGCATCCGCTGCTTTCGGGCAGCCCCGCCAGGAACACCGGCACCTGTCTCGACCTGACGAGCACCGCCGTGCTCACCGACCAGCGCGGGGCGCCGCGGCCCAACGCGGGGGTGTGCGACATCGGTGCCTTCGAGTGGATGTGGCTCCACCGGATCGATGCCACGCAGGAGCCCAACGGCCCCAACTGTGCCTATGGCGGGCACCGCCTGGACGTGGGGGACGATGTGGACTTCAGCGGCTCTCTCGACGCGACAGAGGTGGAGAGCACGGCCTATCTGTGCAACGACGCGCCGCCGGTGGATGGTGTCAATTCCCTGGTGC
This sequence comes from bacterium, assembly GCA_043825095.1. Taxonomy (GTDB): domain Bacteria; phylum Myxococcota_A; class Polyangia; order HGW-17; family JAJRWW01; genus JBDRSE01. The sequence continues at coordinate 16,352 of JBDRSE010000351.1, forward strand.
GCATCGACCCGGTGCCCGTGGGTGATGCCACGTGCGCCGAGGGCGGGCAGCTCGTCCTGTCGGGCCTGGACGACGGGGCCGGCGGAGGCACCGCCCACGACGGGGTGCTGCACGACGACGAGGTGGACGCACCGCCGGTCTGGCTCTGTAGCGGCAGCGACGGACTGGACGGCTCCAACGCGCTGATCCGCGTGAACGCCCTGCCGGTGGGGGATGCGAGCTGCGTGAACGGAGGCCAGGAAATCCTCATCGGCCTCGATAACGGCGACGGCAACGGGATCGCCGGGGACGGCGCGCTGCACGACGACGAGGTGGATGAAGCTCCCGCGGTGGTTTGCTACGGCCTCGACGGCGCCCCGGGCCAGGACGGCGCGAGCGGGCTGATTCGCCTCGAGACGCTGAGCGTGGGGGACGCCACCTGTCCGGAGGGGGGGCAACTGCTCTCCTTCGGCCTCGACGACGGTGATGGTCTGGGCTCCCCGGGCGACGGGGTGCTGCACGACGACGAGGTGGACGCGCCGCCCGTGGCGGTGTGCAACGGCGGGGACGGGATCAACTCGCTGGTGCGGGTGGAGTCGGTGCCGGTGGGAGACGCGAACTGCCAGGAGGGGGGACAGCGCATCCTCACCGGCATGGACGATGGGGACGGCGCCGGAACGGCAGGGGACGGCGTTCTCCACGACGACGAGGCCGACGGACCGATTCAGTACGTCTGCCACGGGGACAGCGGCGTGGTCGCGCATCTACTCCGGGTGGATCCCATCGCCGTCGGCGATGCCCAGTGCCCCGCGGGCGGTCAGCTCGTGCAGGGGGGGTTGGACAATGGGGACGGCGGCGGGATCGCCGGGGACGGCATCCTGCAGAACGGCGAGGTCGACAGCCAGCCCGCCATCTTGTGCAACGGAAACACCGGTGACACCGGACAGGGAGGCGCCGAAGCCTTGATTCAGTCCACCGCTCTACAGACCGGTGACGCCTCCCCTTGCCCCGACGGGGGGGAGCGCATCGAGGTCGGGGTCGACGAGGATCGGGACGGTCTGCTCGATCCCGAGGAGGTGGACGAGGTCTTCTTTGTCTGTCACGGCGACGAAGGCGCGTCCGGCGCCAACGGCTTGATGACGGTGACCCCCTTGGAGCCGGGAGACGAGCACTGCGAGTTCGGCGGCCAGCAGGTGGACACAGGCCTCGATGGCAACGGCGATGGGACCCTGTCCCAAGACGAGCTCGAGGACCGTTTCTACGTGTGCAACGGCGGCAACGTGCCGGTGGATATCGAGGGCGGCGGCGGGTGCTCGACGGGTGGGCGAACGAGCGGCGGCGCCGGTCTGATCCCCCTGTTGCTGATCTGGGTCTGGCGGCGGAGGCGTCGGCGCCAATAGTCGGACGTGGACGATGCGCGAACCACGGTCAAATAGCAGGCGCCGGGTGGCGTTGGCCGGGCTGACGGTCCTCGTGAGCCTGGGCGCCGCACCTGACGTCGTCCGGGCCCAAACTTCGGTCCGGCAGATCAACCTGCTCAGCTTCGAGCCGGCCGTGAGCACCCATGGGATCCTCACCCTGGAAACGTCCAGGACATTGCCGCACCTACAGTGGTCGGTGAACGCCTATTTCAGCTATGTGAACGATGCGCTGGTGGTGGAGAATCAGGGCGCCACGGTATACCGCTTCGTGGGGCACCAGGCCCTGATGGACGTGACCGCGGCGCTGGGCATCTGGCACCTCTTCGAGCTTGGGCTGCACCTGCCCGTGGTGCTCTATCAGCACGGCAGCCCGCCGTCGCCCGTCATCGAGGAGGATCTTCCCAGCCTCCGGAGCAGCGCCGTCGGTGACCTCCGGATCGTACCCAAGGCCCGATTCTGGCTCAATGGGCGGCGCGGCTTCGGCCTGGCTGTCATCCCGCAGTTCACGCTTCCGACGGGTCAGGGCCGCGATCACGCGGGGGAGGGTACGGCGACCTTCGAGCCCCGGATCGCGCTGGACTATCGCTTCCGCCAGGGCACCGTCATTGCCCTGAACGTAGGATACCGGCTCCGCCGTGCCGTGGAGTCGCGAAATCTGCGTGTGGATGACGAGCTCTTTTGGGGCGTGGGTGTGGAGGCGCCCGTCTGGCGCCGCCGGCTGGCCGTGCTCGGCGAGCTGAACGGCGCGGTGGGTTTTCGCGACGCTGCGCAAGATCCCGACGCGGGCATCGATGAGGAAGAGCTGCCCCTCGAGCTGATGCTCGGCGTGCGGTATCGCTTCCCACAGGGCTTCACCGTCACCGCCGGGGCCGGCGTCGGGCTCACCAGCGGTTGGGGCGCGCCTGACTTCCGTCTGTTCTTGGGAGTGGGCTATCGCCCCCCCGTCGAGGAGGAGCGTCGGAAGTTTGTGCGGAAGTACCTGGCGGCCCCGGCGGACCGGGATGGAGATGGCATCCCGAACGACAAGGACCTCTGCCCGGATCTCGCGGAGGACCGAGACGGTTACAAGGACGACGACGGCTGCCCCGATCCCGACAACGACAAGGACGGCA